>DASRXR010000480.1:0-55601 GCA_035687405.1 Polyangiales bacterium
CGACGCGATCGACGCGCACACCCGTCGCATCGTGCGTCTGCAGCTGGGGCGTGAACTGATTCGCCGCGCGCGCCCACTCGATGGCTTCTTGGCCACCGACGACAGACCCAAACGTGAGCAGCGGAGCTTGAGCCCACGCCGCACCTTCACGTTGGATCGCCTCCACGAGCGGCTGATCGGTCTCGAATACGTTGTAATCCGCGAGCGGAGGCGCCTGATTCGAGACTGCGTGTGTAGCGTGACCAGTGTCGCCTTCGGACGAATCCACTTCAGCAGTCATGCGCTCGCTCCGTTCTCGGCTTGCTTACGACAAGTTTCGGCGCGCTCGCGCAGCACGTCCTGCTCCCGCGTGTTGCGCGTCAGCGAGGCCGCACGCTCGAATTCGACCACTGCCTCCTGCCAGCGTTCGAGCTTGCTGAGCAGGTCGCCCCGAACCGCAGGCAACAAGTGATAGTTCTGCATCATCGGTAGTGACGTCAGCTGATCCACGATCGGCAGCGCTGCCGCAGCACCGAACGCCATCGACACCGCGACCGCGCGATTGAGCTCCACGACCGGCGACGGCGTGCGTTCCGCGAGCGTTTCATACACGGACGCGATGCGCGCCCAATCGGTCTCATCCGCAGTTTGCGCACGCGCGTGACAGGCAGCGATCGCAGCTTGCAACGCGTAAGGACCTCGATCACCACCGAGCTGTTCCGCACGCTCGAGCGCCGCGAGCCCGCGGCGAATCAACAAGCGATCCCACAACGTGCGATTCTGCTCGAGCAGCAAGATCGGCTCGCCCTTCGGACCGATGCGCGCGCGCGAACGCGACGCCTGAATCTCCATCAACGCGATCAGCCCCTGCACCTCGGGCTCTTGTTTCATGAGCTCGGCCAAGATGCGCCCGAGCCGAATCGCATCCTCACACAACCCAGGCCGCATCCAATCATCGCCCGCAGTCGCCGAGTAGCCCTCGTTGAACACGAGGTAGATCACCTCGAGCACCGATGCGAGCCGCGTCGAAAGCTCGGGGCCGCGCGGCACTTCAAAGGGCACTTGCGCGTCCGCGAGCGAGCGCTTCGCACGCACGATTCGCTGCGCGATCGTCGGCTCCGGCACCAGAAACGCACGCGCAATCTCGTCCGTCGTCAGGCCACCGAGCAAACGCAACGTCAGCGCGACACGCGCCTCGGTCGACAACACCGGATGGCACGCCGTGAACACGAGCCGCAGCAAGTCGTCGCCGATGTCGTCATCGAGCGCGGCTTCGAGGTCCGGGACCGCGTTCTGGCGCTCTTCGACTTCGGGCGCGAGCTCCGCATGTTTGCGCTCGAGCAGCTTGTTGCGACGAAGCTCGTCGATCGCGCGCCGCTTCGCAGTCGCCATCAACCAAGCGCCGGGATTGTCCGGCACCCCGGCCTCGGGCCACTTCTCGAGGGCAGTCACGAGCGCGTCCTGCGCCAACTCCTCCGCGCGTCCGACGTCGCGGACCATGCGCGCGAGACCCGCGATCAGCCGGGCCGATTCGATGCGAAAGACGGCGTGAATTGCACGATGTGTTTCGCTGTCGGCCACGGTCTCCGATGAAAGCACCTTCAGCCGTGAGCGCAAGTCTTCGAGCGGTTTCGAGGCTGCCGCCTGCAGATTTGCAGACGGATCACGGGGCGCCGGTGATCGGTTCCTCGAGTATGCTCGGACGCACACCCGAACCGAGGAGTCCCGCGTGGCCGAACTCGTGACCTACACGCTCGATGGCGCCGTCGCCACCATCACGATGGACGACGGCAAGGCGAACTCGCTGTCTCCGACCATGCTCGCAGCCCTGAACAGTGCGCTGGACCGCGCGGCCGCGGATAACGCAGTCGTCGTTCTGACGGGGCGGGAAGGGCGATTTTCCGCGGGTTTCGATCTCGGTGTGCTGCGTGCCGGGGGCAGCGAGGCGCACGGAATGCTGATGGGCGGCTTCAGGTTGTGCGAACGGCTGCTCTCGTTTCCGCTTCCCACCGTCGCGGCATGTAATGGTCACGCGATCGCCGCCGGGTCGTTCCTCTTGCTGTCGTGTGACGTGCGGCTAGGAGCGGCAGGCGCGTTCAAGATCGGGGCGAACGAAGTCGCGATCGGCCTGACGATGCCTTACACCGCGATCGAGCTGATGCGCCAGCGACTCAATCCGCGCTTCTTTAGTCGTTGCGCGCTGACGGCCGAGATCTTGGCGCCGGACGACGCGGTGTTAGCTGGCTTCCTAGATCAAACCGTCCCCGCTGCAGAAGTGCTCGTAGACGCACTAGAGCTGGCGATCGGCTTCGCCAAGTTGGACCTCAAAGCACACGCGGCGTCGAAACAACGGGTTCGCGAGACTACGTTCGCTGCAGTGCGCAAAGCGATCGAGCTCGACGACTCAGACCTGCGCTCCAGGTTCTAGTCGTATACGTTGAGCGGGCATGACACCGGAAGACCGGCCCATCCCGAGCGAGGTTCGCGCGCAGTTCGGCGAGTACTTCGAAAGTCCGCGCGCGAACGGACACTATCGCAATCCGTGGGGGCACCCAGCGCTTCCAACCGGCCGCGACGTTTTGCGTTGGAAAACGTCGCCGAACGATCAGCGCGTGAAAGGCTACCGCGCGCGCTCGCTCTCCGTGCCAAGCACCGGACTCGCCGACTTCGAAGCGCTCGTGGGTTATCCGACGCGGCTGTTTTGGATCGGCCATGCATCGTTTTTGTGCGAGCTCGACGGAACGCGTTTCGTGATCGATCCAATCTTCGGTCGAGCCGGTGGCGTCGTGAAGCGCGTGACGCCGCCAGCGGCAATGCCCGATCAGCTGACTGACATCTCGGCGGTGCTCGTCACGCACGGACATCACGATCATCTCGACCCGGCATCGCTGCAAAAACTCGCGCAGGCGCAAAAGGGCCGAGCCGTGTTCGTCGTGCCTCGCGGGCTCGCGAGTGTTCTGCCGCGCGAGTGCACGCCGGCGATCGAGCTGGACTGGTGGCAGTTCGTGCAGATCGGCGCCGTACGCGTGCATCTCGTGCCCGCGCAGCACTGGCATCGTCGGGGCGCGTTCGACACGAACAAGAGCTTGTGGGGCGGCTACGTGATCGAGGGCACGCATCGCGTCTATCACACCGGTGACACGGGTTACTTCGGAGGCTTCGAAGCGATCGGTCGCGTGTTCGACGGTATCGACGTCGCGTGTCTCCCGCTCGGCGCATACGAACCGCGCTGGTTCATGTCGGCGCAACACATGAGCCCCGAGCAGTCGCTGCAAGCACAAGTGGATCTGAATGCGACGCACTTCGTCGGCATGCACTGGGGGACTTACGACCTCAGCAACGAGCCGATCGAAGCCGGTCCGGTGCTCGTGCAACGGGTTGCAGCGGAGCGCGGCATCGGCCCGGATCGGTTACACGTCATCGAGCCGGGCGGCAGCGTGGCGCTCGCCGGCGCGCGCGGCCAAACGCGCGCCGAGGTTCGCCACCGCTACGCGATGTAGTCACTGCGCCTTGATCTCGCCGCACGCGATGCGTTTCGTCGGGTCGTCGGGATCGTGAAGCACCATGACGTGGCCGACCACGTTCGACTCCATGGGCGGCCCCACCGTCCACGGCTTCGCGTCGGAGGAATCGCGTTGCGTGAGCACCATCCCGATCGCGTTCGAGCAAGCGACGTTTGGAATGCCTTCGCCGCGCGGCGGATCCCAGTGACCACCTTGGCTCATCTCATCGGCGCAGCTCGTGCCCGTGTGGATGTGAATCGGGTACGACTTGCCGTTCTGACACTGCGTCAGCGCGATCGAGATCTCGATGCTCGGGCCGAGGTTGGTGAACGTGACCACGCCCATGGTCGTCGTGAGCGGAACGCTCGCTGCGGAACCCGCGGCGCCAGCGCCCGCAGTTGAACCACCCGCACCTGCGGCTACGCCACCTGCGCCAGCGGTACCGCCAGCACCTGCCGTCACGCCTCCAGCGCCAGCGGTCATGCCGCCGGAACCACCACGGCCACCGGAGCCTCCGCGGCCACCCGATCCGCCGCGACCGCTCGCGCCGCTGCCGCCGCGGCCACCCGAACCACCGCGACCTCCACTGCCTGCAGTCATGCCTCCCGCACCCGCGGTTGCGCCGCCAGCGCCCCCACTCATTCCACCTGCACCCGCCGTTGCGCCGGCGCTTCCGCCCGCGCCGCCAGCACCTGCGCTGCCGCTCGCACCACCGGCACCGGCCGCGCTTGGTGGCGCGAGTAGTGGAGTGAGGTTTGCGATGGCCTTCGCTAGATTTCCCTGCGGCACAGGTGCGGCTCGACCTGCGCGACCGCCTCCAGCGACGCCAGCTGCACCGCCTGCGCCGCGGCCTGCTGGACTGCCTGCTCGCACGTACGAGCCGCCACCAGCTCCACCGGTCGTCGTCGGATTTGTCGCCGAGCCTTCGTCGCCCCCGCATGCCGCCAGTACGAGCGAGCACGCTGCAGCAACGAGTCGTCTCGTGGATTGATTCGCCACGGGTTCCTCCCTCGGACGCGCGCGCACTGTCATGCTGACGAAACGCGCTATGACTCTGACGGTTCTCGCCCGAGAGCCTCGCGCGAGATCGGGTACAAGCTAACTAAGCGATCGCCGTATCGTCGGATCCCGTCGACGAAACTCGATCGCTTCTAGTCCGACGCTCGTCGCGAGACAAGCACCTCGCGCTGCACTGCGCGCGCAAATCCTCGTTCACTTGGATTGTGCGCACCGAAGTGCTGCGATCAGCAACGCTGGTGTTCTTGCAGCGAGCTGGAAATGAGCCTGCGATCCAAACTCGAGCCGCCCGAGAGTGGTGAGAGTGAATCGCGAAACTCTGATGCCTTTGGGAGACGCGCTAGTTCGCGCGCAGCCGCAAGCCGGCTACACGCGACACGCCACCGGTAAAGAACGGCGGCGCTTCAGGGTCGCGTCCCAACCCGAAGTTGCTATCGGTTCGAGCCTCGATCCGACCCTTGCACGACAGCGTGAGCGTGAACCTCGTCGGGATGAAGCCAACTTGTTCACCCGAAGGCGCGAACAGGTTCTTGATGAAGCGACCGCGGTAGGCGTTGCCGCCATCAGCTTCCGATCCGACTGCCCGCGACGATTCGACACGTCCCATGTCACACGCGTTCTGGCTGGCTCGTCTGATCTCTCGAGGAGCTAGAAATGCACATCTTGGTTTTGGGAGCTGGGTATGCCGGCGTGATGGCTGCGTTGCGACTTGCGCGGGAGACCGCTGCGGGACCTGCACAGCAAAATCTACCGCCCACGCGAGTGACGCTGGTCAATGCACGCGATGAGTTCGTAGAACGGATTCGCTTGCATCAAGTCGCGGCGGGGTGGACTGCGCCGGCACGTCCACTATCGGCAATGTTCGCGAACACCGGTGTCGAGCTGCGCGTCGGTGCGGTCCGCGCGATCGATCTTGCGGCTCGCCAGGTCGACGTCGCGGGCGAGAGGATCGGGTACGACCGCCTGGTGCTCGCGCTCGGCTCGAGCGTCGACCTCGAGTCGGTTCCGGGAGCGCGCGAGCACGCGTTCACGCTCGACCCGCAGCGCGCGCAGGTTTTGGCAGCGCGGATGCCGCAGCTGGCAGCTGCGGGCGCGAAGGTCGTGATCGCCGGCAATGGGTTGACCGGAATCGAAGCTGCGAGCGAGCTCGCCGAACACTGGCCAGGGTTGCGCGTGATACTCGTCGGCGCAGGACCCGTCGCGGCCGAGCTGTCCGAGCCGGCGCGCGCTCACGTCCGCCGGCAGCTAACGGCTGCAGGGATCGAAGTCCTCGAGTCGGTTCGAGTCGAACGCGTGACGGCCGATGCGGTCTGGACCGCTGCGGGGCAGATCGAGTGCGACGCATGTGTGTGGGCCGCCGGCTTCCGCGCGCCGGCACTCGCGCGAGATGCGGGCTTCGATGTGAACGAACGCGGTCAAGTGCGCGTCGACGCGTGCTTGCGATCGCTCTCACACCCCGACGTCTACGTGGCTGGCGATCTCGCATGGCTTCCGCCAGAACTCGGTGCACCTCTGCCGATGGGATGCAAGAGTGCCGGTCCGGCCGGCGGGCACGTCGCGCACAACTTGGTGCGCGAGCTCGCAGGAACAACTCCACGACACATGCGGTTCCGCGCACCGGCGTATTGCATGAGTCTCGGACGGCGTGACGGCGTACTTCAACTGCGTGGTCGCGATGGTTCCATGACTGGACCGATCATGACCGGTCGTTTAGCTGCGTACGTCAAGGAGCTCATCTGCAGCGGAGCGGTCTGGGTGCTGCGTTTCGAGCACAAACGTAGCCAGCGGAGAGCTGTGGATCGCGCGTTGGCGCCGATGGCTGCGGGTGGATAGTTCACGCGATGCTGGCACTCCGCGTTCGCATGCTTATGTCGAGCGCGGTGTGGCCAACCTCGCTTGCATCGTGCAGTGCCGTTGGCTAGTTCGCCGCGTTGGAACCCGTTTTGCCAGGGGCTTTGCACATGAAATTCTCAAGCGTGCTCGTGTTCGCTCTGTTCGTCGTGATGTGGCAGGGCTGTGACGACAATAAGAGCGAACAACAAGGCGGTATCCGCGACGACGATGGTGGAATACAGGACTCCAGCGTGAAGTCCGATAGCGGTAGCGGGCAGTCGAAGGACGCTGGCGACGATGGTGCGGGTAGCGGCGGTTCGGGTGGCACTTCGGGGTCTGGAGGCGAGGGCGACAGCGCTGGAGCCGGAGGCGAAGGCGTAGACACCGGCGGTGCAGGCAACGCGGGCGCGCCGGCAGCCGGAGCAGGTGGAATGAGTGGTGCGGGCGAAAGCGTCGCCGGAGCGGCGGCGAGTGGCGCTGGCAGTGGCGGCGCAGCCGGCACCGCTGAAGCAGGTGCCGGTGGCAGCGCGGGTGCCGGTGAAACCGCGGGCGCGGGCGGCGAATCGGGAACTGGTGCTGAAGCTGGTAGCGGCGGCGATGCCGGTAGCGGCGATGCCGGTGAGCCGAGCGACAGTCGCTGCGGAACGCGCGGCGGCGCAACCTGCGGCGACGCACAGTTCTGCAACTTCCAACCAGAGCCGAACCAGGAATGCGGCGGAACCGATCGCGGTGGCGTGTGCGAAGACAAGCCGCAGATTTGCAACGACCTGTATGAACCGGTCTGCGGCTGCGACAACCGCACGCACGCAAACGTTTGTTTCACGCATCTCGACGGCGTTTCGTTGAAGCACGAAGGGCTGTGCACGCGGGCCGAGTGCTCGTCCGCCGGCGGTCACGCAGTGTTGAGCGATGGCGCGAGCCAGCCGACGTGTGGGCAGGGCGAACGAAGCTGGAGCATCGACAGCGGCGGCGATGAGCCAGCCGTGTGTTGCGTGCAAGAGCAATCGAGCGGTCGGACGTGCGGTGGGATCGCCGCGCTCCAATGCGATACGCGCGAGTTCTGCAACTACGAAGCGAGCGCGGGCGGTCAAGGTTGCGATGGAACGGTCAGCGATGCGGGCGGCATCTGCCAGGCGGTCCCGACCGTGTGCACGCGCGAGTACAATCCTGTCTGCGGTTGCGACAAGAAGTCGTACAGCAACGCGTGTGAAGCGCACTCCGTCGGCGTTGCGATCCTGCACGAAGGTGCGTGCACCGAGCTCGATTGTGCATCCGTGGCAGGTCGCGTCGTCTACGCGCCGGGTCCCGCTGCGATGTGCGCGCCGGGTGAAAACGAGTGGACCTTCGTCGTGAACAGCAGCGGATCGATGGCGATCGAAGGCGCGATTTGCTGCCGGCAGCAGTGAGTCGAGCGCGCGACTACCAGTGCGAGCACGCGCTCGATAAAAAGGCGCGTGCTCGCTCGGTAAACTGCGGACGAACCCCGGATGCCAATGGGTTCGCGTACTTTCCGAAGCTGATGGCTGCAAGACGCCAGGTCGCCTACATGTATGCGACGAGGTTGATGTGCGTTGGCACGCGTGCAGCTCGTAGCTGCACACATCCACCTTCTTGACGCCAGTGCAAGCTTGGAACAGCGTAGCCAACTGAGCCATGTCGTGTCTGTCGCGGGCACATAAGCATGGGCGGTACGCACTCTGTCGAGCGTACCGGTGGGCAATCAAGAGGTGTAGGAATGGCGCGTAACTCGGCCGATGTCGTCGATCATGAGATCGACGCAATGTTGTCTGCGGGCGATCACGACCAGGACGAAGCGGATGCACTCGCTGCGATCAACGAGAGTTGGTTCGACGAGTCGGAGCGTACCGGGGTGCTGGAGCCGCGCCACTTGCTGGCGCAGCTGCTCCCGCACTCGGCAGTTGCAGCCGAGTCGCGAGCGCGCGAGCCGGCTTCCGAGCAACGCCCGATTCAACGCGCGCAGGTTTCAGCGGACGAAGATCCGAGGTGGGATGACGCGAGTGAGATGACCTCGTACGGCGAAGGTGATCGTCCCGCGTCTCTGGAAGTGCTCGACCTGAGCGGCACGGCCGAGTGGGAAGAAGAAGCGAAGACCGAGTACTTCGAACGCACCGCAAACTTCGAGCTACTCGATTCGACGTTCGTCAGTGAGTACACGGACCGGTTGCCCGGCGGCTTGAGCGAGCTCCTCTCGAGCGACGCAGACTCGGCGGCTTCCGCGCGTCCGAAGCCGCAACGCAAAAGCGGAGTGCGCGAGTCGGCTCGCGTGCTGCCGGCGGCCGCGTTGCTCGCTGAACCATCAGAGCTGCGCGACCCGCGCGAGGTCAGTTCACACTTCGCGTATGAAGTTGCACCCGAGACCCTGCCGGCGTCGAAGCAGACGCAGCGCTCCCTTCCGGTTGGCTCGCGCCCCACGCTTGCGCGCAAATCGAAGGCGTCGAGTCCCAAGCCTACGTTGAAGCGCCGCACAGGCTCGGAGACGATTCGCGATCGCGGTCGTGCGACCGTGCGAGCGGAGTCGATCACGAGCGATCCGATCGACTTCGAGCCGGACGCGTTGAACTTCGACGACGCGTCGGTTGCAACCGTGCGCGGAGGCCGGCGCTTCGCACCGAAGTCGGATAGCGTCTCGCAGCGGTCGACCGTCTCGCAGCGGACGGCGGCAGCACCTCGCAAACTCTCGAAGCCGGCGCCATCGCAGCCAGCCGCAACTGTCCCCGCGCAGTGGCTCGCGTCGCAGCCCACGCCGGTACCGACGTACGACACCGACTCGTTGCGTCCGCTCGTCGCGCGCAGCACGCGCCCCTCCGTGCCCTCGCAACCGGCCGCGCTCCCCGTGACGGCGGGCTACGATTCCGACTTCGCCGAGCTACGTGCGCATCGGCGGCATCAAATCGCCGCGTGGGTCTGGCTCACGGCGAGCGCGCTTTCGGGCGTGGCGCTGATCCTCGGGATCCGCTCTTGGACGACGCAGCCGCTGCCGATCGCTGAGCCGACGCAGCAGCCGTCCGTCGCACTCGAAACGACGGTGAATGCGGCGCAGCAAGAGGAGAACGGCTTTTCGATCACGAGCCGACCAGAAGGCGCACAGATCTTCGTGGATGGAAAGCCGACTGGCTTCATCACGCCGGCGAGCATCAAGCGCTTGTCGCCGGGTCTGCACTCGGTGGAGCTCAAGCTCGACGGCTACTACGACACGACTTTGCCTGCCGCGTTGTCGGAGCACTCGACGCTCGAGCTCGCGCCGGTCGAGATGCGGGAACATCCGGCTTCGTCGCCCATCGCTGCCGCGGCTCCCACGGGCGCGATCGTCCCGAAGCTGATAGCGGCATCGCGTAGCCACGGGAAGAGCCGCGAGACACGTCGCTGGCATCGTCGTGGCATCACGCGCAACGCGCCGGTGCGCCTCTTGGATGAACGCGACACGGCCAGTGCGTCCGCGGCTGACGGTGCGGGCACACTTCGAATCAACAGCCGCCCATGGGCGCGCGTGATGGTCGACAACAAGTTCGTCGGCAACACGCCGCAGCGCGGGCTGAAAGTCGCGGCTGGTGAACACAGCGTGAAGCTCGTGAACGAGCCGCTCAACATGAGCAAGACGTTCCGAGTCGTCGTCCGCGACGGCGAGACGGTCACGCGCGTCGAGATGCTCAACGAAGACTCGGACCGATCGCAGGTCTCGCGAGCTTCGTCGAGCGATGCTTACGCGAAGGCCGGCCGCTGATCAGCGCTTGTTCTTGTAACCGGCGTAGTTGAGAGCGGCTGGGATCTCGGCCTTCGAGACCTTCGCCGACGCGAGTGCTGCACTGGCCTCGTCTGCCGGTACTTCGTTCAAGCGCAACGCCAGCGCTACATCGCCCGGCGAGTAGTTCGACTTGCGCATGCTGTCCGCGATCTCCGTCGTCGGCGCGCCGAGCTTCTTCAACGCCTTTGCAACGAACGTGCGATCGGTTCCGGTTTCCTTCAACACGCCCGCGATGTCCTTGCGCGGCGTGCCCACGTCCGTGAGCGCAACTGCGATTTCGACCGGCTGGCACTTCGCGTCTTTGAGCCCGTTCGCGAGCTCGGTCTTGTTCGCCTTCGGAAAACCCTTGGCGACCTCGCTGCAGGTGAAGCCCGCGGTCTTGAGCGTGACTGCCGTCTTCGAAAGTGTCGCGCCATCGCCCTTCGTATCTTCGACGATCATCGGCGGTGTGTACCCCGCAGCCTTCAGCGTCTTGATCGTCTCGTCCTCGCTCAAGTTGAGCTTACGCAGGCTCGCGACGATCTCCGGCCGTTTCACGCCGCTGCTCTTCAGCCCGGTGACAACTTCCGCCGGCGCCATCCCGCCCGCCTTCAACCCGAGTGCGATCTCCGTGATCTTGTACTTCGCGGCGACGAGTGCACTGACTGCATCCTGCGGCGGCACACCCGCAGCGATGAACGCGCTCGAGAGATCGCCCGCGGCAACGCCTTTCGTTTGCGCGGTCGCTGCGACGGACTTCGCAGTCGACTTCGCCGCGAGCAGCGCCGTCGCGATCGACTTCCACGGCATGTTCGCGCCTTGCATCGCCTCGATCATTTGCGAATCGGTCAGCTTGTTATCGCTCAGTGCCTTGCCGATCTCCGCATCCGTCGCCTTCTGTTGCTGCATCACCGTCACGAGCTCAGCCGGCTTTACACCGATCGCCTTGAGTGCACTCGCGCGCGCCGACGGGTCGGCATCGGCGACTTTCAACCCGCGCACGATGTTCGCCGCGTCGAAGCCGACATCCTTCAATGTGACCGCGATCTGATCGTAACTCTTGCCCTGCGACTTGAGCTCCTTTGCGAGATCACCCGCGAACACTTTGCCATCGCGCAGCGCGCTTGCGACTTGCGGCGGCGTGAGCTTGCGATCTTTCAGTGCAGCGGCGATGTCCGTGCCGGATTGATTCGCGCCTTTGAGCAGGACCACGATCTTTTCCGGCGCGACTCCCGCGAGC
Source organism: Polyangiales bacterium (assembly GCA_035687405.1). GTDB lineage: Bacteria > Myxococcota_A > Polyangia > Polyangiales > JAFGIB01 > JADGRF01. The sequence goes on from DASRXR010000480.1 coordinate 11,315, forward strand.
GAGAGCGCTTCTGCAACCTGAGTCGTGGTGTCACCGTACTTGATCAGCGCGCTCGTGATCTCCGCTTCGTCGACGCTGCTCTTCTGCAACGCACCGACGACCTCGCTCGGCTTGTACTTCGCCTGGGAAAGACCCGCGACGATCTCCGGCGTCCCGGCGTTGAGCGCCTTCAAGATCCCGACGATCTCGAGCGGCGTGAACGTGAATCGCAGCCCGGTTGCGATCTCAGCCGACTCGGTCAGCCCAAACGCGCCCAGGCCTTGGCCGATCTCCGCCTTCGAGTAAGCCGCATCGCGCATCGCTGCTGCCGCTTGCTTCGCATTTGCGCCATCCGACTTGAGTTCCGCCGCAGCTTCGCTCCCCGTCGCCTTCTTTTGCTTCAACTCTTTGGCCTTGGCGGTCCAGCTCGCCGCATCGGCGGGCCGAGCTGCTGTCGCGGACGGCACGACCGCATTCGACACCACGGGTGCAGGCGCGGGCGTCGGCCGCGGACCCATCGTTGGGCCGCCGGGGCCGCCGGGGCCGCCGGGGCCGCCGGGGCCGGCGGGCGCGGTAGGCGCAGGTGCAGGCGCGAGAACCGGTGCCGGTGCGGGGGCCGGAGCCGAAGCCACAGCTACTTGGGGAGGAGTTTTGTCACTTGCAGAATTACCTTTGTCGCTCGCTTGTTGAGCGAGCTTTTCGGCCTGTGCTTTCAGTTGGTCGGCCTGCTCCTTGAGCACCTCGGCTTGCTTCTTCAACTGCTCGGCTTGCTGCTTGAGCTCGGCCCTTTGTTGTGCGTCCGAGCTCGCGTTTGCGCTCGGCGCGATAGCGGGCTTTTTAGCCGGCTCCGCGAGAGCACTGGTGACCGGCACAGCGCATACGAAAAACAGCACTGTACGTGCGGCAAACCTCATGGCGTCACACTCCCCTTAAGACGGCGTGAGACTAACCTGCGAACGCGTTCGGATGATAGAGCGGACGACACATGCTGATATGTACTGATTGTCCAGTTGTCTCATCTGGGTAGAGTCCGTGGCGCGGATGCCGTGAATTGCGCACGTGACGTTTGGAAGCGAACGCTCTCAATTCGAGTCCATTGCTGATGAGAATCAGCGGCAAAGTGAGACTCGATTTGCTCATCGGGTGGCACAACTAGACCAGCGTGGCTCGCCGTGATTGGCGTGATGGATGAAGTCGAGAGCGGATTGTTGGTTGCAGCCGTCAGCTGCGGTTGTTTGATGATGGTGGTCATTGAAGTGGCGTCGGGCTTGCCGTCGCCGTCGCCGTCAACGTCAACGACGTGAACCAGCCACCAACCGCTAGCTGACGCGGTTGTCATTCTTGGGTTGAGCTAGGACTTTCCCGCGCCAGGGAATGCTACCCTGGCGCCGTGTGTTGCAAGCGGTCGTAGCCACGGGTGCGCGCAGCGCTCGGCCGCGATCCCGCGCGGGTCCCGTACGCGCCCGCTTCTGCTTGCACGAATTGGAAGGAATGCTCATGCGATTGAACTCCCGGTGCATCTCGCTGTGCGTCTGTATGTGTCTCTTCTCGACTGCGTCGCTCGCGGCTGCACAACAACAAGCCGCGCCTGAATTGCCCCAACCGAGCCCGAAAGCGCGCATCGAGCAGCGCGTTGGGCTGACCGACTTCTCGGTCGACTACTCGAGCCCCGGCGTGAAGGGTCGCAAGATCTGGGGCGAGCTCGTGGCGTACGACAAACCGTGGCGCACCGGCGCGAACGCCGCGACGAAGCTGACCGCCAGCCGCGACTTCACGTTTGGAGGCAAGCCAGTGCCCGCCGGTAGCTATGCGCTGTATACGGTTCCGGGGAAGACGGCGTGGCAAGTCGCTCTGAACACGAGCACTGACGCTTGGGGCAACGACGGCTTCGACGTCAAAAAGGACGTCGTTCGCGTGAGCGTGACGCCACAAGCGATCAAGGGTCGCGAGCGTCTGACGTTTCTGTTCAGCGACACGAGCGATGACGCAGTTCGCGTCGAGCTCGAGTGGGAAAAGCTGCGGGTCAGCATTCCGATCACTGTCGCGACCAAGCAGCAGGTGTTGACCGGGATCGACAAGGCAGTCGACGACGCATGGCGGCCCCACTTCGTGTCCGCGCGCTACCTGCTCGACAACAACGGCGATCTCACGAAGGCGCTCGGCTACATCGATCAATCGATCGCGATCAAGCCGACGTGGTGGAACAACTGGGTCCGCGCGCAGATCCTCGCGAAACAAAACCGCGCGCAAGAAGCCGTCGCGACCGCGGAAAAAGCACTGCAGCTCGGCACCGGTGACCGCATGTTCGAGTCGTTCTTCAAAGAGGAAGTCACGAAGACGGTCGCTGGCTGGAAGAAGAAGGGCTGAGCACCAGCGCGTGACCGCGAGTATTTTCGACGCCTATCTGTCCGGCGGCGCAGGCGAGTTCTTTCCGAGCTCGTTTCTGCGCGCCGAGGATCGGCTTCGCGCGGTCGAACGGGCTGGGCGAATCACTCCGGCGGTGCTGTCCAGGCTCGAAGCGCAAAACGCGCGCTTCGGGCCGAGCCGAGCGCGCGCAGCGAATCTCGAGTCGCTCGCAGCTGGCGCGGCGGTGGTGGTCACCGGGCAGCAAGTCGGCTTGTTTCTCGGCCCGCTCTACACCGTCTACAAAGCGGCCACCGCGGTGCGCTGGGCACGTGCGCTCACTGAGCAAACCGGACGGCAGGTCGTGCCGGTGTTTTGGTTGCAGACCGAAGATCACGATCTCGAGGAGATCGCGCACTGTACCGTGGAGCGGCCACAGGCGGACCCGCTCCCACTCACAGTCCCGATCGAAGCCCACAACCACGTGTCGATCGCACATCTGGCGTTGCCGGAGTCGATTCGCGCGTGTCACGCGACGCTCGAAAGTGAGCTCGGCGGACTACCTGAAGCGCGGGTGCATCTCGACCGACTCGCACGACACTACCGGCCGGGTGCGCGCTGGAGCGACGCGTTTGCCGGAGTCTTGGCCGAGCTGTTCGAGCCGGAAGGGCTGCTCTTGATCGATCCGCGAGAGCGCGCGCTGGCGATCGAGTTGCGCGCGTTGCATCGCGCGGCGCTCGACAAATCGGAAGCCATCGGGACGCTATTGGTCGCTCGGCGCGATGCGCTCGAAGGCGCGGGTTACGAAGCGATCGTTCACGTGCGACCGGATGCGCCGCTCGCGTTTTTTCACGCCGAGGGTCCGGAGGGTCCGCGCCATCGGTTGGCGCCGTCGGGCGTGCGCCTGAGTGAGATCGGCGGCACCCGCAGCCATGAGCTGCCGGCGTTGCACGCGACGCTCGAGCGCGATCCGCTGTGCTTCAGCACGAGTGCACTACTCCGGCCGCTCGCGCAGGACACCCTGCTGCCCACGGCGGCGTACGTCGGCGGGCCGGCGGAAGTCGCGTACTACGCGCAGCTCGCGCCGCTGTACGCCGCGTTCGGAAAAGAGCTGCCACTCGTCGTACCACGCGCGCGATTTCGCGTGATCGAGCCGGCCGCCGCGCGGTTGTTGCAGCGCCACGGGCTCGAGCCGAGTGCGGCTGAGATGAGTGAGCAGGCGCTCTTACGCAAGCTCGCTTCGAGCGGTGACGGCGCGCCCGCGCCAGAGGCCTTCGCGTCGGAGCTGCGATCCGAGCTCGAAGCGGTGCTCGCGCGTGCTCTTGCAACGCTGCCGGAGCCGCTCGCTGCGCTCTCGGGGACGATCGCAAAGACCCGGGCCAAGCTGGAGACGACCAGTCGAAAGCTCGCGGAGCGGTACGCCGACGTTCGAGCCACCGCCGACGAAGCGAGAGTGCGCGACGTACGGCGCTTGCGAGTGATGTTGCAGCCGAACGGCGTGCCGCAGGAGCGCGAGTACGGCCTCGCGTACTTTGCCTCGAAGCTCGGTGAGCGCGCGTTTCTAGAGCGGGTGCTGCAGGCGATCGATCCATTCGATGCCGCGCGCAAGGAGTTGTGGTTATGACACTGACTCGCGCGCGCACGGTCGCGATCGTTTGTTATCCGAGCCTGGGCGGCAGCGGCATCATCGCGAGCGAGCTCGGGGCAGGGCTGGCGCAACGTGGCCACACTGTCCACGTCATCGCAAGCTCGCAACCGAGCCGCGCGCTCCCTGTGTGCTCGCGCTTGTTCTTCCACGAGGTCAGTGCGCCGAGCTATCCGTTGTTCGAACAAGCGCCGTACACACTCGCGCTGGCTTCGACGATCGCGCGCGTCGTTGGAGACCATCACATCGACATTGTGCACGTTCACTACGCGGTACCACACTCCGCGAGCGCGTATCTCGCACGCCAAGCACTCGGAGCCGCTGCGCCGCGGCTCGTGACGACACTGCACGGCACCGACGTCACGCGAGTCGGTGCCGATCCGAGCTATCAAACCATCACCCGTTTTTGCGTCGAAGCATCGGATGCGATCAGCGTGCCTTCGGAGTATCTGCGCGAACAAGCCTGGAGCGCGCTCGGTATTTCAGCGTCGATGCCGATCGACGTCATTCCCAACTTCGTCGACGTCGATCGGTTTCGCAAACTCGAAGTGCGGGAGCCCCAACGCTTCGACGAGCTGTTCGAGGACTCGTCGACCGGGCCGCTCCTGTGTCACGTCTCCAATTTTCGCTCGGTGAAACGCGTCACGGATCTGCTCGAAGTGCTCGCTCGCGTCCGGCGCACGCTGCCGGCGAGGTTGTTGCTCGTCGGCGATGGTCCGGACCGGCCGGCCGCCGCGGCTCGCGCGCGCAGCCTCGGCATTCAGCGGAACGTTTGTTTTCTCGGCAAACGCTCGGACTTCGTCGACTTGCTGCAGCATGCCGATGTTTTCGTGCTCACGAGCGAGACCGAGAGCTTCGGCTTGGCAGCGCTCGAAGCTCTCAGCTGCGGTGTCCCGGTCGTCGGTTATCGCGTCGGCGGCGTTCCCGCGGTCGTGACCGAGGACGTCGGACGACTCGTCGCACCCTTCGATCTCGATGCGCTGGCAGCCGCCGTCGTGGAGGTCGTGTCCGAGCCAGCGTTGCGGGAGCGACTCGGCGATCGAGGCCGCGAACGCGTGCTCGCTAACTTTCGGCGCGAACCGGCGCTCGACGCGTACGAGCGCCTGTACGATCGCGCGCTGGCGGATCGCGGAGCTTCCGGAGCATGATGCGTTTTCACGCGGTGGTTCTCGGTTGTGTGCTCGCAGTGCAGCCCGTGCGAGCACAGGAGGTGGCGATGGATGCGGGAAGACTCGCGCACGCGCTGGACCGGCTCTCGAGCACGGCGCGGGTGCTGTACGTCGCGGCGCATCCCGACGACGAGAACACGCGGCTGCTCGCCTACCTCGCGAACGCCCGGCACGTGAATGCGACCTATCTGTCGATGACGCGCGGAGGCGGCGGCCAGAACCTGATCGGACGCGAACAGGACTCGATGCTCGACGTGCTGCGGACGCAGGAGCTGCTCGCGGCGCGGCGGCTCGATAGTGCGCGCCAGCGGTTTACGCGCATGCGCGACTTCGGCTACTCGAAGTCGGCGCAGGAGACGCTTTCGATTTGGGGCCACGACGACGCGCTCGGCGACGTGGTGCGCGCGATTCGCTCGCTCCAGCCCGATGTGATCATCACGCGCTTCGACGAAAAGCCGCCCAACCACGGGCATCACACGGCATCGGCGATCCTTGCGCGCGAAGCATTTAGCGCTGCGGCCGATCCGAAGCAGTTTCCGGAGCAGCTCACGCAAGGGCTGGCGGTGTGGCAGGCGAAGCGTCTGCTTCAAAACTGGCCGTTCTGGAAAGACGAGCAACCGCCCGCGGGCGCGATCAGCTTGGACGTCGGCGGCTACGACGTGCGGCTCGGCCTGTCGTACGGCGAGCTCGCAGCGCGTTCGCGCAGCCAACACAAGAGTCAGGGTTTTGGTGCAGCCGGTGAACGCGGGCCGCTGATCGAGCGGTTCGTCCAGGTTGCGGGGACACCTGCGACGGATGATCTCCTCGATGGAGTCGAGCTCGGCTGGGCGCGTTACGGAGCGCCCGGTCGAGTCTTTGCGGCGGCATTGCAAAAGGCGCGAAGTGCGCTGCACCGGGATTACCCGGAGCGCGCTTTGCCCGGGTTGGCGGAAGCCTGGCGAGCGCTTGCAGCGCTACCGGCAGCCGAACCGCGCGTGCGAGATGCGAAGACTGACCTGGCGAAGCTGATGGCGGCGGCGAGCGGGCTGTACGTTCGCGCGAATGCGACCAAGCCTGCGTGTTCGCCCGGCTCGATCACGCCGGTGCGCGTGGAGGTCGTGTTGCGTCGCCCCGCAGTCTTGCGGCTGTCGAAGCTGACGCTGCCGGATGGATCTCCTGCCCCGCTGGCGCCGACCCCTACGCTGAAGACTGGCGCGGCCGAGCACGCGTGGCCGCCCAAGGATGCGCTCGCATCGACAATCGTCCCGGACAGCGCGCTCCAGCTTGCGGCACAAGCGGTTCCGCAAAAGAGCCCGCAGCTGGCAGCTGCGGGGCAGGTCGCGCCGGTGCCGGCCGCCAGCACGACTGACCCTGCGGTGCTCGGGGTGCACGAGAAGCGTGAGATCAGCATCGAGCTCAAATGTCCTGCCAGCGCCGCTGTTTCGACGCCGTATTGGCTCGCCCAACCGCCCGAAGCCGGGCACTTCGTTCTCTCCGATCCGAACCTCGCCGATGATCCGGAAGGCAAACCGCCGCTGATGGCTTCACTCGACGTGAACCTCGCCGGCGTCGATCTCCGCCTTCCCGTTCCGGTCGTGTACACTTGGCTCGACCGCGTGCATGGGGAGCGCGAACGCCGCGTGCAGATCGAGCCTCCTGCGACCGCCACGCCCGCGCGCGACGCGGTCATGTTTCCGAACGGCCGGAGCGCAAAAGTGATCCTTCGCGTCCGCGCTGCGAAAGACGCGCTCGACGCTCGTGCGTTCTTGCGCTTACCGCCCGGCTACAAAGCCGAGCCCGCCGAGCAACGCGTGCAGCTCGCACGCCAGGGTGACGACACGACTGTCGAGTTCGTGGTCACGCCGCCGGCAGCCGCGAAGACTCCTGTGACCTCACGTGTGTACGCCGAACCGGTGATCGCAGTCGAGGGCCGCGACTACTCGTATCGCGAAGACGTGATCGACTATCCGCACGTACCGCTACAAACAGTCCTGCAACCCGCGCGGATTCGGCTGTCGTCAGTGGCGCTCCAAAAGCCGCGCGGGCTCATCGGCTACGTCGAAGGCTCGGGTGACACGATCCCAGCCGACCTCGCGCACATCGGCGCGCAAGTCGAGTTGCTCAGCGACGCCACGCTGCTCGAGGGTGACTTGTCGCGCTTCTCCGCGATCGTGCTCGGCGTGCGTGCGTACAACACCCGCGACGTGCTTCCGCGCGTCCACGCTCGGTTGACGAAGTTCGCGGAGCAGGGCGGAACCCTGGTCGTGCAGTACGTCACGCGCAGCTCGATCTCTCCGCTCGATGCGCCGGTCGGCCCGTATCCACTCGACGTCGGTCGTGGTCGCGTGACGGACGAAAACGCCGCCGTCCACGCGATCGATCCCAACGATCGCGTGTTGCGCAGCCCGAACAAGATCGGACCCGAAGACTTTGCCGGTTGGGTTCAAGAGCGAGGCTTGTACTTCGGCGAAAAGTGGGACGAGCGCTACAAGCCCGTGTTCGAGATCGCCGATCCCGGAGAGCCCGCGCAACGCGGCGCGTTGTTAGTCGCGAAGGTCGGCCGTGGCCGCTATGTCTACACCGGCCTCGCGTTCTTCCGGCAGTTGCCGGCAGGCGTGCCCGGCGCCTACCGCTTGTTTACGAATCTCTTGGCGCGCGCCACCGACGAGGCGCCGTGAATCCGGAGCCGCAACAAGCCCCGTCGGACGAAGATCCGCCGCCGATCCTCGGCAGCTGGCAGCGGCTTTACGCGCTCGTCGTGATCGAGCTTTTGTTGTGCGCTGGGCTGCTCTACCTCCTCGCGAGGTGGGCCGCGTGAGCGTTCTCGACTGGGTCGTGATGGCCGGTACGATCGCGTTCATCGTGATCTACGGCACGTGGCGTACGCGCGGTGTGCGCGACGTCGAAGGCTACTTTCATGGCGGCCACACGCTCAAGTGGCCGACGATCGGCCTCAGCATCATGGCCACGCAAGCGAGCGCGATCACGTTCTTGTCCACGCCCGGCCAAGCGTTCGACGACGGACTGCGCTTCGTGCAGTTCTACTTCGGCTTGCCGCTCGCGATGGTCGTGATCGCCGCCGTGTTCGTGCCGATCTACCACCGGCTCAACGTCTACACGGCGTACGAATACCTCGAACATCGCTTCGACGTGCGCGTTCGCTACTTCGGCGCGGTGCTGTTCCTGATCCAGCGTGGGCTCGCGACCGGCGTCACGATCTACGCTCCATCCATCATTCTCAGCTCGCTGCTCGGTTGGTCACTTCAAGCGACGAACGCCGGTATGGGCTTGGTCGTGATCCTCTACACGGTGTTCGGCGGCACGCGCGCGGTCAGCGAGACGCAAAAGCAGCAGATGATCGTGATGATGGGCGGCATGGTCCTCGCGCTCGTGCTGATTGTATGGCGTTTGCCCGAGGGCGTGTCGCTGCCCAACGCGGTGAAGGTCGCCGGCGCGCTCGATCGCATGAACGCGGTGAGCTTCGAGTTCGACTTCGCAAACCGCTACAATTTCTGGTCCGGGATCACAGGCGGCTTCTTTCTCGCGCTCGCGTACTTCGGCACCGATCAGTCGCAAGTGCAGCGGTACTTGTCCGGCCGTTCGATCGCAGAGAGTCGCCTCGGACTCCTGTTCAACGGCATGTTCAAAGTGCCGATGCAGTTCATCATCTTGTTCAGCGGCGTGATGGTGTTCGTGTTCTACCTGTTCACGCAGCCGCCGCTGTTCTTCAACACGCCCGTGCTCGATCAAGTCGAAGCGACGCCCCACGCAGCCGAGTTGCACGCGCTGGAACGCGAGTACGGGCAGGCATTCGAACGCCAGCGCAGCGCCGCGCTCGGCTACATTGCGGCGCTCGATGCGAGCCGCGACGTCGACGCCCAGCGGCAAGTGTTACGCGACGCAGCCCACGACGCCGACCAGGTGCGCGACCGCGCGAAGCACTTGATCGCGAAGGCTGTTCCGACCGCCGAGTTGAAAGACACCGACTACGTGTTTCTCGGGTTCGTGATCCAATACGTGCCGGTCGGGCTCGTCGGCCTCTTGATCGCGGTCATCATGTGCGCCGCAATGAGCTCGATCGCGAGCGAGCTGACGGCGCTAGGGTCGACGACGACGCTCGACCTGTATCAGCGGATTCGAGGTAAACCCGTCGAAAGCGAACGCGGCCTGCTGATCTCCAAGCTGTTCACGGCATTGTGGGGTGTGCTGGCAGTCGGATTTGCGAGCTTTGCTGCGCTGCTCGACAATTTGATCGAAGCCGTGAACATCCTCGGGTCGCTGTTTTACGGAACGCTCCTCGGCTTGTTTTTAGTCGGCTTCTTCTTGCGCAAGATCACCGGCACACCGACGTTGATTGCGGCGTTCCTCGCAGAGGCGCTCGTCCTCGGCCTGTTCTTCGCCTCGAACCTAGGCTTCCTCTGGTACAACGTCGTCGGCGCCGGGGCGGTCGTCGGATTTGCAATCGTGTTGCAACCGTTCGTGGGAACACCGCGAACACCACAGACTCCGCAAACTGCCGCTCAGAACTGAACGCGCACCGGTACGGTCTGCGTCGCGCCCTCGGGGAACAACAGCCCTTTGACGCGAATCGTCGTGCCCTTCATCAGCACGTCGGCTTCGTATTTACCGGGCGTGATCGCCGCAGGCTTCGCGCCGCTCTTCATCTCGGCGACCACCGCCCCGTTGCGGAGCAGCTTCACGGGGATCCCATTCTGCGAGCGTCCGCCGACGAGCACATTGAGCGTGACCTTCGCCCACGGAAACGTCGCTTCGACCTGCGTCGTCTTGCCCGACTCGAGAAACACTTCGCGAGTCTGTTTCGGCGTATCCGCGAGTGAGGCAGCGTCACTGATCTGCAGCTCGATCTTGTGCGAGCCTGCGCGCAACGCGATCGTCGTCCCGCTCTCGCCTTCGCTCGCGATCTTGCCCGTTTCATCGAGCACGCGGATCCGCGCTGCCACCACTTGCCCTGCAACCAGCGCGCGGACGTTCATGCTCGCGGAACCCGTGTCGCGTGCCGGGCCATCCGAGATCACGAACGCACCCAGCTCGGTGCCGGAGCTCTCGGACACCGGCGCGTAAGTCGCGCTCTGCAGCCAAGAGCTGCAAGCCATAATTCCGAAAAGCGACAACACGAGCGGGAAACGCATGAGTGCCTCCGGGCGGTATGAACGTACGTGGAGTTAGCGCGCGATCGCTGCGGGTCGCAAGCCGAAAGCCGTGCGCCCGCCGGCGAGTCCCCGCGCGTGGTACGCACAGTCAGCGTCCGGCCGAACGGTTGAAGTCACGATTGGGGACGCATCTCACTGCGCGACCAACCGGGATTTCTGCGAGTATCCGAGGGTGGAGAACGCGTCATGCGGCTCGCGTTAGCGATCCTCGGGCTGGTTGCGATCACGTCGACAGCCCGCGCGTGGGGCAAAGACGGGCATGCCATCGTCGCCGAGCTCGCCGAGTTGTACCTCGCCCCGCAAACCCGGGCTGCGATCGAACCGCTGCTCGCACCGGGCGAGGACCTCGCAGCCGTCGGCAGCTGGGCGGACGACTATCGCAAAATGTGTCTGAACACCGGGGCGTGGCACTACGTGAACATTCCGCTTACGGCCGCGAGCTACGATCCGGCGCGCGATTGCCCGGAGCCCCGAGGTTGCGTCATCAGCGCGGCGGATCGCGAGCTCGCGATCCTCGCCGACGCAAACGCTCCACTGGAAGACCGCAGCCGTGCGCTGCGCTTGGTCGTGCATTTCATCGGCGACCTTCACCAACCTCTCCACAGTGGCGATCGAGCGGATCGCGGCGGTAACGATCTGCGCGTGCGCTTCGCTGGACGCATCGCGAACCTGCACAGTGTCTGGGACTCGGAGCTGATCGCTTGGACGGGTCGCAACGTCTCCGACTACGTCGCGATGCTCGCGCGTTCGCTGAAGCCGCCGGAGGCGCGCCGCTTCAAGCGCAGCGGTGTCCACGATTGGGTGCTCGAAGCGCAACGGGTCGCGCGGCGGGTCTATGCGAAGCTACCCGCTGGGGCCGATTCAAAGCAGACGGTCGAGCTCGGCGACGACTATGCAAAACGCATCTTGCCGATGCTCGACGAGCAACTCCTGCGCGCGGGAGTGCGGCTCGCGGCGGCGCTCGATCGCGCGTTTGCCCGCCCGGGGCCGACCGTCACCGAGTTGCAGCTGGCGGCGGCGCGGGCGTGCCTGGCGCCCGCGCCGAAGCATAAATAGGCTCAGCCGTGCTTCTCGTAGGTTCCGATGAGCGCCGCCTGCGCGACGATGTGACCTTGCATGGCCGACTCGAGCTCTTCTTTAGTCGGCTGTTCGAGGTCGACCAGCGCATCGAGCGCATACAACTTGAACGCGTACCGGTGGCGGCCGCTCGGAGGGCAGGGGCCGCCGTAAGCTGCTCGCTTCCAGCTGTTTTTCCCGTGCGTGCCCGTCTTCGGCAGATCGCGAATGCCCTCCGGTAAACCAGTGGTCATCTTGGGTAGGTTGAAGACGACCCAGTGAACCCAGACCTGCGAGGCAGCGCTCGAAACGGGCGCGTCTGGATCGTCGACGATCAAGGCGATCGACTCCGTTCCTGCGGGCACGCCCGACCACTCGAGTGGTGGCGAGGTGTCGGAACCTTCGCACGTGTACTGGCTCGGTATTTCCCCGTTATGTTCGAATACCGACGAGTAGAGACGCATGCTTGTCCTCCAAGGGCGGTGATCGCCTGGCTAGAGGCTTAAATGCGCCCGTGCGGCTCGATGGCAACCCTGGAGCAACCCTGGGGGTGACCTACCACTCGCCCGTGTTAGGCATCGACCGCCAAGGCTCGCGCGGCGGGAGCGCGTCGCCTTGCTGCAAGAGCTCGATCGAGATGTCATCGGGCGAGCGTACGAACGCCATTCGCCCATCGCGCGGCGGGCGACGGATCACGACGCCGGCTGCCTGCAAGCGCTCGCAGGTTGCGTAGATGTCTTCGACCGCGTAGGCGACGTGTCCGAAGTTTCGCCCGCCGCGATACTCCTGATCGTCCCAGTTGTACGTGAGCTCGATCTGCGCTTGATCGTCGTTCGGAGCGGCCAGGAACACGAGCGTGAAGCGACCTTGTTCGTGCTCGCGCCGGCGCAGCTCGCGCAGGCCGAGCGCATTGCAGTAGAACGCGAGCGACTTTTCCAGATCGCTGACGCGCACCATCGTATGAAGGTATTTCATGCCGACCTCCGCTTAGGCTTACACTCAGCCGTCCGCTAAGACTAGCCGAGCATGCCTGTTTTGCACGAACCCACGCTGTCCGAAGACGAGCTTCGCCCGACCCACCTCGAGGTGGATCTAGCCGTTCTTGCCGAGAACTATCGCGTGCTTGCAGCGCACGTGGCTCCGGCGCGCGTGATGCCGATCCTGAAGGCGAACGCCTACGGGCACGGCCTCGTCGCAGTCGCGCAGAAACTGGAAAATGTGGGCGCACCGTACGTCGGAGTGGCGTACTTGGAAGAAGGGCTGCGGCTGCGTCAGGCCGGCGTGCAGCTTCCGGTGCTCGTGCTCGGTGGCATCATCGGCTCGCAGATCCCGCGCTTCGTCGAACACGACCTGACGCTGACGGCGTCGTCGGTCGACAAGCTCGCGGCGATCGAGGCTTGCGCCGAGCGGCTCGGCAAGCAGGCCCGCGTGCACTTGAAGATCGACACCGGCATGGAGCGGATCGGGGTGCACTGGTACAGCGCCGAGCCGCTGCTCGAAGCGGCGGCCCGATCGCGCCACGTGCTCGTCGAAGGTGTGTTCACGCATTTCGCGAACGCCGACGAATCGGATCTCACGCACGCGCGCCTCCAGCTCGAGCGATTCGACGAAGTGCTCCGCTTCTACGAGCAGCGCTCACTACCGATGCCGATGCGGCACGCGGCAAACTCCGGCGCGATCTTGCAGTTGCCGGAGAGCTGGTTCGATCTCGTGCGTCCTGGGATCTTGTTTTACGGCGCGAGCCCGGCGAACGAATTGCAGCTGTCGATCCCGGTGCGACAGGCGTTGCGCTGGTCGACTCGCGTCGTGTTCTTCAAGGTCGTGAAGCCGGGCAGTCCGGTGAGCTACGGATCGACGTGGTCACCCACCGAGCAGACGCGCGTGATCACGCTACCGGTCGGCTACGGCGATGGCTACTTGCGCTCGCTGAGCGGACACGCCGAAGTGATCGTGCACGGCGTGCGGCGCAAGGTGGTCGGCCGGATCTGCATGGATCAAGTGATGGTCGACTTGGGCTTGAACACTGCTTACAACGGCGACGAAGTCGTGCTGCTGGGAGCGGCACGCGACGCGAGCTCTTCGATTCGCATCGAAGAGCTCGCGCGCTGGGCGGGCACGATCCCTCACGAAGTACTCACCAACATCAACACTCGCGTGCCGCGCGTGTACTTCAATCCTTGAGGCTCAGCCCGGGCCGGGGCCGCCATCCGGATTGTCGTCGTCACCCGGGGGTGGCGGCGGCGGAGGCGGGGTCGTCGGCGGGGGTGGTGGAGTCGTGGGCGGTTCGTCCGGGTCCCCCGCACACGCGGCGAGGCCAGCGTCCGAGTCGTCGTCGAACGTCACGCGATACTTCTCGCCGCTATCGGCTCCGATCACACCGCGCTGGTCGTGATCGACGATCACGGCACACACGCCTTCGGTCGCATTGCCGTTTCCATCGACGACCCGCACACCGAGCTTGTAGACGCGCCCGTCTTTCGGGCCTTGGCGTTCGGATCGAACACAGGCGTGGCGGCCGTCCGCACTTACGCCGATGTCCGGAGAGTGATGTCCATCGCCGATGTCGTCGATCGGCTCATCGCTGCTCGCCCAAATGAACTCGCCGCGCAGCGTGCCGTCGCACGCATCGACTGCCGTCACGCAATCTTCGACCGCGATGTCGTGGAACTTGTGGTTCGGCGGCCACAGCGCGATCGTGTGAGTCTCGAGGACCGGGGGCGTGTCGTCGATGACCTCCAGCTGCGTCGTACACAGCGTCGCGCCGGCGCGATCGCTGACGCGAATCGTGCGGACGTTCGAACCCGCGGCGCGCGTCTCCGTGATTCGCAAATCGTCGGTGTCGCACGTCGTGCCGCTCGGGCTCTGGACGCGGATCGGTGTCAAGTCGTCGGCGTCGTCGCACGTAATCGAGGCGGGCGCGCTGCACTCCCAGCCGCTGCCAGCTGCAGAGCCGGCGGCGCACTCTGCCACCAGCGGCAAGGCTTGAGCCGTTTGCGCGGCGGATGTCGGTGCTGGTGAGGGGCCACCGGTATGGCTCGAGTTACAGCCCGCGCCAGCCAGCCACAATGCGATTCCCGCCCATTGCTGCCATTTCAAAGTCGAATTGCGGTCCATGCACAGACGGTGGGTGGACCCGGCTGCGCGGTTGAAAGAAAGTTTCAAAAGCGTGCAGTGAGCTCCAAGCCTACACGTGCGCGAACCCGGCCGAGGTCGACCAGCTCGTCGTCGTTCACGTCGAGGTGTAGGTGACGCGCCAGCGCTTGCAGTTGCATGCCCGCGAGCAGACTCACGAAACGCGTGAGTGGAACCTCCGCGTCGAGGCCCAGTGACAGTGCCCACGACGTCGGAGCCGCGTTTCCAGGGGTATCGGCGCGCGTGGTTCCGTGCGCCTCCAAGCCGACGAGCTGTGGTCCAGCGCGTGCTCCGAGCCAAAGTGGTCCGCTCTGCATTTGAGCGTGCAGCGCGGCGCCGACGGTCCATTCCCAGAAGCGAGCCGAGTTGCCCGCGCGCTCGACCTCGATGCTCGGAAATGCATCGAATCCGAGCGCGACCGCCAATCGGAATTGACGAAGGTCGAGGACGGGCCCGGCGCCGAGGCCGAAGCCCCATCGGCCGAGTCCCAGGTCCGGTTGAGAGCCGAGCCGGATGCCGGCCGACGCGAACGCGGTCCATCCCGGCGCGGTCGGAGGCGGCTCGTCGGGCTGTTCGTTCGGAAGTGCCGCTGATGACTGCGCCGCTGATGGCTGCGCCGCCACCGGCAGCTGCTCCTCGGCGCCCGAGGGGCCCGCAGCTGTCGGCGGCCGCCCCTCGGTTTGCAGAAGCTGCCCTGCCTCGGCCCGGGCGGCTTGGCCGCGCAGCATCGCCGCCACGAGCTCGCGAATTTTGAGCGCAGTCGTCCGCTCGAGCTCAGGTCCGCGATCTCCGGGCACCCGTACGACCTCGATCAGGGCTCGGCCTTGCCGGTCTCCGACGACGTAGGCGACGACCGGGCCCCCGCCCTCAGCCGGACCCCGGTCGACCCAGACGGCTGCGAGCGCCCCCTGGTCGCGGACGAGTTGGCTCGCCCGCTCGATCGCCTCCGCCGCGCTCGCCGCGGGTGCCACGATGTGACGTTCCGGCTGCGCGAGCCCGGAGAGCTGGATCTGGAGCGCGACAAGAAAGCCTTTGGGTGCGCCGCTTTGCTCGAGCACCAGGACCCGGGGCTGGGCGGCGTGGGCCAAAGGCGCCCAAACGCCCACAAGCGCACACGCCACCAGCAGAAAGGCGTGGCTGAGCTGGCTACGCGACCGCATTTTCTTTCAACCCGCGCACGCGAGCTTCCACAATTCAGAACGATGGGTCGCGTCGTCAACCTGGCGCCCGAATTCTCGGCGCAGGAGCTCGACCAGATCGAGGCGTGTCGGAAGGGAGATCGCCGCGCACTGCAGGCTGTGTTTCTGGCTCACGCGCCGTACTTGGAACGGCTGCTGGGTCGAGTCGCAGGATCGGCGCTCGAAGTGGAAGACTTGCTTCAAAGTACGTTCCTGGCTGCGATTCACGCTTTTCCGCGGTTCCGCGCTGAAGCTCAAGTACGCACGTGGCTCGCGCGCATCGCGATCCGCATCGCGCAGGAGCGACTGCGGAGCGCGTCTCATCGCCGGCGCGGGGAGCTCCCCGATCTCGAAGACAGCGTCGACCCGCGCACACTTTTCGACGTCTCGGAGTCGAGCGTGGATACGCGACGCCAGGTCCAGCGGCTCAACCATCACCTCCAGGCGATCTCGCCGAAGAAACGCATCGCATTCGTGCTGCATGTGTTCGAAGGTCTTCCGATCGAAGAAGTGGCTGCGCTCACCGCAGCGAGCGTGACTGCGACGAAGTCACGGGTGTTCTGGGCGCGTCGCGAGCTGATCAAGCGCGCGCAACGCGACCCGATCCTACGCGACATCGCATCGGAGGCGGTGCCATGATCCGTTTGCAATGTACGCGTATTGCAGCGCTGCTCCAGGCGCGAGCTGCCGGCTTGTCGCAGGCAAATGCGCTGGTTCTCGAGGAGCACTTGGCGCAATGCCGGGACTGCAGCGAGCAGGCGCAGTTGCTGGATGGCCTCCGGGCACTCAGTGACGCGGGCGCGGCGCCGCTTTCGAGCGGCGCTCGGCAGCGAGCGGTGTTGCAGGCATTCGCGGTGGCGGAGCGGCCGTCGCAGCCCACCGCTGCAGGCTCGAGTTGGCTGTTCCCGAGCGCGTTCGGCGCGCTGGCCGCTACGGCGATTGTAGTCCTCTCGATTCTGCGCCAGCCCGATCTCTCGCTGCGCGCGGACTACCACCTGATCTCCGGCTCGCTCGAGCACTCCGTGCGCGCCGCTGAGAGCGGCGAGGTTGAAACTGCGATCGCGAGCCGGTCCGGTGGCGTCGTCGCGCTCGCACACGCCAGGGTAGAGTTTCGGTCGCAGACGCGCGCAGCTTGGTTCGGGGGTGCGCGCGTCTTGCGGCTCGAGAGTGGTAGCGTCGTGGCGGACGTCGACCCGGCGCAACATCAGGCGTTTCGGGTCGACACCGCGCGGTTTCGTGTGCTCGTGCTCGGCACGCGCTTCGAGGTATCGAGCGCGGCCGTGCGGGTGACGCGCGGTCGCGTGCGGGTGGAGCGTCCGGATGGAACCGAGCTCGCGGAGCTCGGGCCGGGTGATAGCTACGCGTGTCCGAGCGCGCCGTGCCAGCTGAGGAAAACTACGGTGGTCTCGGCCGAACCAATCGCAGCTTCCAGCGTCGTACCGGAGCCGCCGCCAGTTGCAATGCCCGAACGCAGCAACTCACCCGCCCGGGTGGAGCGCCAACTCGATCAAGCTCGCCTCGCCCTGGCCCAGCGCAACCTCGCTCGCGCGCGCGAGCTCGTCTCGAACGTGCTCGGCGAGGACCTGCAAGCGCGCCAGCGTGCAGAGGCGCTCTCACTTCGCGCGGAATCCGCGCTCGTCGCGGGGGATCTCTCGGAAGCTGCGGCGGCTTATCGCCTCGTCGCGCAGAAGTTCGCCAACCTTCCCGCCGGCGAGAACGCACTCTTCGCGAGCGCGCGTATCGACGCGGAACGCCTGTCGGGCACGCGCGCACAAGCCGGCCTCATGCGCTATCTTTTGCGCTATCCGAAGGGGCGATTCGTGAAGGAAGCTACGACGCGTTTGCGCGAGCTACGAGAAGCCACTCCCGCGCCATGACTTCTAAGCGCATCGCGCTGTGGCTCGCCGCGGCGGGCACGTCCAGCTTTGCGTGGTACTGCCTCGTCTCGTGCTTCGTCGTGTGCGGATGCTCGAATCGACATATCTCGCTCGCCCGCGATCGGGTGCGGGATGCCGGCAGCGGTCAGAGCGACGCTGCAGTCCCCGGAATCCGGGATGCAGCTGTGAGCGACGCCGCGATGGGCCGGGCCGACTCCTCGACTGCGCCGGGGCCCGATGCAGGCTCGGCTGCTCGATGCGGCAACGGCCCGTGCGCTTGCGACGACGGTCTCGACAACGACGCGGACGGCCTCATCGATGGCCTCGACCCGGAATGCACTGGAGCGCTCGACCAAGACGAAGCGACGTTCGCGACCGGCAGACTGAGCAAAGCGAAGAGCTGTCGCGACTGCTTTTGGGATGAAGATCAAGGTACGGGCATCGACGCCTGTCGCTATCCGAGCGCGTGTCTGCGTGGCGAGAAGCCTAACGGGAACGGCAACTGCAGCAGCTGTCAGGTCGCGCAAGAGTGTCTGAACACTTGCGCCACGCGCACGCCAAACGGTTGCGACTGTTTCGGCTGCTGCGAGGTCGCGCGCGCCGACGGCGTGAGCGTGACGATCGAGCTCGGTGAACGCTGCTCGCTCGACAAGATCGACGACACCGCCGCCTGCCCGCGCTGCACCCAGAGCTCCCAGTGTCGAAACGAATGTGGCCGCTGCGAGCTGTGCCCGGGCCGGACGCTGAAAGATCTGCCCGCCGACTGCCTCGCGCGCACTCCGCCGAACCAATGCGACGAAGGTCAACCCGTGTGTGAATTCTCCCCAGATTGCACCACAGACCAGTATTGCCAGCAGGGGTGCTGTTTCGTCTCGTTGCTCTGAGCGATCGCTCGGTGACATCTCGCGAATTCGGAATCCCGAGCCCTAGGCGAGGTTTGCGCGGCACCGTTGCGATCAGCTACAGTTGTGGCCGGGGGCTTCGCAATTTTTGCGACCCCGCCTGGCATGGAATCCGTGTGTCGGGTGTTGATCGAGGACCCCTTTTGGAGGAGGCCACCGTCATGCAGCAACCTGCCTTTTACGACGCCGCGCCAGTCGTGGCCCACGCGACGCCGGACCAGCGCGCCGCGTTCATCACGCGAACGTACCTGCACCTGGTCGGTGCAATCCTGATGTTCGTCGCGCTCGAGACCTTCTGGTTCGTGACTCCGGTCGCGGCCGGCATGATCTCGTTCCTGCAGATGAGCAAGTACATGTGGCTCATCGTGATGGCCGGCTTCGTCGGCACGAGCTACCTCGCCGATCGCTGGGCGCAAAACTCCACGTCGGTACCGCTCCAGTACGCAGGCCTCGGGCTTTACACCGTGCTGCAGTCGCTCTTGTTCCTGCCGCTGATCGCGATGGCGATCATGCTCGGCGCGCAAGGCGATGAGAACATCCTGTCCAAAGCGGCGATGATCACGTCGATGCTGTTCATCTCGCTGACCGGCATCGTGTTCATCACGCGCAAAGACTTCTCGTTCCTGCGCGGCATCCTGATGTTCGGTGGTATCGCAGCGATGGGCTTCATCGTCGCGTCGATCGTGTTCGGCTTCACGCTGGGCATGTTCTTCAGCTACGCGATGGTCGCCTTCGCGTGCGGCTACATCCTCTACGACACGTCGAACGTCATGTTGCGCTACCGCACGAGCCAGCACGTCGCAGCCGCGCTCGCGCTGTTCGCGTCGGTCATGCTGTTGTTCTGGTACGTGCTGCGGATCCTGATCGACCGCCGCCGCTAATCCCAAGTGGATGCTGGCACAGCCGGCACCCGGTTCAGGCTGGTTCAGCGACAGGTTCACTCAGATCGGCGAGGGGCGTTTGCTCCTCGCCGATTAACATTCCGTCGCGAAGCGACAGCGAATTGCTCTGCAGCGCGGGGATGCGCGGACCCGGTAACACGATCCCGACCAGGTTGAGCGGATCGCAGCCCGACAAGCGCACCAGCTCTCCATCGTGGGGTTGCCGGCGAACCTGGCGCAGCAAATCGACCGCTTCGGGCAACGCGTATTGCTCGCCGACGAAGCCGTTCACGAACCGGCCGCCGCGCACCGTGCCGCGTGCCTCGAGCCGCCGCAGCGCCCACACGATGTCGCGCCAAGGCAGCGCCAGGGACTCGCGCACGAGCAGGTCGCGAAACACGACGCCGTAGCGCGCGAGCAGCTGTTCTGCGACGGCTTCCGCCAGCTCCTCGCGGTCGGCGCCGCTGTGAGCGGCAGCGCCTTGCGGCAAGAGCGCCCAGCGGCCCTCGTTTGCGATCGCGCCGCGTGCGCCGCGCCGCAGGCCGCGCCGCCGATCGGGTACGTTCATGCTGCGCTGCGCTGCACGCGGAACGAGCAAGCTGCGAAGCGCTTGCCAGCCGTCGGCCGTGACCCAGCCGAGCGCGACCGTTTCCCACAACGCGTCGCGAACGCGCGGCTCGGGCAGTCCGGTGCACGCGGCAAGCTGCGAGAAGAACAACGCGCCGTGCTGCCGGAGTGCTTGAACGACGAGCCCGGCATCGCCCTCGGGAACTGGCAGCGACTCGAGATCCGGGTTCTGGACCGCATCGAGCGGCCCGCGCGCGGCTTCGAGCAGCCAGTTCAGATCCGAGCGGCTGACGAGCGACAGCGGCGTCGCGCGGTTGGGTAGGGCGCGCGCACCGGAGAGCCGTGGCGCGCGCACCTGCAAACGGCCCCAAGTCACTTGGCCAGACAGGCACAGCGCATCGAGCCACTCCGGCCGATACGACTCGACGCGGCTCGCGAGAATGTCGCGCTCCCAACCCGCCACTGCGAGCTCGCAGCCCTGCAGCTGCTCGATCACCCCGAGCACGCCGCGCGTACCACTCAGCTGAGTCCCGGGCTGCACGTGCTGAAAGCGCAGCAAAAAGCGCATGAGGTCTTGTGCGGTGACGGGCTCGATCTCACGGCGGAGCCGCGCTTGCGTGTACGAGTGGATTCGGCCGAGCAAACGTCTCGCGCACCACTGCTCGACTCCGGCGACACCAGCTTCGAACGCTCCGCGAATCGAGAACCCTTGGCTTTCGAGCTTCGCGAGTGCGGCGACGACGGCGTCCTCGCCGAGGCCGGTTGCAGCCGTGAGCTGCGAAACCGTCGTCGGCCCGAGCGTCTCGAGGTGACCGCGCACGACGAACGCAGCCGCGTCGTCGATCTCGAGATCGGGCGCGGCCCCTTCGAGCTGCAAGTCCGGCTCGAAGCTCGCGCTCGGAAACAGCGGGGCGATGTGTTCGCGACGCTCGACCGCACACCAAAAGCGCAACTCGCCGTGGTGAAGCGTCAGCACGCGGCGCTCTGCGGCCAAGTGATCGAACCAGGCTTGCCACGCTGCTTGCGGCTGCGCGACACCGAGCCAAAGCAGCCAGTCGTGGAGCTCGTCGCGATCGCGCGGCTGCGCTGCCGCTTCTGCGCGCACACGTGCGATCGCAGAGGGATCGAGCGAGCCGAGCTCGCGTGCGACCACCGGCAGGCCACGGCGCAGCTGCACCGCGCGCGTGCGCCGCTCCTCGAGTGGGGCGTCATCCAAGAACGTGTATGGGCGGCTGCTCAGGATCTCGTGGGCGAGGAGTGATGGCTCGGTCGACTCGCGGAACTGCACTTCGACTTCGCCGCTCGCGATCCGCGCGAGCAGCGCTTCGAGCGCGGTCACGTCCATCGCTTCGTTCAGACAGTCGTCGAGCGTCTGCCGCACCAGCACGTGATCTGGAATCTCGCGCGGGCCGGTCGCGTTGTCTTGGCAGGCCGCCAGCGCGGGAAACACGGCGACCATGACGTCGTCTGCTTCCATCCGCTGCAGAGGCGGAGGGTTCTTTTTGCCGCCGCGAAACCGCAACACGACGAGCGAGCGATTGAGGTTCCAACGCCATCGCGCGCCGAACATCGGCGTTACGATCACGGCGTTCGTCAGCGACTCGCGCACCCGACTCCCGCGCAAGAACCCCAGCATGTCCGACATCGGAAAGCTGTGCTGGGGACCGAGCGACAGCACGATCGCGTCGTCGTTCGCCGCCGCTTGCAGTTCGAAATCGAACGAGGTGCAAAAGCGCTTTCGCAAGAGCAGCCCGAGCGCGCGATTGACCCGGCCCCCGAACGGCGCATGCACGACGAGCTGCATTCCGCCCGTGTCGTCGAAGAAGCGCTCGAACACGATCTTGTTCTGGCTCGGCAGCACGCCGAGCATGTCGCGCACGGCGCCGAGGTACGCGAGCAGCTCGCGCGCAGCGACGACATCGAAGCCGGTCTCGGCCATCGTCCACTGCAAGGCCGCTTCGAGACCTTCGGTTCCGAGCTTGGCATCGAGGGCCTCGCGCAGGTTCGAGACCGCCGCCGATAGCTCCAACGTGCGTGCCGGAGCTTCGCCGAGCCAGAACGGAACCGTCGGCGATGCACCCTTCGCATCGACGACGCGCACCGTACCCGCGCTCACGCGCATGATCCGCCACGACGTGCTGCCGAGTAGAAACACGTCGCCGGCCATGCTCTCGATCGCGAAGTCTTCGTTGACCGTGCCGACGAAAGTCTCGTCGGGCTCCGCGACCACGCGATAGTCGGCCATCTCCGGAATCGCGCCGCCCGAAGTGAGCGCCGATAGCCGCGCGCCACGCCGCGCGTGAAGCCGCGACTGCACGCGATCGTGCTGCACGTACGCCGCGCGCCGGCCGCGACCGGTTTGCACGCCTTCGGTGACGAGCTCGATGACGTCTTGAAATGCCTCCCAAGTGAGCGACGCGTAGGGAGCTGCCCGCCGCATCAACCCGTAGAGCGCATCTTCTTGCCAGTCTTCCGCCGCGCACTCCGCGACGACCTGCTGCGCGAGGATGTCGAGCGGAGCTTCCGGCAAGCTGACCGAGTCGAGCTCACCTGCGCGAATCGAACGCAGCAGCGCCGCGCACTCCACGAGCTCATCGCGAGTCAACGGGTATAGGCGACCGACCGGAGTTCCAAAGCGCGTGTGCCCGGAACGGCCGACGCGCTGCAGCAACGTCGCGATGCTGCGCGGCGAACCGATCTGGCACACGAGCTCGACCGGCCCGATGTCGATACCGAGCTCGAGCGACGCGGTGGCCACGACCGCACGCAGGTCGCCGGCGCGCAGCCGCGCTTCGACGCGCTGGCGCCGATCCTTCGACAAGCTTCCGTGATGCGCTGCAACCTTTTCTTCGCCGAGCCGCTCGGCGAGCTGATGCGCGAGCCGCTCCGACATGCGGCGCGTG
Source organism: Polyangiales bacterium (assembly GCA_035687405.1). Classification (GTDB taxonomy): domain Bacteria; phylum Myxococcota_A; class Polyangia; order Polyangiales; family JAFGIB01; genus JADGRF01. Next base: position 34,097 of record DASRXR010000480.1, read on the forward strand.
TTCACGAACACCAAGGTCGTGCGCCGCTGCTCGATGTGCTTCGCGATCTTCTCGAGCACGTCCGCCATCTGCTCTTTCGACACGACGGCTTCGAGCTCGGTCTCCGGCAACTCGACTTGCAGGTCGATCTCGCGGCTGTGACCGGTGTCGACGATCGAACACTCGGCGTTCGTCACGCCGATCAACAGACGTGCGATGCGATCGATCGGCCGCTGAGTCGCCGACAAACCGATCCGCATCAGCGGAGCGGTCGCGACGTGTGCGAGCCGCTCGATCGACAGTGCGAGGTGCGCCCCGCGTTTGTCGCGAGCGAGCGCGTGGATCTCGTCCACGATCACCGTGTTCACGCCCCTCAACGCCTCGCGGCTTCGCTGCGACGTGAGCAACAAGTAGAGCGACTCCGGCGTCGTGATCATCACGTGCGGCGGATGCTTCAGCATCATCAACCGACTGCGCGCCGGTGTGTCGCCGGTCCGCAGACCCACGCGGATCTCCGGCGACGGCCAGCCGAGCTCCTTTGCGACCAGCGCGATTTCCGCCAAGGGAATCTCTAGGTTTTGATGCACGTCGACGGCGAGCGCTTTGAGCGGCGAGACGTAGATGACTTGCGTCCCCAACTGTTCGAGCTCGCCGCTCAAGGCGGCGCGGTACAAGCGGTCGATGCACACCAGAAACGCGCTCAGTGTCTTGCCCGAACCGGTAGGTGCGGCGATCAGCGTGTGCCGCTGCGCTGCGATCTCGGGCCAGCCGCGCTCCTGTGCCGGCGTCGGCCCGTGAGGGAACCGGCGCTCGAACCAGACGCGGACGGGCAGGGAGAACAGCTCGAGGCTCATGATCGCGAGACTGTACCCCTGCTCAGTGGCTGCCGGCCACCGGCATTGAGGACAGGTTTGTTCCGTCAGCGAGGTTCGAGAGCAAAACCTTCAGCGTCTGGCTGAGCATACCGAGCAGTCCGCGCCCAATTTCGACCGGTTTCGTCGAGCCCACCGCGATCATTCCGAGCACCTGCGCAGCCTCGTAGTCCCGAAGCACGATCGGTACGTCGCTCGCGCCCTCCGCCGTGACGAACAGCCCGCCCGCCGCTTCGCCTGTGACCGTCACGGAGTCCGTCTCTTCCGCGAGCACGTGTTCGATGTACTTCGCCAACTTCAGCTCGAGCGCTGGATTGAGCGGCGCGGCTCCGCACTGTGCGAGCTGCCGCAACGTGTGACGCTCGACAACTGGTAGAGGTAGCCGCTCGCAGCTGCAGCCTCGTCGAGCACGATGCCGAGCAGTTGGCGGAATTGCTCGTCGCTTCGGGCCGGGCCGATCCCTGAACGGACTTGCGTCACGGTCAGCATGCGTTCGTGAACGTCGTTGCGAACGAGCCCGCTACCACTCCACTGCGAGAGCTGACGACGTCCGGTCGCGACGAGGCGCTCGTAGCGCGCGACCAGACCGGGGTGTTTGCCGCGCGAGTAGATGCGCTTGACCTCTTCGAGAGCGCGCTGAAATGTCGAGGTGTCCGTCTCGAGCAGGGCGATCTCCGCGACCGTCTCGTACAACGCCGCGATCGGGACCCCGTTCGGTCCGACGGCTTCGAAGTCGCGAATCGTCGCTTCGAGGCGCGCCTTCGCGGCCGCAATCGAACCCGCAGCTGCGAGCGCGCGGGCCTGCGCCGCGATCAATCGGTCCTCGTAGCGCGGGTCGAGCTGCACGCTTCGAAGCTGCGCTTCAGCGCGATCCGCACACGCACCGGCTTCGCGACTCGGTCGAGCGCGAGTCGGGCTTGCGTCTCGACCCGCGCGAGCTCGCGCCCACACGCGTGCGTGAGCGGCGGTGCGAGTGCTCGCCCGGCATGCACTTCGGCGAGCGAGCGCTCGGGCTCCGCTGCGAGGAGCAGATATTGCGCGCGCAACATGTGGAGCAGCGGTTGCGCGCCTGGAAAGCGTGCTGCGCGTGCCGTCTGCGCTTGGATCAGCTGTTTGAGGCCGAGTAGATCCGCTGCGCGATAGATCGCGACCGCTTCCCAGCGCACGCTCGTCTCGCGGTGCTGGTCGGTGAACGTGCTCTGCAGCGACAGAAGCTCGCGTTCTTCGCGCGCTCGTCGCGTGCCTTCGAAGTCCCCTTGTGAGAGCGCCGCCACGAGCCGCAGCTGCTTGCCGAGCGTGGCGTACATCGGAGCCGCTTCGAGCTCTTCGGCCGTGCCGAGTCCGCCCTCGCTGCCGCGCGATGCAAGCTCGAGCTGGATGTAAAACGAGCTCAGCGAGTACGCGCCGTTTTGCGTGATCGGATCCATGCCGGCGACGGGCTCGCTCAGCCTGCGAACGAGAGCCTGGCGTGGCTCGAGAAAGAAGCAGCCGCGCACGTCGAATCTGCGGCGGACTTCGCGAGCTAGCACACGACATCGAGTACCGGTGCGAGCCCGCGCAGTGGCTCGATCAGGCTGGGCAGCGCATCCGTCAACTGTTTGAGCGCGAGCGTCGCACCCGTCTGAATGTCAGTCGCGCGCGAGACCGAACCCATCCCGCCTCGACCGAGGATCGCGTCGACGCGATAGCGTTCGGCAAAGACGGAGACGCCCGGCTGGTGTTCGACCACGATTGTGATCGTACGCCAGGCCGGGCGTTTCACTGGCGTGCAACAAGGTAGCTCGAGCCGCCAATCTCACGCAGTCGTGCGCGGATGTAGATCGCGCGCTTACTTCACGCGCCCTTCTTTCCACGCGGTCAGCAGCGTTTCATAGGGCACGGTCTCGCCCTTCGGCTTCTCGTTCGCGAGCTTCGGCTTCGGCGCGCCGGGCTGGTCGTACCAGTACTTCGCGGGCTTCGGCTCGTTCAACTTGGGCGGGCAGTTCTTCATGCCGGCGCGCTGCAACCGCGCCATCGTCTCGTCCATCTGCGTCGCGAGGTTGTCCATCGCCGCTTGCGCGGTCTTCTCGCCGGTGACTGCCAAGCTGATGTTCTGCCACCACAGCTGAGCGAGCTTCGGATAGTCGGGGACGTTAGTTCCAGTCGGTGTCCACGCGACGCGCGCGGGGCTGCGATAGAACTCGACGAGGCCGCCGAGTTTGGGCGCGATTTTAGTCGTGTGCTCGGAGTCGAGGTCCGACTTACGAATCGGAGTCAGGCCGGTGAAGAACTTCTTCATCGACGTCGACTTCGCGATCGTGAACTGCGCGTAGAGCCACGCCATCTTGCGCTGCTCGAGCGGCGTGCTCTTCAGCATCGTCCAAGAGCCGGCGTCCTGATAGCCGAGCTTCATGCCTTCCTCCCAGTACGGCCCGTGAGGCGAGGGGGCCATGCGCCACTTCGGCGTGCCGTCTGCATTCACGACCGGCAGACCCGGCTTCGTGAGTGCTGCGGTGAACGCGGTGTACCAGAAGATCTGCTGTGCGATTTGGCCTTGGCCGGGCACCGGTCCCGCTTCCGAGAACGTCATGCCCGGAGCTTCCGGCGGCGCGTACTTCTTCAACCAGTCGAGGTACTTTTGAACCGCATACACGGCAGCGGGACCATTCACGTCGCCACCGCGTGTGACCGAAGAACCAGCCGGGTTGCAACCCTCGACGCGGATACCCCATTCATCGACCGGCTTGCCGTTCGGAATGCCTTTGTCGCCGACACCAGCCATCGACAACCATGCGTCGGTGAAACGCCAACCGAGCGAGGGGTCCTTCTTGCCGTAGTCCATGTGACCGTAGACGCGAACGCCGTCGATCTCTTTGACCGTGTTGGTGAAGAAGTCGGCGATGTCTTCGTAGGCCGACCAGTTGACCGGCACGCCGAGCTCGTACCCGTACTTGTCTTTGAACTTCTTCTGCAGGTCTGGGCGGCTGAACCAGTCGTAGCGGAACCAGTACAGGTTCGCGAACTGCTGATCCGGGAGCTGATAGAGCTTGTCGTCCGGCGCCGTTCCGAAGCTCTTGCCGATGAAGTCATCGATGTCGAGCGTCGGCAACGTCACGTCTTTGCCTTCGCCCGTCATGAAGTCCGACAGCGGCGTGACGAACCCGTAGCGGAAGTGCGTACCGATCAAGTCACTGTCGTTGATCCACATGTCGTAGATCGTCTCGCCCGACTGCGTCGCAGTCTGGAGCTTCTCGATCACGTCGCCTTCTTGGATCAGGTCGTGTTTGACCTTGACGCCGGTGATCTCTTCGAAGGCTTTCGCCATCGTCTTCGACTCGTACACGTGCGTGTCGATCGTCTCGGAGACCACCTTGATCGTCTTGCCGCGATACGGCTTCGCGGCCTCGCGGAACCACTTGAATTCCTCGAGTTGCTTCTCGCGCGTCAGGCTGCTGGGCTGGAACTCCGTGTCCACCCACTTTTCAGCCGCCTTCTCGAGCTCCGCCGAGGGATCGGGCGCGGCTTCTTGTGCCGGCGCGGCGACCTCTACCTGCTTAGGCTCCTCTTTCTTAGCGCAACCAACTGCTGCAAGCAGCAGACATACAGCGACACAACGTCTCGATAGTCGAGTCATGGCACCACCCCAATTTAATGAACTAACCCCAACGCCCGATCGCGATCATCAACGGCACCCAGATCGCGACGGCCAACCACTGCGACGCTTCCGTGACTCCGGCCCAGACCAGGTTCACGTAAGCGCTGAACAGTAAACCTACGAACAAGCGGTCGCCGCGCGTCGTCGGCATCGGCAGAAGACCGCGCCGCGGATCCGAAGGCGACACTACACCCCACACCGTATACACCGCGAGTACGAGTGCAATCGCGGCGAAGAAGCCGGCGGTCGGTGGTGTCCATGCCATCCATCTCATCGGCGACTCTCAGACGCGACCAAGCGCGAAACCCTTCGCGATGTAGTTGCGGACGAATCCAATCACGATCGCACCCGGCACGATCGTGAGCACGCCAGCGGCGGCCAACACGCCCCAATCCATACCGGCGGCGCTCACGGTGCGCGTCATCGTCGCGGCGATCGGTTTTGCTTCGACCGACGTGAGCGTGCGCGCGAGCAAGAGCTCCACCCAACTGAACATGAAGCAGAAGAATGCGGTCACGCCGATGCCGGAGCGAATCAGCGGCATGAAGATCCGAAAGAAAAACCGGCCGAACCCGTAGCCGTCGAGATAGGCCGTCTCGTCGATCTCGCGCGGAATGCCGGACATGAAACCTTCGAGGATCCAGACCGCGAGCGGGACCGTGAACAACGTGTGCGAGAGCGCAACGGCCCACGGCGTGTCGAACAAGCCGATGCTCGAATACAGCTGAAAGAACGGCAGCAGGAACACGGCGGGCGGCGACATCCGGTTCGTCAGCAGCCAGAAGAACAAGTGCTTGTCGCCCATGAAGCGATAACGCGAAAACGCGTAGGCGCCGGGCAACGCGACGATGACCGACACGACGGTGTTGATCGTGACGTAAGTGATCGAGTTGATGTAGCCCTGATACCAATCTGGATCAGTCAGGATCGTCGCGAAATTCGCCCACGTGATCTCGGTCGGAAAGACGTGGAACGCACCGAGGATCCGCTCGTTGGTTTGGAGCGCCATCGCGACCAACCAGTAGATCGGCACGACCGACAACAGCAGATACACGCACAGCAATACGCTCGGCATGATCAATGTTCTCGAGTCATCGCCGTATAGAACACGTAGCTGAACGAGAGAATCACCAAAAAGTAGATGATCGAAAATGCTGACGCTGGACCAAGGTCGAACTGTCCGACAGCAAGTCGCGTCAAATATTGACTCAAGAACGTCGTGGCATTGCCTGGACCGCCACCAGTCAGCACAAAAGGCTCCGTGTAGATCATAAAGCTATCCATGAAGCGCAACAGGATTGCGATTGTGAGCACGCCGCGCAGCTTCGGCAGCTCGATGTAGCGAAAGATCGCAGTGCGCGAAGCACCATCGATATGTGCCGCTTGGTAGTACGCCGGTGGGATCGCGCGCAGACCCGAGTACGACAGCAAGGCGACGAGCGGTGTCCAGTGCCAGACGTCCATGACAACGACAGTGAGCCACGCGGCGACGGGATCGGCGGTGTAGTTGTAGGCAAACCCGAGCTTGTTGACCGTCCAGCCCAACAAGCCGATGTCGCCACGCGCGAAGATCTGCCAGATCGTGCCGACGACGTTCCAGGGAATCAGCAGCGGGATCGCGAGCACGATCAACGTGAGCGACGACCGCAAGCCCGTTGCCGGCATGCACAGCGCGACCGCCACACCGAGGGGAAGTTCGAGCACCAGGACGACCGCTGAATAAAGCAACTGCCGCAAGAACGCGCCGTGCAGCTCGGGGTCGTTCAGGACCTTGTGGTACCACTCGCCTGCGACGAACACGCGCTGATCGGGACCGAGGATGTCCTGTACCGAGTAGTTCACGACTGTCATCAGCGGAACCACGGCGCTGAACGCCACCATCACGACCACGGGTAACACGAGGAACCAGGCGCGCTGCTCGGTGGGTTTCGTCATGTCTGTCACTCGATCAGGCGGCCACCCTGATACACGTGTGTCTGCTCATCGGGGAACTCGAGCCAGCACTCTGTTCCGAGTGCGGGCTGCTGCTCCGGCCGCGTCTTCACGTGCACTGTATGCTCGCCGAGCTCGACCGACGCAACGTTGAACCCACCGAGCTCTGCGAGTCGCTTCACGATTACGCGCGCTGCTGCAGTCTTCGGAGGTTCTTCGGTGAGACGTAGGAACTCAGGCCGGATACCGATCTCACACTCGCCTTGCAACTTTATGGAGTCGGCTAGCTGGCGCGGTAGGCTTACAGTTTGACCTGCGATGCGCGCTGTTCCATTCGCGATCGTGCACGGCAATACATTCATGCCTGGGCTACCGATGAAGTGTCCTACGAACGTATGTTCGGGCCGTTCGAAGAGTTCAGCGGGCGTACCCTGTTGAAGCACGTACCCTTCGCGCATGACCACGACCTGATCGGCTAGGGTCAGGGCCTCCAGCTGATCGTGGGTCACGTAGATCAACGTGACTTTGAGCTCGGCGTGAATCTCCATCAGCTTACGGCGCAGCTGCCAGCGCAAGTGCGGGTCGATGACGGTCAGCGGTTCGTCGAGCAAGATCGCCGCGACGTCTTTGCGCACGAGACCGCGCCCGAGCGCGATGCGTTGCTTCAGATCGCCCGGTAGGCCGCTCGCCGTGCGCGAGAGCTCCGAGCTGAGATCGAGCAGGGCGGCGATTTGTTCGACGCGACTGCGGACTTCCGCTGGTTTCACGCGACGGTTGCGCAGCGGGAACGCGAGATTGTCGAACACGGTCATCGTGTCGTAGAGCACCGGGAACTGAAACACTTGAGCCACGTTGCGTTCGCGCGGCGCGAGCGTCGTCACGTCGCGGTCGTCGATCCACACCGAGCCTTCAGTCGGCCGCAGTAACCCGGAGATGATGCCGAGCAGCGTGGATTTGCCGCAGCCCGAAGGACCGAGCAACGCGTACGCGCCACCGTCGTCCCAGATCAGGTCGAGAGGCTGAACCGCGTAGGTCGAGTCGGTGGCGTTGTAGCGATGTGCGACACGTCGCAGTTCAATGCGAGCCATGGCTGCTCGCTGGCGTTTGCGTTGGATTCATCGGTTCGAAGATCAACACGTGTTCGGGTGCGATGAAGAGCTCGAGCTCGGTGCCGAGCGCGTGCTGTTGGACTCCGTGGACCTGCGCAGTCCAGATCAGTGGCCCGGCCGCCGCTCGCAGCAGCGTCTCGCCGCCGTTGATCTCTTCGAGTTGGACGACCGCTTTCACGCGTACGTCGTGCTCGCTTCGGGGACTAAACCGAACATCGTGCGCGCGAACGCCTGCCCGATACTGACCCGCCGTTAGTTTTCGCAGCGGTCCGACGGCATCGAACACGAGCTCGGGATGCTGCGTCGCACGGGCGGAAGCCCCATCGACCGTCAGATCGAACACGTTCATCTCCGGGTCGCTGAACACCCGACCGGCGAACTCCGTGCGCGGCGCAGCGTAGACCTCGCGCGCGGAGCCGATTTGCAGCAAGCGCCCTTCGTGCATCACCGCAACCGTGCCGCCGAACCACAACGCCTCGTTCGGCTCCGAAGTGGCGTACACGACGGACGTATCACCGCCCGTGAACAAATCTCGGAGCTCGTCTCGCAACTCCTCGCGCAGCTTGTAGTCGAGGTTTGCGAGGGGCTCGTCCAGCAGCACGAGCTTGGCCGACTTTGCGAGCGCACGCGCGATCGCGGTGCGCTGCTGCTGGCCGCCGCTGAGCTCGCCGGGCAAGCGCTGGAGCAGGTTGCCGATCCGCAAGATCTCCGCGACTTCGTGGACGCGGCGGTCGATCTCGGCGCGCGTGTGGCGCTTTTGAATGCGAAGCGGCGACGCGATGTTCTCGTAGACGCTCAGCGATGGATAGTTCACGAACTGCTGGTAGACCATCGCCACGTCGCGCGTGCGCACGTTCTGCCGAGTGACGTCGTGCCCTTGCCACAGGACGTGTCCTGAGTCGGGATGATCGAGCCCGGCCATCGCGCGCAAGAGCGAGGTCTTGCCGGAGCTCACGCGACCGAGCAACACCGTGAGTGTGCCCGGCTCGCATTGGAGCGAGACGTCCTCGAGATAGCGCTCACCGCCAACGAACTTATTGATGCCACGAAGCTCGAGTCCTGCGGTCATTCTGCGCTCGACGGACAAGAAAGGGCGTAGCTTAGAGCGGCCGGACCGCGCAGTGTCAAGACAGACCTGCGCGATTCCTCGCTCGCAAGCTACGCCCAAGTTCGCTGATCGCGAACGGCGTCGCGAATGGCTACTGATCCATCATCTTACGCATCGTGGTCCAGGTCGCCGTGTCTTTGCAGACTGAGCAGTCGCCGTAGAACATCGGGCGAAGGGCCGTGTCGTTCATGAGGTGAACGCGGAACCACGCGGTCGTGATCACCCAGAAGGGATTGAACGCACCGGCCGAGAAGATCCAGTTCGTGTGGTCGGCGGCCTTGAGCTCGGCGTACATCACAGGTTGGTTCGTGACGGCGTTGAACGCGCTCAGGTTTTGAGCGCAGGGCAAGGTCGTGTCCATGCCTCCGCACAGTGCGAGGGCTGGACCGTGGAGCGAGCGAGCTCGGCTCAAGATCTCAATCGGGGCAATCGTCTTGATGCGTTCGTCTGCGCCCGCGCTAGTCGAGGCGATGGCGCCTTGCGAGTGCCCCGTCGCGCCGATGCGATCTCGGTCGACGTGACCGAAGAGCGGCGTGCCAGCAGTCGTGTCCTGCTCCAGCACCCACGTCACTCCGTCGAGCATGGGCGGGGGCATTCCTTGTCCGACGTTCATGCTGTTCGACGCGATCACGATGAAGCCGTGCGATGCGTAGAGCGAGAGCATCCGGCCGTACGTGGGCGGCGTCGTACCAGTGCCGTTGCCCCACGTGATCACGGGGTGGCGCTGGGTGAGATCTTTCGGGCGGTACATCGTGTACGCCATGTTCGGGCCGACCATCGTCTCCGTGACCGTCGCAAACGGACCCATCTTTGCGGGGTCGGCTGCCGGCCACGTGCCGGGCGGTCCGGCGGGCGGCGGCGGCGTCACCATGCCGCTGCCAGCTGCAGGCATCCCTGGTGCTGGCACGCCGGCTGCACCGCTCGGGGGTGGGCGATTCGGCATGGTCGGAGGCGGAATCACCGGGCCGGGGCTGCCGCCGATGGCTGCAGGCGATCCGGCGACCCCTGGCGTGATGCCGCTACCAGCTGTACCGGTGCCGGTTCTGCCTGCGAGGGCGCTGCCGATCGTGCCGCCCGTCGCGCCTGCCGTTGCCGTGCCGCCGGACCCGCCTTGCGTAATGCCGCGCGGACCGCTGTCGGTGTCGCTGCCGCAGCTCGCGCCGACGAGACTGACGCACAAAGCGAGGCAGCTAGTTGCGAGTCGCTGGTTTGCCATCGAGTACCTCCGTGTACCGTTCCTGCACACGAGGTATGTCCCTTTGAGCGACCGCTCAAGCCCACAATTGGGACGCGTGGCGCAAAGAGATCCGAAATCGCTGGCAACTTTCCCGAGTAGTCGCGGGCATTTGCCTTCATACGCCAACGACTGTGAACCTTCGAGGACACGTAGCGTCGACAGCCAGTACGCCGCGCACCACTCGTGATCGGTCACGCGCGCCGGTGACATTTCAATAGTTGCAAACGCTAGTCGGGCGCTTGCGTTGGCTCACTCCAACATCGTATCGAGGACGCAATCGGTGGGGGCGGATGCGTGATGTTCAGAGTTTCTCGACGAAGCATCCGCGCTAGGGCTGCGTTCGCAGTTTTAGCAGTTCCGGTCGTGCGGCTCGCCCTATGCGTTACGGCGCTGGCCTGTACGCCGGTCGCGAAGACAATCGTTCCGGCGGAGGAGATTGCCGGGGAGGGCGCTCTCGGCGTGACTGCGGGAGAATCCGGGGCCGGAACGATCACGAACGGTGTTGGTACGGGTGGTGTCGGCGTAGGCGCGGCTGCAGGAGGAGCGGCTACGAACGGCGCGGCAGCAAGTGGTGCTGCTGCGAGCGGCGCGGCAGCGAGCGGCGCCAATCCTTCGAATCCGAGTGCGGGCAGTGGCGCTGGGGCGAACAGCTCCAGCGGACCGAGTGCGAGCGGCGGGACCGCAGGTGGAGTGGCGCCTCCGCCGAACTGCATGCCCACGGCCGAGACGTGCGACGGAATCGACAACGACTGCGATGGGCAGACCGACGAGCAGGTGAAAAAGAAGTGTTGGGCCGATCTCGATGGCGACGGCGTCGCAGCTGCGATGGCTGAGGCGACTGAGAGTTGCGACGAGTGCGGAGCGATGACGACGCCGACGGCGCCGGGCACGTTGGAGTCGATCGATTGCGACGACAACGACAAAACGAAGGCTCCGGGCGCGACGGACATCTGTGGCGACGGCGTCGACAACGATTGCAATGGAACGCCCGACGATAAGGCCAACAATGCGTGCGACGGCCCGTGCACGACGCAGCTCCCGGGCAAGCCTGGCGATCCCTGCAGCAACGGCTTGAAGGGCGCGTGCGCGAAGATGGGCACGTACGCGTGTATGCCCGACCACTCACTCACCTGTTCGGCTGAAATCGTGATGGGTACGATGGAGAAATGCGGCGACAACAGTGACAACGACTGCGACGGCGTGGTCGACAACAGCTGCGTCAAGAACAAGTGTGGTGGTTGGACTCAGTTGGCGCCCGACAAAGGCGACTCGTGCAGTATGGGTGAAGGCACCTGCCGGGCCACTGGAAGCTACGAATGCGACGGCACCGACAAGACTGTTTGCAGCGTGCAACCCAAAACGCCGAACGACTGCGGCGGTTGCACGCCACTTCCTACTTATGGACGGAGCTGCACCGCGACGTGTTCCTCGGACGGACAATATGTATGCAACGGAACGGACGCGACCAAGTGCAGTGTCAGCGCCAAACCCGAAAACCGTTGCGGCGGTTGTACGATACTGGCGAACGACGTCGGCAAAACATGCACCGGGGCGTGTAGCGCGCGAGGAAGTTACATCTGCGTGCCGGGACAAACGGACGCGACGACGTGTTCGGTCACGAGCACAGCTACGAGAAATTCGTGTGGCGGGTGCGGTTCGAACCCGCCAGGCGTCGCGGAAGGAATGATGTGCACTGCCGGAATGAATTCCTGCGCGTCGCTGGGCCATTGGTCGTGCACAGGAGCCGGCGATGCGTCCCATCTAGAATGCGATGCGATAACGCAGGAACAGACGAACGGTTGCGGCGGCTGCGTGGGAGAGAGGCTCGGCAGAGGATGCGTCACGCCTGACGCCTCTGGCATTGATGTGCCTGGTACCTACGTATGTGATGGCGAGTTGACGTACTGCCAAGCGTCATGAGCGCCGCAGCCCTACCAACGTTCGCTGAACCGGCGCAGGCGCAAATCGATCAGGTCTTGGGCGACGCCTGCGATGCGCTTCCATCCCGTCGACTTTGAGACGCCCGCGCGTCGGGGGCGGCAGTCTATGACAACGTTGCGCGTGGGTCGTCGCGCGGCGAGTACGCGGATGGGGAACTCGAAGTTCAGAAAGAACGTATCGGGAACGAGCTCTTCTGGAATGAACAGCTCGCGGCGAAACAGGTACGGGCCATCGCTCCGCATTCGCACGCCGTGCACTGCGAAGATCAACGCGCGTACGCCGAACGAGAGCAGCTTGCGATGCACGCCGTCGTCGCGCGCAGCGTACGTGCTCATCACGACGTCGACCGGCTCGCCGCTCGCAGCCGCACGCAGCGTTCCGATCGCGCTCGGCTCGATCTGGCCGTCGGCCGGCATGAACGTCACCCATGGGGCTTCGCAGGCGCGGACACCGGTCTTCAGCGCAGCGCCGATCCCGCGGTTCCGCTCGTGCCGCAGGAACTTCGCCCGCGAACCGGCGAGCGCCGACCGGGCGGTTTCGAGCGTCGAATCTTTACTGCCGTCATCGACGAAGACGAGCTCTGCGTTCGGCTCGTTTTGCGCGAGCCAATCGCGCAACTCGCCGAGGACCGGCGTGATGTTCTCCGCTTCGTTGTAGGCGAAAACGATGACAGACAGACTCGGCGCGGCGATCTGCGGTTGCGCGCTCACGCCGGCCGCTCACGGAGCACCCGGGCCGGTGAACCCGCCGCGACGCTGTAGGCTGCGATGTCGCGTGTCACGACCGCGCCTGCACCGATGCGCGCACCGCGACCGATCCGCACGCCGGGTAAAACGATGCACCCGACGCCGAGGTTTACTTCGTCTTCGATCACAACCGGCGCCATGTCGACCGGGGAGAGCAGGGGAGCGGTCGCTCGGCCGAGCTCGCGATGCTCGGACGTCAGGATCATCACGCCCGGGCCGATGCCGACTCGCGCACCAATCGTGATCCCCGCGGCGCTGTGGAAGAAGCAGTTTTGCCCGATCCACGTCTCATCGCCGATCCGCATTTCGTTCTGGTAGTAGCCTTTGAGAATCGTCCGGTGCCCGACGTATACGTTGGTGCCCAAGTAGACGTTCTCGGGGTGAAACACCAGGACGTCGGCTTCGAACACGCACTCGGGTCCGCAGCCGCCGAGCTGCTCGGGCGCGAACTGCCCGGTGCCATGACTGCGGTTTCGCATCTCCGCAGCATATCAAAACGAACACGATGTTGGCGGCGCCGCTCGGCTCGGGGGGAATCAGACGAGCGGCGCCGCCAACGGCAGCGATGTGAGCTGAGTCGCCGAGCACACCCGCTCGTCGAGCTCAGGAAACGCGGTGTTCGGTTCAGTCGGGCCGGAACACCTCGCACGGAAACATCGCATAGACCATGGACGCCTTACTCAGGAAGGTGGTGCAGGCAGTGCCATTGAGTTGGAACGTGTTTTCGTCCACGAGCTTCCAACCATTGTCGTTGTTGCACTCGAGATCCTTGCCATCCAGCGTGACCTTGCCGCTGCAGGCTGCGCCCGTATCGACTTGCCCTTTCAGATCGATCTGGCAGCTCGCGCCGCTCACGATCTTTTGAAACGTCGAGATTAGCTCGCCCCTAGTCGAAGGAACGAACGGGGGAGTCTTCGTCGCAGTTGCAGCTGCGACCTTGTCGAGGTGGCTCTGAAGCCGATTGTCGCCACCGGCCATGCTGATCACGAACATGTTCATGCCGGCGTCGGTGCCGCGCTTCGTGACGTCGATGACGTTCTGCTCGACCATCGGATCGTTGCCGTTCAGATCGCCGCAACCCTTGTTCGGGGAACCATCGGTTGCAAACACGACGTAGACCGGACCGGATTTGTCGTCCGGCGCAGACATGTTGGTGACCGGTAAGTTCGTGACCACGTAGTCGAGGGCCTGGTCCGACGGTGTGCCGCTCGCCACCGGGTTCATCGGGTACATCGCCGCGATCGCGTCGCGGTTGTTGAGCGCAGGTTCGACCGTGATCAGTTGCACGCAGTTGTCAGGCGTCGCGGCGTTGCCGGCGTAAACCACCAGCCCGAAGCGCACGACCGACTGCAGGCTGTCGACGACCGCGCCTTGATCCATCAACGTGGCGCGCAGGGCTTGCCAGCGGTTTTGGCCCGCGTCGAAGTTGTTGCTCATGCTGCTGCTGCCGTCGACGACCAGCCAGACGGTGGGTGTCACCGGCTCGGTGTCCGCGACCGCGTTCGCACACGTCCCACCGGGTAGGCCCGCCGCTCCTGGCTGCGAATTCGGGCCACCCGACTTTCCGCCGCTACCTGCTTTGCCCGCACCTTTGCCGGCCGTCTGGCCAGGCATGCCGAAGCCGGACGCGCCGTCGAGCCCGCCGTTGCCGGCAAAGCCTTCTGGAGTCGGTAACTCGTTCTTCTTCTCGTCCGAGCCGCAGCCGACCGCTGCAGCGCACACCAGAAGAAAGAGGCTCCCGAGGCGAGCGCGCTCGACCCAGCCGTAGCCTCGCACCCGAAGCGAATACTTCATGCTAGTTGGCCCACTGACGCACGTGACTGCCGTGCGAAAGTACGTTCCAAATCCGTCCGGGTCCGGCTCAGAAAACCCGTGTTGTCGCGGATCAGCGAGCCTAGGCTCGCTGGCCTAGCCAACTACGCTGGCAGCTCCGAGCGGCGGGACCTGACCGTTTTGTCACCGGAAGTAGTGCTTCGTCGAGCTAACGTGCCTTCGACCGGTGTCAGATCGACAGACGCAGTGCGATCCCGGTGTCGAATAGGCCTGCAGGCAGGAGCTGCACGCCTTCGAACTCCACGCGTAGCCGAAACTCACCGCTCGGCCGACCATAATGAGCGGCGACGTAGGCTTCGAACCGCAGATGTGTAAGCAGTACGAGCGAATAGCTGAGTTGCGTCAAGAACGAGCGGTCCGACAGGTTGGCGAGCGTCGAGAGTGTGAACGAGTGCAAGTCGAGCGAGAACGGCGAGGGCGCCACGAGCACGAGCGCTGCGTAGTGTTGGCCGAGATAGAAGTACGTCGCTGGATCGCGTAGCGGGTCCGTCCGTGGCGCGAGCAACCCGGGATAGACGTTCGAGTTCGAATAACCGAGCGGGTTGTAGAAGTACTCGGCGCTGATCGTGAACACGTCGTTCTCGTGGTACTTGAACGAGTACGAGAGGCCTGCGACGGCCTGCGGGCGGTAGCCCTTCGCGCGGTAGCGTGGGAACCGCGCTTCGGCGACTTCCAGCACTTGCGCTTGCATGTACTCCTGGTCCGTTTGCCACGACTCGCGCTCGGGCGGATCTGGCAGCGACGCGTTCGGTGCGTAGCGGACTCGGTCGACGTCGTTGCGATTGCGCAGCGCGACCTCGAAAAACAGATCGAAGTCTCCGATGCCGGTCGATACGTCTGCAGCAAACTTCGGGTCGCTGCCTTTTTGCGCGAATGCGCCGAAGCTGAGCTCGGTGATGTCGAAGACGAGCTCGGCGCGCACTGCAGCTCCTAGCTGCGCCACGGTCGGCACGCCTTCCGGACCTTCGGCGACACCGTAGGCGTAGAAGTTCCAGGCCTTGCTCTCGATCGGCAGGTGCAGCTTCAGCATCGTCGTACCGGTCCGCGCGTCGAAGACTTCGAGCGGATTGCGGTGTTGGACGTGCAGGTAGTCGCTCGGCGACCAGACGTGGCCGACGCCCCAGCGCACGTGCTGCTTGCCTGCGGACACGAACAGCTTGTGATCGACGTCGAAGCGCAGCCACATCTGATCGAGTCGGACTTGCGGGCCGGTGCGCGGCGTCCCGAACAAGCTCGTGAGATCGGCGCTGCCGGTGGCCGCCTCCGTCGCCGAGAGCTGCGGGCGGTTGCCCGAAACCGTCGGGTCGTAGGTCATGCGGCCGAGCACGTAGCCGCGCACCCGGTCGTTCGGGCGTGCGTCGAGGAAGACGTCGAGCAGCGTGGGGAGGTTGAAGACCGAGTCGCCGAGCGAGACGTCTTCGAAGCTGCGCGTCTGAGCCCGTAGGTAGAGCTGACCTCCGATGCTCAGCGGATCGTCCGGCGGGAACTGCCCGTCGAACATCGGGCGTGATTCGCCGCCGAGGATCGCGTCGTCGCGGCTATCCGGAACATTCGGCGAGATCGTGGGTGGTGCAGCTGCGAGCGGCACAGCGGGGCTCGCTTCCGGAATGGGAGCGCCGACTCCGGGAGTCTCGAGCGTGTCGGGCGCAGCCGCGGCTGCTGGCGTCTCCGGAACAGGCGCCGGCGCGCCCGCCGCCGGCGGCTCGCTGCCGCTGGGAGCGGCAGGTGCACCGAACATGTCGGCTTCGCTCGGGCGATCTTGCGCAGCCGCGACGGCAGACGCGAGCGCCAAGCAACACGCACACGCGAGCGCGATGTACGACCGGCCAGATGCCGGACGTGAACCGGGCCTACCTGCAAAAGAAGAAGGCATCGACTCGTTCTCGGTTGAGGGGTCTGGCGCCGGCGCGCGAGCAAACGCTATCGCGACTTACTCTCGAGCCACGCCTTCGTAAACAGGTTCTGTTCGAGCGAGTGCAGATCGACCGCCTTGATCAGCACGAGCGTCGAGTTTTCCTTCTCGACCTCGTCGTAGAAGCGGATCTCTTGCGGGAACCACACGTCCTGTTTTTTCGACTCGCTGAAGACTTTCTTCCACTTCGGATAATACGACGTGCGGAGCAAGCGACCCGACAGCGCGAACTCTTGGCGCTTGAGGACGTTGTGCGTGTCTTTGTCGACCCAGAGCTTGATCACCGGGAACGCGAGATCGAGCCCCGACTTGCCTTTGAGGTCGACGCGCTGCGCGTTGTATGCGCCGAGCTTTTCTTCGCCGGCGTCGCTTGGGTCATACTCTTCCGCGAGCCGCGATTCGTCGAAGTCCGAGCGGCGCGAGTTCGTGCCGCCGATTCGCTCGCGTTCGGTCCGGCGCTCCCACTTACCGACTGCCGGATCGTAGAACCACAAGTTCTTGTCGACGCGCAGATAGCCTTGGCCGACGACATTTTTTGGCGCGGTGAACAAGATGATGAAGCGCTGATCGGCGCTGCGCCGATACACGATCGCGTTGTAGACGACCGCGACTTTGCCCTTTTCTTTTTGCTCGATGTACACGTCCGACCGCCAGTCGCCTTGGTTGCGCTGCCGCTCGTCGATGGTCTTCAGCAGCGAGACGAGCTCGGTCTTCGAGGTTTGAGGGCGTTGCGTGGTCGCGGGGGCCGGTGCAGCCGGCGCGGATTCCTGCTTGGCAGCCGACTGGGCCGGTGCAGCTGGGGGCTGCTGTGCCTGGGCATGAGTCGACGCCGTGACCCAAGTCAGCGTAGCGACGGTAAGCGCCGCTGAGAGCAGGCCGCGGAGCGAGTGGGCAATGCGTTGTGTCATGTCTTCCTCGACTCAACCGAAGTGCGCCATCGCGTCGACTGGTTTCAGCCGCGCTGCGCGCAGGGAGGGGTAGAGCGCCGCAGCGGCGGTGACGATCGTGATGAGTACAATTGCGTTGAGCAGCGCGCGCGGTTCGAGCGCGAGCACGAGTGTGTCGCGCATCAGGAATAGCTGGACGGAAATCGGTACGTGGATCTGGGCGGCGTTCAACGCCATCGCGATCGCGCAGCCCAGCGCGACACCCGCCGTCGCGCCGAACACTCCGAGCAGCGTCGTTTCGATCAAAAACATCCGGAGCACACCGGAGCGCGGCATGCCGATCGCGCGCAGCGCACCGATCTCGCGCGTGCGTTCGCGAATCGCGATCCAGAGTGTGTTCATGATGCCGGTCACGACGATCGCGATCAGGATCACGAGCAGGAGTGCGCTC
Source organism: Polyangiales bacterium (assembly GCA_035687405.1). Lineage (GTDB taxonomy): Bacteria > Myxococcota_A > Polyangia > Polyangiales > JAFGIB01 > JADGRF01. Next base: position 51,738 of record DASRXR010000480.1, read on the forward strand.
AAGCCTTGCAATGCGTTCATCGTCCACATCATGAACGACAGCTCGTCCTGCCAGGTCGTCACATCGAGCTTTTGACCGGTCCACGACTCGCGCGAGACAGTTTGGAACTTCAAGAAGAACGCACGTGGGTCCGGTTCCATCACGCGATAGCCCGCGTCCTCGAGCGTCTTGCGCAGTCGCGCGGCAAGCGGCGTGAGGTTTTCGACCGCTCCTGGTTTGAGGTGCAACTGCAACACGCCGGTCGTGGTCGGATTGAGCTGGTAGATCGTCCGGAGCGACTCGCTCGAGATAAACACATTCCATTGGCTCAACAAGCCGATGTCCTGCGCAACCGCGACGACGCGGGCATCGAGCGTATTTGCGACGCCGCGCGAGGTCTGCGCCGAGATCGTCAACGCGTCCCCGACGTCGACGCCTAGTTTTTTCGCCTGCCCTTCGAAGATCAGGATCGTGTTCGGCTCTGACAGCTGATCGATGTCACCCCGATTGATCTTGAGCACAGACTTGAAGTTCGGCTCCTGGGCGATGTCGATGCCACCGATACCGGCTTGCATCGAGCCTTGATCCGACACGAGCTTGCCCCAGCCGCGGCCGCGCACGACCATGAAGTCGAGCTCGGGAACTGCCTTGATCACGAGCTTGCGGAGCTTCGGGTACTCCGCTACGAGCGGCGCCGCTTGACCGGCGGTGATCTTGTAGAAGCCGCCGACGTTCAAGTGCCCACTCGCGAGTGTGGTCGCCGTGTCGACGAGCGCGTGCGAGATCCCGCTCGAGAGCGCGCCGAGGAGCACGAACATGCTCGTGACCACCGCGATCGCGCCGCCGAGGAACGCGGTGCGGCGACCGTGCTGGATCAAGTTCATGAGTGCGATGCGAAAGTCGAGAATCAGCGCGCCCATGTCACTCCTCCGCCTGCATGGCTTCACGCGGGCTCACGCGCATCGCGAGCCACGCCGGGTAGATGCCCGAGATCACACTGACGAACATCACGAGCGTGAGCGCGAGCCCGAGCTGTGGCGCCCCGAGTTGCGGGTACAAGCGTGGCCCGGAGAAGAAGAACGTCATGACGTCGCTCGTCGCCGGGATGCCGGTCGAGCCGAGCACCGTGAGCACGATCGAACCGATGAACACTCCGAGCGCGCCGGCGAGAGCGCCGATCACGACCGCTTCGACGAGCAGCATCGCGAGCACGAACCGCCGTTGTGCGCCGATCGCGCGCAACGTGCCGATCTCGGCGACGCGCTCGAGCGTGGCCATGACGAGCGCGTTGTTGATCACCACGAGCGCGACCATGAAGATGATCAACACCGCGGCGTAGAGGACTGCGCGCATCAAGGTGGCAAACTGGCCGATGATGCCGGCAGCTTGCTGCCACGAGATCGCTTTGAGTGGGATGTTCGCGGATTTGGCAGCTTGCTCGATCGCGACGATGGTCTCCGGGATCTTTCGGTCGTCGCGCACGATCACCGCCGCATTCATCACGACGCCCGTCTCGAGCTGGCGTGGATCGTAGCCGGCGAGTTCTTTGGACCGGCGCGTACTGCCGCGTAGACCGGCGAGTGCGGTTTCGCTGGTTTCTGCTGCGGTCGTCGGCAGTGCGACTTCGGCGTTTTCGGGTGCATCTCGCGAACCGAACAACTCTGCTTCGGCCTGATCGCGATCGATCTCCTTCGCGCCGGAAGCAGCTCGAAGCGCCGCGATCTCGCGCTCTCGGTCGGCCGTCATGAACCCGTAGAGCTCGCGGAACGACACGAGGTCCATCATGTTGAGCGCGCCCGCCTGTGGAGACTTCTCGAGGCCTTTGAACGCGAACGTTCCGTAGACTTTGAGGTTGGCCGATTGCACGTAGCCGCTGCGTGTGAACGCTTTGATCGGCAAAGTATCCCCGATGCGCACGCGGTAAAGCTCGAGTTGCGGCGCGAGCTCGGCGTAGAAGAACTTGTAACGCTCGTCCAAGTTCTCGTCGGTCGTGTTGAAGAACTGCGCGAGCAGCTTGCCGACGTCGCTTTCAGTACTCCCGAGCAGGCTCTGTAACTTCTCGCGAAAGAGCACGGTCTTGACGTCATCGAGTTGGAGCAGAAGCTCGCGCACACCCGTCGTGTTTTCGCGCACGATGCGCTGCAGGTCTTGGTCCTCCGCGATCAGCTGTTTGCGGTTGTCCCGGGCAAGCTTCAGCTTGTCGAGACCCCGTGCAGCCTTCAGCTTCACTTGCTCTTCGTAGACGTATTTCGAAAACAAAAAGCCGCGTTGACCTTGCGGGATCGCATGGCCATCGACGATCTGCATCCGGTCGAACGACTTTGCGAATTCTTCCGGATCAGTGCCGACGTAGCGCAGGCCGAGCATGTCGGCGTCTGCCGCCAGCGGAGCGACGCGATTTTCGAGAAACTCGAGGTGTTCGTACGGGTCCGCGTCGAACGTCTTCCAAAAGTCGTCCGAGGACACGCGCGTCATGACTTCCGCGTCTTCGGCCGCCAGCGCGTGTTCGTCTGCGATCACGAGGGCGTTTGCGGTGTCGCGGCCGAGCACGTTTACGATCTGCCGCACGTGCGCCTTTTGCGTCGCGTACGCGCGACCGAGCTCGGGAGAGCTCTCGCCGTTGAGGCGGCGCGTGACGGTTTCGCGCAAGCGCCCGAGGGCTTGATCGACCGTGTTGCCTGAAGTGACGACCGCAGTGTTCACGCCCATCGGCACGACGGCTTCGACGTTCGGAACCTTCAGCAAGATCTCGTGCAGCTTCTCGAACTCGGGGAGCGGCTCGATGTCTGGCGAATCGCCGCCGAGCCCACCCATGATTTCGAGCGCGTCTTTCGACTTCGACGAATAGACTTGGATGTGGCCTGCGACGCTGCCGGTGATGCTGCCGCGCATCGCGCGATCGATGCCGTCCAGCAGCGACGTGCCGACCACGACGAGAATCGCCCCGAACGCGATGATCCCGCCGACGATCATCGTCTTCCAGCGGCTTGCGAACAAATTACGGAGCGCGATCTGAATGATGACGCCGAGAGTGCCGCTCATCCGGGGCTCCCCGAGGACTGAAGGACGGCCGGCGGCAGCGAATCGCGTGCGGCCGCTTCTTCCGGTGTGCCGGCGACGGCGAGCTTGCCGTCCGCGAGGCGGACGACGCGCTGGGCGTGCGACATGACCCGGGCATCGTGGGTCGAGAATACGAACGTCGTTTGCTGTTCGTGGTTCAGCTCTTTCATCAGATCGATGATGTTTTGGCCGGTCACGGAGTCGAGGTTGGCGGTCGGTTCGTCTGCCAGCACGAGCTTCGGTTTGCTCACGAGCGCGCGCGCGATCGCGACGCGCTGCCGTTGGCCGCCCGAGAGCTCGCCCGGGCGATGTTTGATGAAGTCGCGCAGCCCGACTTTCGTGAGCAGATCCATCACGCGCGTTTTGCGTTCCTCCGCTTTGTGCACGCGTTGCAGGAGCAGTGGCAGCTCCACGTTGCGATACACGTCGAGCACGTTCACGAGGTTGAAGCTCTGAAAGATGAAGCCGATCGTGTGCAGGCGCAGCGACGTCAACTCGCGTTCGCTCATCTTCGAGATGTCGTGACCGTCGACGTGAACGGTGCCCGCGGTGGGCACGTCCACACAACCGATGAGGTTCAACAGCGTGGTCTTGCCGCTACCCGACGGGCCGGCGATCGCCATGAACTCACCGGCTTCGATGTCCAGGCTCACCCCGCGCAGTGCGGGAACGACAACCTTGCCCAGGTTGTAGCTCTTGGTTGCGTCGCGGATCGACACGATGCTCGGCATAGGCGGTTCCTCTTGCTCGACTGCTTGCCCGATTGTCTCGCATTGATTTAGCGAGGCAATGATGCAGTTGCAAAATATCTTAGTTCGCGTGATG
>DASRXR010000481.1:0-3570 GCA_035687405.1 Polyangiales bacterium
GAACTTGCGAGCGAAGCGTGCGGCGTGAAGTCGCAGCCCTGCTTCGGAGTCCGACATATGCAGCACGCGAACCGCGTACTCGAACATCGATTCATAGCCGAGGTCTCGATGCAGCCCTCGCGCTTCGATCTCCCCCAGGTGAGCGAGCAGTTGAGCACTCACGCGTCGGTCTTCACGAACGCAGTGCCGCACGTGCAGAACCAGTTCGTCGTCCGTCAGTCGTTTAACAATCTCGAGTTCTTCCATGAGGCCCCCAGTGCAAAAAACATCTATAACACAGGTGTTTTCGAGCTCCGACGTTGCGCCGTACGCCGCGAGAACGTGCGGTTTGGTTTGCGCGATCAAAAAAACCAAAAACACGGCAAGGACGGCCAACTCGAGCGAGCAACTACGACTGCTGCTGAGAGCTGCAGCGGCGCGCGAGAGGCCATCAAAAACTCGTCAAGCCTGATCAAGCGCAATCGCAAAAAATCGACAATCGATCACAACAACGCAACTGCGCGTCCATCTGTCCGATGAAGAAAGCAAAACGCGCGAAACCACCCTGCAGCCATCAGCGGCACGAGTAAGCCACCGAACATTTCAACACGTTCCAGACCCGAGGGCCTCCCTGCATTCGACGCCAAGCATGACAACGAACCCCTCGCGTCTTCCGAGTTACGCACGTCACGCACGTCACCCGCGTCACCCGCGGCGCAGGGCGGCACCCTGGGCGGAGCCCAGCGAGCGAAGCATGGCCGCTAACGCTAAGTTCGCAGCAAGCTCCACCGCGATCATGCGCCCGCCACGCGTTCGGCGTGCCGAGACTCTCGACGCCAAGCGTGACAACGAAACCCCTCGCGTCTACCGTGTCACGGACGTTACGGACGTCACCTGCGTCATCCGGGTCAGCCCCAGGTCTGGGCGGAGCCCGGCGAGCGAAGCGTGGCCACTAAGTTCGCAGCAAGCTCCACCGCGATCATGCGCTCGCGACCCGTTCGGCGTGCCGGGACTTTCGACGCCAAGCATGACAACGAAACCCCTCGCGTCTACCGTGTCACGGACGTCACCTGCGTCACCTGCGTCACCTGCGTCACCCGCGTCAGCCCCAGGTCTGGGCGGAGCCCAGCGAGCGAAGCGCGGCCGCTAAGTTCGCAGCAAGCTCCACCGCGATCATGCGCCCGCGACCCCTTCGGCGTGCAACCACGCTGCCGCGCGCAAAGCTCAGCTCGCGGCAATTCCCAATCAGGCGTCGCAACGTCGGCTCAACACGCAGGCGCAAGCTCGCCCCTTAGTCAGCTAAGAAGGCGATCACCTCCACAGACCTGATTGCGAGCCGAGTGGTGCTGCCTCTGTCCTCTTTCAAGTTCGGCAGTGTCCGCGGCGGGCCGAGCGTCAGCCTCGCCCCAATGAACAAGGACGCGCTGGATGTATCCGCGCTGTCTTCGTGTTTACAACTCGCGAGCAGTGCAAGTGATCACACCGCTCAGAATGTGATTCATGCGCCACTCGACGTTCACCCGCTCGACTTGTTTAGGAGCCCGGATGCGAGTTCAAGAAGGCGTTGAAGGGACCAGCGAGACGAGAGAAGCCCAGGGTGGCTCGGTCACCGCCGGCGAATGGATCAGTCTCCGAGCGTCGAAGGCACGCAAGTTCCTGCCGCGATCCGGGGAACCGCAACAACGCAACTCGGACTTCGGCCCGCGGTTCTCGGTGCGGGCTCGAAGTTCGACATGGTCTTCGGAAAGGACCGGCTATCGGTCAATCGCGACGGTGGAGGCGGATTCACGTGCTACCCCGACGCTGCAGCCCAGTGCAGGTTGTCCACGTTCTGAAACGAGATCGTGTTGAAGTATTCGCGCTGGGCTTGCAGCACCAACTCCGCGCGCTGCACGAGCACTTGCACTTCAGGTGGGGCAGCTTCCAGTCGGCGAGATCGACCTTGTTTGTCTGCTGCTTAGCGCAAGTGACTGACTGCAGCGTCGGCACTCACAAGCCGCTTGCGCACTGCCCTTGCAGTTCGGGACTCGGGCGACCTGACCACGCATTTGCATACACTCGCGGTGTCCAGCCAAATCGTGTGTACTCGAGGAGCGCGCGGTTTCACTTGTGCGCGCAGGGCGGGGCGCGATGCGTTGGGGAATCCTTACTGTTTGTTTAGTCGTCGGCTGTTCAACTCCGAAAAAGCTCGAGCTCGATCGAACACCTGAACCCGCGGGGGCTTCCGAAGCGCCGGTCTTGCAGGCGATGCGGGCCGAGCTGGATCGTTCGTTCACTCAACTGAAGGCACAAGGCCGGTCAGCGCCGTATTTCCTGGCCTACCAAGTGTCGGAAGTCCAAGTTGCGAACATCTCGTCGGAGCTCGGCGCACTGCTTGCGTCGGACGACCTGCACGCGCGCCGGCTCGACGTCGATGTTCGGGTGGGTGATCCCAAGCTCGACAACACCCACTCACTTCGCGACCGCGGTTCTTACGCCGGGTTTTCGCGGCTGTCCCGAACATCTCAAGTCGCGATCGAAGACGATGTGCCCGCGCTGCGCGCATCCCTTTGGCTCGCGACCGACGAACGCTACAAGGACGCGGTCGAGCGTTTGGTGAAGATCAAATCGGAACGCGCAATCGACGTGCAAGACGAGGATAACTCAGACGACTTCTCGGTCGAGAAGCCAGGCATGTTTCTCGGGGCTCCGGCGAAGCTCGTTCTCGATCGTGGGGCGTGGGAAGCCAGAACGCGCGAGCTCTCGAAGTTGTTTCGGGCACGACCGGAAATCTTGCAAGGCAAGGTGGACTTGCGCGTTCTCGCGGAGACTCGGTACATGACGAGCTCCGAAGGCGCCGTGCTGCAACGCGGCTCGACGAACGCACGGGTGACTCTCGTCGTACAGGCCAAAGCGGACGACGGGATGGATTTGCAGCTGATGGATACAGCGGATGCTTCGTCGGTCGACAAGTTGCCGGATCAAGCTGCGCTCAGCGTGCGAGCGAAGAAGTTGATGGAGCAGCTCATCGCGCTGCGCACCGCACCAGTTGCGGATGCGTTCGTGGGCCCCGCGATTCTCGATGGACGCGCTGCAAGCGTGTTTTTCCACGAGACCTTTGGCCATCGGGTGGAAGGGCACAGGCAAAAGGACGATGACGAAGGTCAGACGTTCGCGAAGAAGATCAATCACCGGGTGATGCCCGAGTTCATCGACGTCTGGGACGATCCGAGCGTGCGTGCGCTGAACGGAATCGAGCTGAACGGCTCGTACCCGTTCGACGATGAAGGCATCGCAGGTCAACGCGTCTCGTTGGTCAGCAAGGGTGTCCTCAGTGCTTTTCTCATGTCGCGGTCACCGGCACGTGGGTTCGTGAGATCGAATGGCCATGGCCGCCGCAGTCCCGGTGAAGAGATCGTCGCCCGTCAAGGCAATCTCGTGGTCGAGCCTGCGCGTGTGTACACGCCGGACAAGCTCAAGAAGATGCTGCTCGAGGAAGTCGCGAAACAAGGCAAGCCTTACGGATTGCGCTTGGCCGAGGTTGATGGTGGCTACACGACGACGATGCGCGAACAGATTCAAGCGTTCAAAGTCCGACCGGTGATCGTGTAC
>DASRXR010000482.1:0-5138 GCA_035687405.1 Polyangiales bacterium
ACGATGGACATTGGCGCGGGTGCAGCGGATGGCGTCAAGCAATCGCAAGGAAAGATGTTCGTCGGAGTCTGGGAAGGTGGAAACCACGTCGGTACGGAAACCGTGCTCGGCTATTTGGGTCTCGATACGACATCTGGTGATGCGACGGTCAGCCAACTCGGCTCGAAACAGTTCCAACGGCTGTATGCTGCCTGGTTCCGGTGTTTCCTCGCCGACGACGAAACAGCCTGCAAGCTTTTCACCGGCCCAACTCCTGACAGTTGCGGTATTTGCAAGGATCCGGGCTGGAACGTGCTCGCGAACAAGAACATGTGAGTCGACGTTGGCTACACAGCGCGGGCTTCAACGGAGTCGACTTCTGCGCGAGACCCCGCGCCGTTCAGAATAGTACCGCCGCCGTCAGCTGCACGCGACCTCCGACCGGCGGCGGGCTCCAGAACACGACCTCTTTGCCCGCCCAACACCGGAAAGTCAGATTCGGATCGTCCAGCGAGCGGTCGAACGTAAACCGAACCCGTGTCGGTGCGCCCTCGGCGTCGACTTCGCGCACTTCGACGGTGAGATGCTTGAGCGCGATCTGATCCCCGGGGCGTAACGGCGCGCGCCGGATGCGTTCGAAAGGCGTCGTGAACCAACTGCGCGCGGCGTACAGCTCGAGGCCGCGATCGGCGTAGCGCTCGACCTCGAGCGATTGGGTGCCGGCGTACAACGTGAAGACTGGCGGATCGACGCCGCCGCGGTTCGCGCTCATCGCAGCCTGGAACCACGGCACTTGCGGCGCCGGCGCGTTGAGGAGGATCGTGATCGGCAACGCGGTACGGGGCACCACACGGTCGAGTGCATTGGCTCCGCCGCCAGCGAATTGCGAGGCAGCAACCCCGAACAAATTCGGAACGAACAGGAGCGGCATCAACACCGCATGGATACCCCACAGGGAGCGCGCCACGATGCGGTGGACGCGCTCCCGCGCGTGATAGTCCCTCACCACCCACGGCCCGAGCAGGCCGTATACGCCGAACGCTACGAAGAAGCGCAGCCGCTCTTGTGGCAGCGTGGCCACGAGCGGCACGAGGCTCAGCACCGCGCCGGCAGCCAACATCCGCGCTTGCGGCAGTTCTGTCCAACGCGTCGCCAGCAGCGGCACTAGTAACGCGAGGATCGCGATCGACACCACCAGCATCGGCACGAACACATTCGGCAACAGCAAGCGGAAGCTGGCGAACGGGACAGTCGCCGTGCTTGCAAGCCAGATCGGAATGTCTTCGATCAGGGCGAGCGCGGCGGTTGGCGGCGATCCCAACACATCGCGATACATGCCTACATCGTGGACTCCGTATCCCATCGCGACGTAGTGCACGAGGTAAACGCCCGTCAATGCGGCGTAGGGCGACAGCGCGAGCGCGCGCCGGATGCGCGGCGCGCGATCTACCGCGAGTGCGTGTGCACACAGGTAGCCCAGCGTGCACAGGCCGAGCTCTGCGCTCAGTAGGGAGAGCGAGAAACACAGGCATGCGAGCGCGTGCAGAGCTGCGCCCCCCGTGCGTCGCGCGTGGACGTACGCGAGGATGCAAGCCAAACCGAAACCAGCCGCCAGCAGCGTGTTGCGACTCGCGATCCAACCGACCGACGTCGCGACCGCTCCATCGAGCGCGAAGAACACTGCCGCCCAACCCAGGCCCGGACCTGATAGCCCGAGCTGCTGGTAAATCGCGACGGCGAGCCACACGATCACCGCGTAGATCGCGCAGTTCTCGAGATGCATCCACCACGCTGGCGCCCTATGCGCGAAGTCGAACCAAAGACTCAGCGATGAAAGCGGCCGGAAGTAGCGTATCGAAGCGTGACCGTCAGCCCACCACGGCACGCGACCGTCGGCGCGTTCTTTGAGCGCCTGGTCGAGGGCCTGTTGCGGATCGCCCAGATGGAACACGTACGCTGCGAACGGTCCACGCTCCAACACCTCCTGGCGCAAGACGTGGTCGTCCGCCTGGAGTCCGGTCGCGAGCGACGGAAGCGCGCACAGAAACGCGATCAACGCGATCCGGCGCTCTAGCCGCGGTGCGCACAGCCAGCCGCTTACGCGCGCGTAGAGCATGCAGCTTGGACACCGCGTGCGGGCGGGAGTTCCACGCCTCGTGTTCGACCCGGCCCGTTCACCCGACTGGAATACTCGAACACGCCGTTAAAAAAAGGCGTCGCGCTCGGGGGAATGAGCGCGACGCCTTGGGGTGAACTGTTACATGCCCGCGTCGGAATCTCCGGTATCCGCCGCGCATACGGATCTGACGTACGCCGTGACGTAACCCTCGACGACCTTCGTCGTGACCGGTGGACAAGTGACCGCGGAGTGCGAGTACCTCATCTCGTAGTCGCCCGGGGCGGCTTGCAGAATCCCCCAACCTGCCTGACTCGACGTCGTCAACGAAGCATCCGCCTTCCAATCCGCCGAGACGTAGACCGGGCCTGCTTTGGAAGCGGGTAAAAGCCGCGCCTGGTAGCCTCGCAAGTAATAGACTTCGGATGTGCCGAACATCTGCTTGAATGGCGTGCGCCGATCTTCGAGCAAATTGGCGCCGAAGAAAATGAGACCGGCGTTTTCATCCGGTTCGATGCCGCCTGCCTTTGCGAACGAGTCTCGATAGGTTGTCGAGACCATCAACATCGCAGGCATCTCGTTTCCGATTCCGGAAACTGCCTTGAACAGCATCGGTGCCAACGAGTCTTTCTGGTACGAGAGATAGACGTCGAGCGCTTCTGGCAACCCTGCGAGCGAGTATTTGCCGCCAGCGTCAGTCGTCGCGCATGGGATCTTACTGTTGTCATACACGCAGACCTTCACCCCCGGCACGACTGGATACTTCGTGTAATCGAAGTTGCGTGCAGCATCACCATCGGTGACGTCGACGACGACGCCCGTCACCGTGACGCCGTCAGCGGCCATGCTGTTATCGGTGGACGACTCGTCGTCGCCACAAGCAGGGCTCAGACTGAGGCTCGCGGTGCCGATGAGTACAAGGGCAAGTGTGCTCGCTTTCGAACATTGGTAAGCATTTCTTCGACTCATGACGTGTTTCCTTCTTACGCGCGCCGAAGCTCGAGCGGTCTCGAGCCTCAGCCGATAGCTGCACGAGGCGCGCAAACGAGCGCATCTCGGTGACGAGCTAGGCATTCGCGTTAGAGAAGGAGACGGTCCACTTGTGACTGAAAAACTGGTGGGGTGGACCAATCAGCGGGTTCGTCGCGCGCGGATGTCCCAACGCACGCCCGCGCCGGGGACCCTCGACGCCAGCCTGGGCGGCGGGCGGCGGTCCGGCTGGCCTCTGCATTCTTGCAAACCACTCGTGCAGACCTCGGCATTTTCCGCGATGCAGCCGCGCGCTACTCCACGGTCATCCAATCAACTCGGAAATGACCATGGACACCAAGACATCGAAATCCAGCCGCTCCTTCGCTCTCGCTTGTGCACTTCAGTGCGCGTTCGCCGCTCTCGCCATTGGCGAGGCGCAGGCCCAAACGACTTCTCCGTTCGAGAGGACCGTGTGGGGTTCCGAGGGGCACTGGCAGCGGTACACGATCGAGATCCCGGCGGGCACCGCGTCGCTCGCAGTCGTGTTGTCGGGCGGCACGGGCGACGGCGACTTGTACGTTCGTTTCGGCGAACAGCCGTCCGAGTCGAGCTACGACTGCCGCCCGTTCAAAGACGGCACAGATGAGACCTGCACGATCGCGGATCCCAGCGCTGGCGTCTGGCACATCGGCGTGCGCGCATACACCGAGATCAGCGAAGTCGGCGTGAAGGCGACTTGGGGTCCTGCGGCGTCAACACCTGCGCCTGCGCCGCAGCCGACTCCTGCGCCCGAACCTGCGCCGCAACCAGCTCCGACGCCGGAACCGCAACCCGCACCCACTCCGGCACCCACCGTCGATTGGACGAAGCAGATCCTCGATCGGCACAACTTCTATCGCGCGCAGCATTGCGCGCCCGACCTCGTGTGGGACGAAGAGATCGCCGCGAGCGCTCAAGTGTGGGCGAACGGTTGCGTCTTCGATCACGACAGCGCCACACCGTTCGGCGAGAACATCGCGTACCGCAGCGTGAACGACAGCCCGCTGTCGCCGATCGACTCGTGGTACGGCGAGGTCAAGGACTACAACTTCGCGGCACCTGGCACGTCGACCAACACCGGTCACTTCACGCAGGTCGTGTGGAACGGCTCGACGCGAATCGGCTGCGCGCGAGCCGAGTGCCCGTACAGCGCGTTTGGCAAGCCGGCAGAATGGGGCAACGCGAACCTCTACGTGTGCCGCTACGCCGAGCCCGGGAACACGACCACCCGGTTTGCGGAAAACGTGAATCCGAAATCGGACGGTGGCGTTTGCGAGTGAGCAACGACTAAAACCAGTTCGTAGTGGGAGGGGGAACGGTGACGTTCCCCTTTTCGCGTATCCCGACAGGTCACGTTGCGCGAGCAGCCGCCGTAGGCGGCGTTTGGTCCGGATTCCGTGATGCTCCATCGACTGCGATGGTCATGGCGTGGCCCGCGCTCTCGACTGCATCGCCTTCGAGCTGCACTTGGTTCTCGACCCACCAAGCGCGCGCGTTCGCGCTATCCCACGGCTCGACCGCACACGCTTCGAGCCGGAACCGGAGCTCGGCGGCGCTCTGAGGACGCTGGTCCGGTTCCTTGCTGAGACACGCGAGCACGACCGCTTCGAGCTCGACTGGAACAGCTATCGCTCGCGCCGCAAACGGCTTCGGCTCCTCGTGAAGGTGCTGGGCGCAAACCTCCACCACCGACTTGCCGTCGAAGACGTCCACCCCCGCAAGCAGGTAGTAGGCGACCGCCCCCAGCGCGTAAATATCCGTACGGACGTCGGCCGAATCCGGCATGCGGATGCACTCCGGAGCCATGTACTGAGGTGTTCCGAGGAGTGCACTGGCCGCAGTCAGCTCCACGTCTCGATCGACCTGGAACTCTTTGACCAAGCCGAAGTCGAGCAACTTCACGACATCACGCTCGCCCCCTTGTGTGCACAACATGATGTTCGCCGGCTTGATGTCGCGATGGATCAAACCGATCGTGTGGGCTTCGGTCAACGCTCCGCAAACCATCCCCAAGATCCGCACCACTCTACCC
>DASRXR010000483.1:0-7435 GCA_035687405.1 Polyangiales bacterium
TGCACCAGCTCGCGAGTGGGCGCGAGCACGAGGACGGCGACCGGATTGCCCCGCGGGCTCCGCTCCGGCCTGTCGGCGTGGAGCCGCTGCAATAGCGGCAGGCCGAACGCCGCGGTCTTTCCCGAGCCCGTGTCTGCGCGCGCTAGGACATCGCGACCGGCCAATGCGGCAGCGATCACGGCCTGTTGCACGGGAGTCGGGCGCTCGAAGCCCGCGACCTGCACAGCCCGCAGCAGCTCCGCGCACAGGCCCAGAGCCCGGAAAGAGCTTGCTTGCGCAGCGGCAGAATCTGCAGGGATGTCGTCGATCATGGTTCCGGCGGCGCCGTGAACGTAGATCAAGTAGAGTGGCCGCGCTGTTCTATGTCTGCATCGACCGACTTTGCTGCGCTGGGGTTGTCACCTGGCCTATTCGAAAATCTCGCGAGCCTCGGCTATCAGGAGATGACGCCGATCCAGGCTGCGGCATTGCCTCCGATGCTGAGTGGGCGCGACCTGATCGCGCAGGCCAAGACGGGCAGCGGCAAGACCGCTGCGTTCGGTCTCGGCTTGCTCCAGAGCCTCGGCAGCGGTGGGCTGCAGGCGCTCGTGATCTGCCCGACGCGCGAGCTGGCGGATCAGGTCAGCCGAGACATCCGTGCGCTCGCGCGTCGCATCCCGAACGTCAAGCTGCTCACGCTGTGTGGCGGCGTGCCGATCCGCAAGCACCGTGAGTCGCTCGAGCGCGACGCGCAGATCGTGGTGGGAACGCCGGGGCGGCTGCGCGCGCTGCTCGAGCGCGGACCACTGCGCCTCGACGAGCTGAAGGTGCTGGTCCTCGACGAGGCCGATCGGATGCTCGAGTTGGGCTTCGAGGAGGACCTGCGCGTGCTGCTGACGGCGGCGCCGCGCGAGCGCCAGACGCTGCTCTTTTCGGCGACCTATCCGGCAGCGATCGAAGAGATCAGTGGCGGCTATCAGCGCGAGCCGGTGCGGGTCACAGTCGACGCCGAGATGGCGGAGGCGCAGATCGAGCAGCTCGTCTTTCAAGTCGGGATCAGCGCGGAGGAGCGCCAGCAAGCGGTGGCGGCGTTGCTCGCGGCGTACCGTCCCGAGTCCGCGTTGATCTTTTGCAACACCAAAGAAGAGTGCAACATGCTGGCGCGTGCGCTCCGGCGGACAGGGGCGCATGCGCTCGCGCTGCACAGTGACCTCGAGCAGCGCGAGAGGGACGAAGTGCTGGCGGTGTTCGCGAATCGAAGCTGCTCGGTCCTGGTGGCGACGGACGTCGCGGCGCGCGGGCTCGACATCAGCGATCTCGATTGCGTGATCATGTACGAGTTGTCTGCGGATCCGAATGCGCACGTGCACCGGGTAGGGCGCACCGGCAGGGCGGGGAAGCGTGGGCTGGCGCTGAGCCTCTACCGCACGGCCGACAGCCTGCGGCTTCAGCGAATCGAACAGGTCCTGCACCGCACGCTGGAGCGAAAGAAGCTGCCAGCACCTGCAGCGGAGGGCGGCAAGCGCACGCCGCCGAATCTGATCACGCTGAAGGTCGAAGGCGGGCGAAGGGACAAGCTGCGGGCGGGCGATATCCTGGGAGCGCTGACAGCGAGTGGACAGGTGCGTGGAGACGAGGTCGGCAAGATCCAGATCCTCGAGCAGTGCAGCTACATCGCGATCAAGCAGGAGGCGCAGAAGCGCGCGCTCGACGAGCTGACGAATGGTCGGATCAAGCGACGCCGTTTCCGGGTGAGCAAAGTCTCGGCGGGTTGAGCGTGCTCGTGTCCAGCTGACGTAGTTCGGCGCCGGCTCTGTTCAGCTCGTGGCAACGACGCGCTCGAAGACGTCGTGCCACTCGCCGGATTGTTACTCGGAGCCGCTCAGTCTCCGCAGACTGGGTCGGTAGGCGACGTGCACGTGACGTTCGTGCACCCGTCGATCGGGGGGCAGGAGAGGCACCTGTCGGCGACCCCGAAACCGCCCGGCGCGAGGTATCCACCAGGGGCGCAGCTCGTGCAGCGCGAATTGGCGTCCGAGGTGCAGGCGATCGCGCTTGCGCAGCCGTCGACCGACGTACACGGGCTACACACGGACAGGAGCCCGGCGTTGTCTAAGTAGGTCCCGGCGTTACAGGCGGTGCACTGCGAGTTGTTCCCGAACGTGCACGTCACTCCACTCGTGCAGTCATGAACGGACGGGCACGCCTCGCATGTATCAGCGGCGCCCCCAATGCCGCGAACCAAGAAGTATCCGTCTTCGCAGCTCGTGCACCGAGCATCGCTTGGGCTGGTGCACGTGAGGCCGCTCCTACAATGATCGACTCGAGTGCAGGCTGGGCACGTGTCGGCCGCGCCTTGCTGAAGCCAGTGACCGGCCTCGCATTGCGAGCACTGCGACGTGTCGAACGAATTACAGGTGCTTGGGCTCGCGCAGTCGACCACTGGGGTGCAGGCCGGACACGCATCCTGCGGCCGGGTCTCGTCCAGATAGTGGCCGGACTGACACGACTGGCATTGCGAGTTGCCACTAGAGTTGCATGACGCGACCGTCGCGCAGAACGGAATGCTTGGACATGCGCTGCAGACACTTTGGCCCGCAACAGTCGTCAGTTGATAACCCGGAGATTCGCACGCGGTGCATTGCGAGTCGAAAGCACTGGTGCAGGTCACCTCGCTCACGCAGTGGTCTACGAACGAACACTCCTCGCAGCGGTTCGGCGTGACAGTCTTGTTGTTCCAAAATCCAGAGGAACAGTTGGAACATTGGGAGTCGAGCGAGCTCGTGCAAGTGACCGCGCCGGTACAACCGTCGACCGGTGTGCACGCGGAGCAGACGCTGTGGCCTTTGACGACCGAGCGGTAATAACCGGCTTCACACTGTTGGCAGACGGAGTTTGTTCCGGTCGTGCAAGTCACGGGCGCCGCGCATCTCGGAACCGGCGTACACGTGCTGCATGTCGACGGCCGCGCCATGCCGGAGCTCAAAAACGACCCAGGCGTGCATTGAGTGCAGAACGAGTCAGTCGAGCTGCTGCAGGTGAGAGCACTTTCGCAGCCATTGACGGCAGTGCAGTTCTGGCAAGTGCCGTTCTGCGAGAACTGCCCTGCGCCACACGCAACTGGCACGCACTGACTGCCATTGGCGTTTCGAACATAACCGTCCGCGCACACGTTGCAGACTGCGTTCGCCGAGGTCGTGCACACGACTGGGCTCGCGCAATTGGCGATCGGGGAGCACGCGGCGCAGGTGTTGCCGCTTCTGAAGTAACCGTTCGCGCACGCCGTACAGACCGAGTTGGTCGCAGTCGTACACGTCAAAGCGCCAACGCAGTTTGCGACCGAGGCGCACGGCACACATTGACTGCCGCTTCGGAACGTTCCGCTCGGACATGCACTACAGCTATAGCTGCCGGGCGTGTTCGTGCAGATCGATCCCGTCCCGCACGGATTCGTCGCCGCAGTACATTCGTTGACGTCGCGACAGCCTGTCTTGCCGGTGCCGGTGTAGCCGCTCGGACACGTGCTGCAGTTGAATGAACCGGGTGTGTTGGTGCACTGCGTGAGTGGATCGCAACCACCGGTCGTAAGCGTGCATTCGTTGATGTCCGTGCACGGCAGCGTGCCGCCGCCTTGATAGCCGGGCTGACAATCACATGCGTCACCGATCCCGTCGCCATCGGAGTCAGGTTGTTTGACGGTCGTGATCGGATTGAGATCTTGTTCTTGCGGATCGCACTCCAACTCTTCGGCGTTGCAGCTCGCAGGTGGTTTTGCGGTGGCTGCAGCGACGTCGGCCGGCAGCGAGACGGGTGGGTTCTTGACAGTCGGACAGTTGTCGAGCCAATCGAACACGCCGTCACCATCGCCGTCGACCGCGCGCTTCTCGATCCGGAATCGAATTGCGAGCGTCGCGTTCTTGACTAGTGGGACGTACAGGTTTCGATTGACGTTCGACACTTCGCGCAGCGTGTTGACGACGTCGATGTCCGCGAAGCCGAGTTGGCGGCCACCGGCAGACACCTTGATGCGATACGTCGACGCGGGGTCGAGCGCTGCGCCATTGCTCTTGAACCGCACGACGTAAAACTGCGTCCGAAGGTTGCGACGAAGCCGTTCGCCGAACACGCGGAGGTTGCCGGTGTACGTCGCGATGTTCTTTTTGACGTTCCCCTGAGCATCGATTTGATCGATGCGGACCTCGGGCGACAAGCGCGGTTCGAAGACGCCGGTGCCGCGCGGTAGTCCCTGCACGATAGGGGGGTAAAAGAAGAAGCCAGGCTTGCCACCACCGTGGTCCTGGTCCGAGATGAGTCCCGCCGCGATCGGTTCTAAGTCCGCGATCTCCCAGTCATTGACTGGCTGCACTGCGCACGACAGCAGAAGACAGGAGATAACGATCGACGCACCACGACGAACACCCGCGCGAATGGTTTGCACGAATTGCACCCTCTGGGCTCCTCGGAGCCACTTACCCTGGAACTGCGAGAGGCTGCGGCCGCCCGGCTGCTGTTTTTGCTCGTCCAACTAACGAGCAAAAAAGTCACACTGATGTAGATGGAACGCTGCTCGCTGTCGAGGTCTCTTTCACAATTGGATCACCCAATGGCATGCAGGGGCGCCAGCTTTTCCGCGATTGGCGAATGCGGCTGACGGCTGCGCCTCCTCATGAGTGGTATGAACTGTGCTCACGCTCCCTTGTCGTCGTGCTGGGATGCTTGGCGTTTGTCTTCCACGCTGCAGCTGGCAGCGTCTGCATCAACACGTCGCTCGAGACCGGCCCCTGCGTCGCAGCCATGATTCGAGCCTAGCGTTTCGAGACATCCGCGCAGAACACATCGTGGAACGTCGCGCGGTAGAGCAGCAGGCAACGCGGCGAGTAAGCTCGACCGCGCGAAACAACGGACCGCGCGACATGCTCCGCGCCTCGGTGCTGAAGGGGGGGAGTCACCTGCTGGCTGCGCGGTGATGCGGCGAGTGAAGATTTCGAGTACCTCGACTGCTTCTTCGCCGCGTGCACACGCGGACGCGCATGCTCGCAACGTCATAGACACGCGGGCGTCGACGGCTCGATATCGACGCTCGCGCCCCAACACACGGAAGGATGATCGCAACACACGCACTGCCCATCGACGACGTCGTCGGGGAGCGACAGCTAGAGTCAGCGCCGACCTGCGGCAAAGAAAGGTCGCTCGCGCGCGCTTGTTGCCGGTTAGCAGCAGTTAGATCTTCGAACAGCCAGAGGCGCCGCGCGCGGGGTCGGCCGATCACCCGCGTGCGGCCGGCTTTCACTCAAGGCTTCGCGAGCACGCCGTCGAGTAGCTGATAGCTCTGCTCCATACCATCGGTCATGCCCGTCGCGACCGCTGCGTCACGCGCGCGCTGGTTTCCGAAGTCCATCAGCGTGGTTAGGGTGGTGATGCCTTTGTCTTCGTTGAACTCTACGGTGATGATCGCGCCTTCGCCCATGTCGCCCCCGACATCGCCGGGATCGAAGAACTCGCTGTGCACGAGCTTCGCGGGTGCGTTCACTTCTTTGAACTCGCCGTGAAAGCCGAACTCTTTGCCCTCGTCGTTGCTACGCCAGCGCCAGCGATACTTGCCGCCGACGCGCACGTCCATTTCACAGATCGGCATCGTCCAGCCCGGCTGTCCGCCGAGCCAACGCTTCACGAGCTCCGGCGTCGTGTATGCCTTGTACACAAGGTCGCGCGGCGCTTTGAACGAACGCACGGTTTTGACCTCGCGCTCACTCGGTTGCGTCACTTGGGTTTTTTCGAACACTGCGCTCATCGGTCTTCTCCTCTACAGTTACTGTGGTTTTGCGGGCTACTTCTTCTTAGGCTTGTGGCGCGGCGCGGTGCGCTGTAGCTCCTCGAGCAGTCCGTCCAGGCGCTCGTAGCTCGCTTCCCACGCCTCGCGGTAGCGCTCGAGCCATTCGTTCGCCGCTGCGAGCGGCTGCGCTGCGAGCTTGCGCGGACGACGTTGCGCGTCCTGCTCGACTGAGATCAGCTGCGCACGCTCGAGGATCTTGAGGTGCTTGGAGATGGCGGGCTGGCTGATCTTGAACGGCTCAGCCAGCTCCGTCACCGTCGCCTCGCCGAGCGCCAGCCGAGCGAGGATGGCCCGACGCGTTGGGTCAGCGAGTGCCATAAACGTACGGTCGAGACGATCTTCTGCGATTTGCATGTCGTGAACCATTCGGTTATATAACTATACCGTTATGTACGATCGGTGCCGTGTCAAGCGCGCCCGAATAAAAAGTGGGCGGCTGCCGGCTCACCAGGAGAACGAGCATGTTGAAGAAGGTTGCGTTCACGATGTTTGCCGTAGAAGACAGCGCTCGCGCGCGTGCGTTCTACGAAGAGAAGCTGGGCTTGCGGCGCGGCAGCAGCTCTGACAGCGGTGTGTGGACCGAGTACGACTTGCCGGGCGGTGGCTGTCTCGCGCTGTTCAAGCATCCGGATCCCGCGCAGCACACGCGCGGCAGCGGCGGCGCGAGCATCGCGTTCGAAGTCGAGGACTTGGACGCAGTAATCAAAGACCTCAAGGCTAAGGCGGTAACCTTCAAGTCGGAGATCATTCCGTCACCCGTGTGTCGCATGTCGATCGTCGAAGACAGCGAGGGTAATTCGATCGTCCTGCATCAACTCAAAGCCAAGTGACACGACGCCGCGGTTTGCAGTCTGTGGACTGCGAGCCGCGGCCGCTCACGCGCACTTGGAATCTATTGGCCGTACCGGGTCCCAGAGGTTGGTGACTGGCCGTGAGCTTGGCTGTGGCTGTGGCTGTGGCTGTGGCTGTAGTCGTGATCGTGATCGTGATCGTGGTCGTGGTCGTGGTCGTGGTCGTGGTCGTGACCGTGGCCGTGATCGTGACCGTGGCCGTGATCGTGATCGTGACCGTGGCCGTGATCGCCCCCGTGATCGTGGCCGCGCTCGTGAACGGGAACGACATCGTGATCGTGATCGCCCCCCGTGGACGCTCAAGGATCGATCAGCCTGGTCAGCATCGCCACGATACGTTCAAGCAACTCGATCCCTCGCCCGTAGCTCTCGGCGTCGATCAGCTCGTCCACCCGCATGACGTCGAGATGCGAAGCGCACTCCATCGCCGAGCCCCTTGCGATCGTGTAGTGCCTGGCTTTGTCGGCTCGCGTTGTCCGGCCGCAGCCCTCAGCGATGTTCTGCGGAACCGACTGGGCGGCGCGACGAAGTTGATCGGCCAAGTCCGCGTGCCCCTTGGGTAGCCGTTTACGTACGCGATGTGCCAAGACGAGGAAGTCGATCGAGCGCTGGTATACGTCGAGCTTCTGGAAGTGGAGCATGCTCGGGGTATCGGCCGCTCCCAGCCGGCGGTTGCGTCAGCTCGTGGCGTCGCTCGCGGGGTTGGCTGCGGCAGCGCTCGCGGGGTTGGCTGCGGCAGCGCTCGCGGGGTTGGCTGCGGCAGCGCTCGCGG
>DASRXR010000484.1:0-22644 GCA_035687405.1 Polyangiales bacterium
GTGGATGCGGGATTGTTCAGCTTCAATTCGAAAGGTGCCTGCGAAGCCTGCAACGGCTCGGGAGTGGTCTACACCGATCTCGCGTTCCTCGATGGCTTCAAAGCGCCGTGCGAAGTCTGTCTGGGCCACCGATTCAAGGACGACGTGCTCGCGTACAAACTCGATGGCAAATCGATCACCGACGTTCTCGCGATGACGGTGGCGCAGGCGGTGGCGCTATTTCAAAAGCGTAAGGAGATCGTGCGCAAGCTGCAGGCGATGCACGATGTGGGGCTCACGTATCTCACGCTCGGCCAGCCGTTGAGCACGCTCTCCGGTGGTGAGTGCCAGCGCATCAAGCTCGCGAGCGAGTTGCACAAGGACGGCAGCGTCTACGTGATGGATGAACCGACGACGGGCTTGCACATGTCCGACATCACGCACTTGCTCGAGATCATCGATCGTCTCGTCGACGGTGGGAATTCCGTGATCGTCATCGAGCACAACCTCGACGTGATCCGCAGCGCCGATTGGATCATCGATCTCGGGCCCGAGGGCGGAAGCAAGGGCGGCGAGTTGGTCTTCGAGGGAACGCCGGCGGAGCTGGTGAAAGAGAAGCGTTCGCTGACGGGGCAGTATCTGCGGTAGGGCGCTGAAACAGATCTAGGGTTTTGAACGGCGTCCCTGTCGCCTCTTCAGAATCGTTCACAGCGCAAACGCAGTCCGAGCCTCCGGCAGCTCTTGGCGACGACTCGTTCGAGCCTCGCCGGGCCACAGAAGAACACTTCGGGCGGCGGTAATGTTGGACTTCGATAAAACGCTTCGAGCAAACGATCGAAGTCCGGATAGCCCAAACTCGTCTGCGACTGCAGGCCGGTGATCAGATCGCCCCGCGCGCGCATGTGGAGCACGTAACGCGCGAAGTCGAGCATGCCGCCGGCCAGCTCCGAACGACCGGAAGTCATGAACGTGTGGATCTCGAGAAGCTTGCGCGTGTCCGCGCGCTCGAGGCGTTCGAGCAGATCGCGGAACCATTCGAATGCGCGCTGATCGCGGTTCAGCCACACGAAGCGCAGCTTCTTCAGCTGAGGTCGCGACAGCGTGTCATCGAACTGACGCAATAAGAGGCTCTTCATGATCGGCGCGAAGGGTGTGACTCCAATCCCTCCTGCGATCGCGACGGCGTGCGGCACATCGAGGATGTGGCGGCTCGGAGTGCCGTAGGGGCCGTCGATCTGCACGCGCGGCGCGTCGCCGTGCCGCAACAGCGCCGGCATGCGTTCGCGCACGGTGCGAGTCCAATCGCCAACAGTCCGGATATGCACCGAGAGCACTTCCGGCTGTTCGGGCGCGCTCGTCAGCGTGAACGGATGCCACTCGTGTCGCGCGATCTGGGGCAGCCGCAGGAATACGTAGTCGCCAGGCTTGTACGCGAAGCTCCACGGGCGCGCGAGATCCAGCCGGGTCACGCCGCAGTTGTAGAGCGTGGCAGCGAGCAGGTGCGTGCGCTCGCGCCGACGTCGCGAACGCAGCGTACGCTCGACCAGAAACCAACTCCACGGCAACGCGCCCCACATCCAAAACTGTTTACTGTGTACGAACAGCACCGCGATCATCACGAAGTAGGTCAGGTGCGAAAGATAGAACAGCTCGAAGCGCCGCGAGCGACGTACGACCTCGCGCGAACCGATCCAGATCACCAGCATGCTCGTGAGGAGGATGTAGCCGCTCAGATAGCTGGGCAGCCACGGATTCACGCTCGTGCGCAGGATGTTGAGGATGTGCGCTGCGCTGTGGGCCACCCCGAACGCGCAGGTCAGCTCGCCCAGTCGTCCGTGCAGCATCACTGCGTCGTCGACAGGCACGATGCGCCCGAGCACCGATAGGCGTACGCGCGTCAGTGTCTGACGCAACATCGGCACCACGAGTAGCGCAGCGTTGAAGTTGAGGCACGCGCCGAACCCGCGCGCGATCTGAATGTATAGATGTGCGCCGAGCGCCCGATGGCTCAGCATGGCGTCGGCAAACAAGAACGTGCAGGCCAGCCCGTACGCGATCACCCACAGCGCGAGCACCACCTCGTTGCGCACCCAGCCCCGAAAATTGGCTCCGGGCAGCTGATTTCTGCGTCGCGCGCGCGCTCCCGGCATGAGCAGCGAAACGCCGTAGTCCGATAGGCGCCGGTACATCTCAGGCTGCGAGCCGATCATCGTGACGAACTCGTGCACGTCGATGCGCCCGTCGCGGTCGCCGTCGCCTGCTTCCATGACCGCTTGCACGAGCTGATCGAATTCCGCGTCGGTCAACATCAGCTCGTGCTCCGCCGCGGATAAGTGGAACATGCGTTCCAACTCTCGAGGCCGGATCCAGCCGTCGTCATCGGCGTCGTGCAAACGGAACAGGAACTCGAGCTTCTCATGCGGCGGTGCGGCCATCAGTTCTTGGGCGGCCTCGATGAATTCCTGCGGCGTGCGAAAGCGCCTTTGCGTGCCGCTCAAGGCTGCGAGTAGACGTTCGGCCAAGTACAGACTGCGCAGACCTAGTGCTTTCTGCACGGCCCGACCATCGACGCCATCGCTGCCCACGGAGCGGCGCAGGACCTCGTAGATAGTCAGCAGCGGTGTTCGCGAATGCGTCGTGTGGGGCACGGAGGACTCGTCCAAGAGCTCGCACTGCGATGAACGCGGGTAGTCGCGCAACGCCGCCACACTGAAGTGTCAGCGCCCTTGGGTACATCGCAACGACGGTGCCAAGCTCGCAGTACGGGCTCGGTACGACGTAGAGCGCTGCGCGATGTTTCGTGCGGCTCCTCGCGCTGCGGCACTTCGCGTCCATGCGGGAGTCGATCGTCCGCCGAACAGGCAGCGGCCGAACGGCGGACGTTGCGCCTTCGACTTACTGCAAGAAGTGTCCACGCGATCGCGTTCGGCGCAGCCGAGCGCGTGCGCGTCGCCGAACGTCAGTGGCGAGCTTCGAGCTCCGCACCGCTCAGCAACACTGAGTCAATCGCTGCTGACGCGCGGTCTCTGTCTGACTTGGGCTGCACGTGATGGCGCAGGACCGCAAGCTGTTCGAGCACGCGAGCGTCTTCGAAGATCAGACAGACATCACTGCCGCGGCGGAGCGTGGTGACGTGCGTGGATCCGTTTGACCAGGTCGAGCCGGGGTAGGGGCTATTCGATTCGTTGCGTCGGTCTTGCTGTGACTTGCCAGGGCCAAAACGAGCATTGAGCACCACGAGCGCTTCGTTTGCATCCGCGGCGTTCAGGGCTTCGGGAGAGAGTTCGCGATACCACTTCCACAACCTGCCCTGGATGAAGAAGTACAAGTCCCGCGAGTTTTTCCCGGCCACGACGAGCATCGCTTCGCGATTGCCTTGAGTGAACTCGGGGCCTACCGCGGATACGTCCCAGCCAGTTTTCTGCCCGTCGAACGCGATGAAGGTTTCGCTCATGCGGCGATACTCTTCCTGGGCTTCTTGATAGAGCGCGTCCTGCCGCATGATGTCGCGCTCGATCTTGATGCGCTGCTCGAACTCGGCGCGGACCTGTGCCTTGAGTACTTTCAGCAGATCCGACTTCGACATGCCCCAGCGAAGTTCACCGAGCGCTCGTTCGATCACTTGTTTGGTATCGACGACGGGCGCTCGTTTTGCGGCGGCGGGTGGTGCGTCCGCTGCGTCGACTTCGTCGAGCGTGAATTCGAGACTCTCTTGGGCCGCTGCGTGTGAACGGGCAACCGCGATCAACGAGAGTGCGAGGACAACTTCGTTTAGCTTCACGGTCTAACTGCGCGCCCTCAGTGATTATGAGGGCGATCGGGGGCGCCTCCAAGGCGAGCAGGAGCGGCGCGCGTAAACGAGTAGCAGCGCAGCGCAACTCAGGTTGAGCGCTGCAATCGATCCGGCTGGACAGCACGGGCTATGCTCCGTGCGCTCACCCGCTGATTGTGAGAAGAAATCAGCCCGACCGATGTTTCCCACGTGTCGAGTCTGGCAAAGCAGCCTCCGCGGCCGCACCCACATCCGTTACCAACTCACCCACCCATGGTGCAAGGTTCGGCAGGTCAAGCCGGTCTATGACTCGGACACCTCAATTGTTTGGCCGCCGACAGCTGCGCTCTGCAATCGCTCCGTGATGGTGACGGCGCCGGCATCGGACAAGCTTGACCTGCCAACTTTCGCGTCCGCGTGCGCCGTGGTGTTTTCCTGCGCGGAACCGCTTCGCTCGTCGTTGGCGCTGTGTTGGCGGTTGGCGCTGAGCGCGAGCGCATTCGACGACTGGCGTATGTCGTTGCGCGAGTGCTGTTACGACTCGTTGCGATCCAATGTGTGATTCGGCTGGACGCGCTCACTAAGTTTCGTAATGACGGTCTAGTGCTGCGATTGCATCAGTGTGATTCGGCTGACGCGTTCACACAGACTTGGCGAGGGTGATTTGATGCGATTGGTCCGAATCGTCTTGTTGGTTTCGATTCTGGTGGCCGCTTACGGCTGCAGTCCCGACTCCGGCATGACGCCCTCGTCTGCGAGCAACGGAGCCACGGCTGGTCGATCGGTGCTGCCCAACACGGGCGGCACGGCCGGCGTGATCACTCCCGTGCCGACTGGCACTGGCGGCGCCGGCACTACGGGCATCCCACCCATCACGCCGACGACGCCCACGAATCCGTCGCCTGTAACGCCGCAAGCGGGGGCGACGCCTCCTGCACCGATTGCCGGTGCGTCGGGCATGGCAGGGTTGCCGCCCGCAGGCAGAGGCGGTGCAGCCGGCATTCCGGTGGCTGGCATGCCTCCGATACCGACGGATCCGAATGCGACGAAGCCGCCCACGGACAAGCTGCCGAAAGTCAGCGGAACGTGCCCCATGCTCGTCGACGGCACAGTGACTGTTGCCGGCGCGAAGGTGCGCATCTGGGTCGGAAGCTCACCCGGTCCCGCGTACTTCTATTTCCACGGCACCGGCACCGTTCCTGGCGAAGTCGACCAGGGGCTCCCCGGCGCGACGTCAGGTGTCAGAACTAAAGGCGGTCTCGTGGGGTCCTGGGACACTTCGAACGGCAAGGGAACTAACACCGGAACCATCTGGTATACGGGCGACCTCGAGGGGATGGATCAGCTCGTGGCATGTGGTGTCGAGAAGGGCATCATCGACACCGCTCGCATCCACGTTTCGGGGTACAGCGCTGGTGGCTTGGAGACGGGTGCTGCTGTCTTCGCTCGGTCGAACTACGTCGCGAGCGGCATCGTTTACTCCGGCGGCAAGCCTTTCGGCGCAGGCAATCTTCAAGACCCGAGTCACGTACCGGCGATCATTGGTGCGCACGGGGCGCAGGGACAAGATTCGCTCGGGCTCGACTTCCACGACGGCACCATCGCGATCGAGGGTGAGATCGTGAAGCTCGGCGGCTTCGCCATCGACTGCGATGACAACGGCGATCACATCGGCGGCTGGTTCACGCGCGCGGGCGTTGGCGGCAAGGCCCTGCAGTTCTTGGCCGACCATCCGTACAACACCAAGCCGAGCCCCTACGTATCAGCTCTGCCAGCGGGGTTTCCGAGCTTCTGCAAGATCGTGAAGTGAGCCGGCGTAGCGTTGGCGTCGCTCAGTTACGGCGTGGGCTCCGCGCTGGGTAGCTCCTGCACGAACGCGTACGTGATCTCGGAGGTCACGAGCGGCAGCGGAAGCTTGATGCGCACGAACGGCGCAGGTGTGGTGCGTGGGTTGCGGAGCTTCTCGCTCGCGCGTCCTCGAATGCATTCGATCACTGCGTCGCAGCCAGCCGAGCTGCCCGCATCACGGACTTCCGTCCGCTCACCCGCGCGTGAAATATCCGCTGCGATGATCACTTGGCCCTTTCCTTCGGGTGTGTGTTCGCGCGTGCAGTCGACCGCTTCGTCGCTCAGCGCATCGGCGAGCTCTTGTGCTTCACGCTGCGGGCCGTCGGGTCGCCGCGAACGAACGGTGCAGCCGAGAGCGGCGACGCTCGAAGCGACGGCGAAAATCGCGAGCAGTCCGGGGAGAAGTTTCGACAGATCGAGGTGCCCGGGTCGAGGCACGTTCATTCTTCTGCGCATCCTGGGACTGTACAACAGCGAGCCGCGCCGCGGCTCGCAACTCTGCGGACGCGGCGTGCCACGTCCGTGAGGCCCGATCAGCCTCGCCTGACTCCCTACGCAAAACCAAAACCAGCACCCACCTCTCACGCCCGATGCAGCTTCAACATCTGCTTCCCCACATCCGTCTCGGCGAAATCCGGCACCCCATCCGCATCGGTGCTCACGCTGAGCGCGCGGTTCGCATCGTCGCTTTCGGCCAACTCCTGCAGCGTGACCTTCGCGAGCACGTACGCGTCGCTCCCGAGGAGCAGGCGCCGCGGTTGTTTCTCCATCGACGCTAGCTCGAGCAACACCTTCGCGGCCTTCGCGGCCACACCACGCGTCGCGCCGGGGTTGCCTCGGAGCCGCTTGGTCGTCGCGCCGACCGTCGCCTCGTAGTCGGGCTTCACGTCGTAGACCTTCATCGAGCTGCCGGCCCAGTCGGTGGCAAAGCCGCCCGGTTCGACGATCGTGACCTGAATGCCGAGCGGCGCGACCTCGTTGATGACGACCTCGCTGAAGCCCGCGACGGCAAACTTCGCCGCCTGATATGCGCTCAATCCCGGCGTGCCGCCACGACGTCCGCCGATCGAGCTGATCTGGAGAATGCGTCCGCTCCGTTGCTTGCGCATCACGGGCAGCACGGCGCGTGTCACGTTCACCACGCCGTAGAAGTTGGTCTCGAGCTGGGCGCGAAAGTCATCGAGCGACATGTTCTCTGCCGAGTCCGTGTTCGCGTAGCCCGCGTTGTTGACGACCACGTCGAGGCGGCCAAACGCCGCGACTGCTTCGTCCACCGCGCGCGCACATTGCTCGGGTTGCGTGACGTCGAGCGCGACCGCCTTCACGCGATCGCCGTAGCGCCCGAGGAAGTGATCGAGATCGGCCGGCTTGCGCGCGGTGGCGACGACGCGATGCCCTGCGTCGAGCGCGGCCTCGACGATTGCGCGACCGAGACCGCGAGAGCTGCCCGTGACGAACCATACCTTCGAATTTGTCGTTTCCATGCTCCCAGCATCCGGCGCTGAGAGCCTCGAGACAAACCGGCTAGTGTTTCGCCTGCGCCTGCGCCTGCGCGAGCGCCACCGCATCCGGACCGGCCGGGAAACGCAGCTGGGCTGACGCGTCGTTCGCCACACGCAACACCACCTCGGCCACGTCGGACGGACTCGTCACCGCGGTCGGCTGGCCAAGTGAAGCGAAAATGCGCTGCGCGAACGGCGCGTACGCCTCGGGGAACAGCCCTTCCATGCGAGACCCGCCGTTACTCGTAAAGCTGGTGCCTGGGCCGTACCCCGGCTCGACCAGCTTCACTCGCACACCGAACTCCTCGAGCTCGAACGCGAGCGACGCGGTGAACGCTTCGATCGCCATCTTGCTCGCGGTGTACACGGCCACCAACGGCATCGGCGCAAGCGTCGCACTCGAGGTCACGTTCACCACCATTCCCGATCTCCGCGCGCGGAACTGCGGCAGGACGGCCTGAGTCATCGCCATCACGCCGAAGGTGTTGGTCTCGAACACCGTGCGCACCGTGCGCATCGGCGTCGCCTCGAAGGCGCCCATGAGGCCGATGCCGGCGTTGTTGACGAGCACGTCGATCGGGCCGCTTGCAGCGATCGCACCCGCGATGCTGCTGGGATCCGTCACGTCGAGCGCGACGACACGTAGCCGGTCCGATCGGGGCAACACGTCCTCGCGCGGCGTGCGCATGGTGGCGATCACGTTCCAGCCTTGCGCGTGGAAGTGGCGCGCGGTCTCGAGGCCGTAGCCCGAAGAACAACCCGTGATCAGTACCGTCTTCATGGCGTTTCTCCTTTGCCGCGAGGAACGCGGCGTCCATGAGAGAAACGTAGTGGCAGCTGGCTGGACTATCGATGATGGAAGGTCCACATTTCGTTTGCGAGAGTCCAGACCATGAATGATCCGTTGTCGGAAGTCATCGCGTTGCTACAGCCGCGCACTGTGTTTTCCAAGCGCATCAGCGGCGCTGGCCGCTGGGGTGTTCGCTATTCGGAGTTTGGACAGCCGAGCTTCTGTGCCGTGTTAGAGGGCAGCTGTCGTCTCGCGGTCGACGGCCAGCGTGTCCTCGCGCTCGAGGCGGGCGACTTCGTGCTGCTGCCGGCGACGCCGGGATTCACGATGACGGGCTTCGAGCCGGTCGAGCCGCAGCCGGTCGACCCGAAGCGGATGGCTGCGGCGACTGGTGAAGTTCGCCACGGCACGCGCGGAGGCCGGCCGGATGTGCGGATCCTCGGTGGCTATTTCGTCTTCGACTCGCCTGACGCAGCACTATTCGTGTCGCTGCTGCCGGCGCTGGTGCACGTGCGCGGTGTCGAGCGGCTGTCGACATTGGTGCGGCTCGTCGGTGATGAATCGATCGAGAAGAGAGCGGGTCGCGACCTCGTGCTCACGCGCCTCGTCGAGGTGTTGCTCATCGAGGCGTTGCGGGCGGCTCCAGCTGAAGATGCACCGCCGGGGCTACTACGCGGGCTGGCCGACACGCGGCTCGCCCCCGCAATAAGGCAAATGCACGCCCAGTTCGCGCGTCCGTGGACGGTCGCTCAGCTGGCGAAGACTGCGGCGCTTTCGCGCTCCGCGTTCTTCGAGCGGTTCAGCCGCACCGTGGGCGTGGCTCCGATGGAGTACCTGCTCGCGTGGCGCATGGCTGTCGCGAGGGATCTGCTCCGTCGTCAAGATGTCGGAATCGCCGAGGTCGCCGAGCGCGTCGGCTACGGTTCGGCGAGCACTTTCAGCACAGCGTTCAGCCGGCACGTGGGCCAGCCTCCGAGTCGCTACGCGCGCGCGGGCTAGAGTTGGCTCGGCGCTCTCGCATCGAAGCTGCCGCGGATGGCTGCGGGAACTAGCTGTTTGTGTTGCGTCCCCGGGACACAAGTTACAGATCTGTAGCGATGTGAGGTCGACCACCTCTCGCGTCGTGCGAGGCGCTATGTTTGTTGCTCCACACTCCGTCCCGGAGAGTCGACATGCGCGTTCGCGAAGCGAGTAACGGGTTGACCGCGTTGGCAGTGGCTGGCAACCACGTCGTGTTGTTGGGCTGGGACCTGCCCGCGGACGTGATCCGCAGCGAGCCGGTGTTGGGCTTTGGGATCCGTCGCACGCGCAACTCTGATGGCGAGACGAACTGGCTCAAAGGCACGAAGACCTTTGCCAGCGTGACTCCCGATCCGGCACCTGGCGTGCAGGTCTCGTCGTTCACGCATCCGTTCCAGACGTTTCAGTGGGCGGACTTCACGGTGTCGCCCGGACAGACCTACACGTATCGCATCGTGGCGATGAAGGGCATGCCGGGTCAGACGAAAGCGTACGCAGAGGTGAATCTCACAGTCACGACTGAATCGATCGAAGTCGGCAAGCATGCCGTGTTCTTCAATCGCGGTGCAGTCGCGTCGCAAGAGTACGCACGGCGCTTTCAAAACCGGCCACCGGACGAGATCGGGCAGTCTGCGTTCGATTGGCTGTCGCGCGGTTTGTTCGAAGAACTGATGGCGTTCATCACGCGCACGCAAAGTGGCGACGCGTTGTACGGAGCGTTCTTCGAGTTTCAGAACTCGCAGGTGTTCGATGCGCTTGCGGCTGCAGCCGCGCGCGGCGTGACCGTACAGGTTCGTTACGACAGCGACAGTGCGGCCGAAGCCAACGAAGAGGCGCTCGCCGGTGCGGGCATCGACGCGCTCGTGAAGCCGCGCGAGCACTCGGGCGGCTTTGCGCATAACAAGTTCCTCGTGTTTTGTCGCGGCGATGAAGCGCGTGAAGTCTGGACGGGATCGACGAACCTCACTCAGAACGGCATTTACGGACACTCGAACAATGCGCACGTGGTGCGAGACACGGACGTGGCCGATCAATATTTGAAGTATTGGCGCGTGCTCGATGCGGACAAGACGCGCAAGCCGACTTCGGGTGATGTGGAGGCAATCTCGAAGGCGCAGCCCGATCCTTGGAGTCGAGAGACTTCAGTCGTGTTTTCGCCGCGCACAGACCTAAAGGCCCTCGATTGGTACGCGAAGCTGGCGACCGAAGCGCAGCGCGCGATGTTCGGAACGTTCGCGTTTGGCATGAACGACCGCTTCGTGCGTGCCTACGAAGGTGGACCGTCGAACGTCTTGCGCTTTGCCCTCATGGAGAAGAAAGGCAACGGCGCGCAGTACAAGCAGCAGGCCGACGACGTCGATCGGATCCGCCAGCTGCCGAACGTCGTGGTCTCAGTCGGCCATCGTATCGAGCTGAATGCATTCGATCGCTGGCTCAAGGAGCTCGATCGCATCGTGGTCGAGGCGCACGTGTTGTACGTGCACACGAAATATCTGCTGATCGATCCGCTCGGGTCGGAACCGATCGTGATCGTAGGGTCCGCGAATTTTTCAGCTGCATCGACGACCGACAATGATGAAAACATGTTGATCATTCGCGGCAATGCTTCGGTCGCGGACATCTACCTCGGCGAGTTCATGCGGTTGTTTTCGCACTACGCGTTTCGCGAGTCACTGACGTTTGCGGGTGCGGACTCTGGCGTCGCAGCTGAACGAACCAAGCACTTGCTCGAAGACGCGAGCTGGATCGAGCCCGGAACCGGTTACTTCGATGCCGGCCAGGACCGCGCGTTGCGGCGCATATATTTTTCAGGCCAGTGAGCTGAGCAACATGGCTGTGCGAGCCGTGTCCGGTTTCGGCGCGGTTTTACGTTTGTCTCCTTACGAGACGGCACGACGCCGGAGCTCATCTTGGAGACACTCGAATGCGAGACTATCAGTTGCACGCGCGACGCCCGGCTGAGGACGGCGGAGCACAGATCCTTTCTACGCGAACCCTGCGTAACTCCAGCACGATCTGGACTGCGCTCGCGTGCCTCGGCGCACTCGGAGCTGCAGCGAGCGGCTGCGGATTCAGCTCACCCGTCGCGGCGGCATGTGGACCTAACGCGACGGAGGACTTCATCACGTGTGCGCTGAACATGGCACCGATTGTCCAGCCTGGCTCCGACACCCGTCAGATCGTCTACCAAGCCCCGGGCAAGTTGCGCGTGTTGCACGGTCAGAGCTGCGTTAGTGCACCGCGCGCGGCAGACAGCAAACAGTTCGCATTTCGCATCCAACAGTCGGAAACCCTGCCGGCTGCGTACGCGGACAGTGCAACCGTGTTCATGAACGGTTGGAAACTGCGCTACCAGAACGGCGACCACCACGTCCAAGGCTTCGGCTCCGCCATCGTGAACATCAATGAGTCTCGGCAACTCGACGGCCTGCAGTTGCAGTGGGAAGCCGGCGGCGTTCTGAGCGATCAGAATGGCGACGACCCTTACGAGTGGTGTTACTCGTATACGATCGTGGGCTGGACTCGATCGAGCAGCGGTTTCGACGCAGTCGCCGGAGAGCGGGGCCGTGCATTCATTCGGCCTTCGGATCCAGGCAACAGTACGGCGCTGCACCTGATCTCAGGCGCAGCTCGAAACTCGTACGGCAGCGGAGTCGTGCTGCCTCAAGGCTTCGCCATGATGTGGGACGATCACGGCGATCGGCACGTCATTCAGACAGGGTTCGACTACGGTCAGCACTACTCGAGCGGCACCGGTGAAATGGCTTGGACCTCGCGCGCGCTGTTCAAAGACAACGGTGACAATAATGACTACTATGCGGCGGAGCTGGTCTCGACGATGACGTATTCGAGTCCGCAGCAGTACCACCCCGTCGAGGTCTCCGTCCAAACACCGCAAGGCTTCAAAACGCGCACGAACTCCGTTTCGCTGACCCCGATGGCTTCGGATTCCTTCTGTACCGCAGTGGGTGACAGCACCCCGACGGTCCAGCAGTTTCGGATCGACAACGTGCCTTACGCCTATGCAGTGCCGATACTGACCGGTTGGGAGCTCGGCTATTTGTGCACGGATCATCACGTCGAGCAGATGGGCGCAGCGATCACGGACTTCCGCTTCGAGCGTGCGCCGGACGCCAGTGGCGGCACGCTGTTCTACACGCTGGAGCTCGCGCTGGGCGACGCCAGCGGCAACATCAACTACGCCGGAGCGAGCGTCGACGTGTTGGGAATGAAGCCGCTGTCCGCTGGACCTCAACCTCTGTTCGGGGAGGGCGAAAGCCCTGCGATCGACACGGGCGACGCCGGTCCACTCGACTCGGACGAAATCCCCGAGATCGACTCGGGTGATGTCAACGAGCTCGATGTTGAGAACGCGGAAAACTAGCCGCTGACGGCTGGGTTCGGCGAAGGCTCGTTCGATCCTCCGGATACTGCAGTGCATGAAAGCGCCGCGCCCGCAGCCATCCGCTGCTCGGCGCGGTGCTTGTTTTTGGCGACCCGTGGTGGGCCTCAGCCCGGCTTCAGACCGATCGATTCGAGCAACCGCGTGAAGTCTTGGTCGAGCGGCGCGTTCAGCTCGATTCGCTGGGCTCCTCGCGGGTGGACGAAGGCTATGTGGTGACAGTGCAACGCGAGCCGATGGAACCCGAAGCGCTCTCGAAAGAGCCGGTTATGTTCCCCTTTGCCGTACCGGACATCCCCCACGATAGGTTGTGAGACATGCTTGAGATGGCGGCGGATCTGATGCGTTCGCCCGGTACGCGGCCGTGCTTCGTACAAGCCGTACCGCTCGAACGTGCCGAGCCAACGAAAGTCCGTCACGGCGGCCCGTCGTTCGGCACCAGGCTCTTTGGCGAGCGGATGATCGACCTGCGTCAACTCTTCATCGTGGCCACGACACAGTGCGAGATACCGTTTGTCGCTCGCAGCCAGAACGCCTTGCATGTCCCGCGCGACTTCCGAGCTCAGTGCAAATAGCAGCAGACCGCTGGTGGCGCGATCGAGCCGATGAACCGGATACACGGGTTGCCCAATCTGATCGCGGACGCGCTGCAGTGCGGGGAGCACGTCGCGCGACCATCCGTGGTGAGAGGGAACACCCGCGGGCTTATTGACTGCAACCAAATGTGCGTCGCGATAGACGACTTCCAGTGCGTCTGGCTCGCCGCCGCTGATGGCTGCGGGTGGCTCGTGCATCGTCTCAGCGGCAGTGGAGTCTACTGCAGCAGCCCGACCGCTTGCTGCGAGGGTGACGCGCACGATGCGAGCGAACGCGGCTTCCAGACGCGCTTGTGCCTCGGGATTCTCCAGCACGCCGATGGCGCGCGCGATGGCTTCGAACGTTGCGAGGCCGCCCTCCATCGGTTCGTGGCGAACGCCCCAGGCGCTGGCTGGTCCGGGTTGCAACCCAACACACTCAGCGTTTGCGAGGCCTTGGACGCGCACGGGGATGCGCCTAGCTTGGCGCCAGTTTCCATCTGGAACGACCAGCGTGATGGGTCGACTGTCTTCGTCTTTCAGCGCTTGGCTGAGAGGTCGTGCGCCTTCGACGGGAAACAGTACGAGCACGCGGCGTTTGCCGTCTTCGTGCAGGTGTGTGAGGTCGAGCGGGGCATCGACCAGGCCGTGTAGATGGTGTGTGCTGTTTGGCAGGCAGGCGAGGGCGAGTGGTCCGGTCGCGGTGGTCTTGACCAGTTCGCGATGGTGCATGACGAGAGCGACGTGAGTGTCCAGCGCGATGAGCGGCAACTCTGCGCACAGGCAACTTTCAAGATGAACTCTGCAGCGAGGACAGCGTGCGGCACGCTTGGAGCGCTTACCCATGGGCGGCGGGGAGCTATAGCACGGCGGCGACGTGGGATAGGTCAGACGGAGTATGCTAGGTCTGAGAACCGTTGGACCACGCCGTGAAACTCGTTGAACCGTCGGCAGACTGGGAGGTTGCATTCGTTGCCATGGCCCGCGAAAGCCTTGCCGCTGGCGAGACTCGCTATGCTCCGGCAATCACAGACTTCGCGGCTTATCTGCGTAAACTCGACCTTGACCGCAACGTTGAGGATGCCGCTGTCGGCGTCGTTCCTCAGATGACGTTTTTGGTTGGTCGATGACGACGCAGCCGTAGGCTGTCTGCGTTTGCGCGCGCGCTTGACCCCAGCACTTACCGATGAAGGCGGTCACGTCGGCTACGACGTGCGGCCCTCGCTGCGTCGGCGCGGCTACGGCACTCGGCTGCTACAGCTGGGACTGGCGGAAGCACACGCACGCGGAATTCGCCCCGTCCTGATCACCTGCGACGCCGATAACCTCGGCTCGATCGCCGTCATCGAACGCAACGGCGGCGTGCTCTCGGACGAGGCGCTCTCGCCCCGCTCCGGCAAGCTGATGCGAAGGTTCTGGGTCGCCTGAAGCGCTCGAAGACTCGAGAAAACCCGCTGCCCGCGCGACCCAGCCGAATCCCGACAGAGTTGTAACTCCCACCCCCTCGACCTCCGGCGCTAGATCCTTCTCTAGGACGAACGCCGGACCACAAACGAAGGGAGAGGAGCGATGACTTCACACGCAACCGGAACACGCGAGGAGTGGCTCGCAGCGCGGCTCGAACTGCTCGAGGCCGAAAAACAACTCACACGGCGCAGCGATGAGCTGGCCCGTCGACGGCAAGAGCTGCCGTGGGTCCGCATCGACGCGGAGTATGGATTCGAGACCGACGAGGGAAGGGCCTCGCTCGCAGATCTCTTTCGAGGGCGCTCGCAACTGCTCATCTACCATTTCATGTTTGGACCGACCTACACCTCCGGGTGTCCATCGTGTTCGTCGATCGCGGATGGGTTCAACGGCCTGTTCGTGCACCTGGCGAATCACGATGTCGCGTTTTCGGCAGTCTCGCAGGCGCCTGTCGCGCGGCTGCAGACTTTCAAACAGCGAATGGGGTGGACGTTTCCTTGGGCATCCTCGCTCGGCAGCGACTTCAACTTCGACTTCAACGTCTCGTTTACCGAAGCGCAGCAGCGTGATGGGCGCATCGAATTCAACTATGCGCGCGACGCGGGGTTGCCTTCAGACAGCGCTGAGGGACCCACGATAGCCTCTCGGACGACACCCGACGGGGCGACGAAGTTCGCTGCCATGACCGGAACGGACGTGCCGGCCTACGTGCGGGAACGGATGGGTGTGAGCGCGTTCGCGCGCGAGGACGGCGTTGTCTACCACACCTATTCCACGTACTCGCGCGGGGTCGACACGCTTTGGGGCGTGTACCAGTGGCTCGACCGCGCTTCGAAGGGGCGCAACGAGAACGGCGTTTGGCTTCGCCGCCACGACGAATACGAGCAGCGTTGAGCGATTCAGGCAGAAACCACAAACCAAACGGAGAAATTCAAATGCCAGACATCTTACACAGAATCGAAGTCAAAGCGTCTCCCAAGAATACCTATGAGGTGTTGAGCAGTCGGCAAGGTCTTGCCGACTGGTGGACATCAGACACACAAGGTGACTTCAACGTCGGCGGCGTGATCAAGTTTCGCTTCGGAACACTCGGGGGCTTCGATATGAAGGTGCTCGAGCTCGAACCCGCGAAGCGCGTGCTCTGGGAAGTGGTCGGCGGGCCAGAAGACTGGATCGGCACGAAGGTGAGCTTCGACCTCGCGAAGAACAAGGACTTCACCACGATCCTGTTCAAACACCAGGGCTGGAAGGAGCCGGTGGAGTTCATGCACCACTGCAGCACCAAGTGGGCGATCTATCTGATGAGCATCAAGTCGCTGATCGAAACCGGGAAAGGCGCCGCGTTCCCAAACGATCCGCACATCACTGGCTACCAGGACTGAGCTCGCTGGAGCGCATGGGTCACGTGGGTCGGCTCGCCTATTTCAACGGCTCCAAGTCGGCCCACGTCTTCCCGGCCTCGACCCCGACCACCAGCGGCACCTCCAACTCGAACGCATGCGTCATCGCGTTCGCGCAGATTCGTGCAGCCTCCGCGACCTCGGACTCCGCCACCTCGAAGAGGATTTCATCCACCACCTCGACGAGCGGCACCGCGGATGAACCGGCCCGACGGAGCGCACGGTCTGCCTCTAGCAGCGCCCGACGTGACACGTCCGCGACCGAACCTTCGTGCGTGCCGCGACGGGCCATTCGTTCGGCGTACGAACGCAACTGCGAATCGAGTGACTCGAGGCCTCCGATCGGCCAGTGTCGGCCGGCGATCGTCACGATGAAGCCCTGCTCCTTTGCGAGGCGAAGCTGTTCATCTTGAAACGCTCGGACTCGCGCGTAGCGGCGGTCGAAGCGAGCGATGTATTGCTTGGCTTCGGCTGCGGTAACACCCAACTGCAACGCGAGCGCGCTCGCGCCCTGGCCTGCAAAGGTCGCGAAGTTGACGACCTTGCCGATCTGCCGCTCCTCGAGCGTGATTTGATCGGCCGGCTTTTCCAGCACCGCCGATGCAGTGAGGCGATGCATGTCGGCTCGCTGGCGAAGCGGCTCCACGAGCGCGGGGTCTTTCGTGAGATGTGCGAGCACGTAGAGCCCGAGCTGGCTGAAGTCCACCGACATCAACAAGCGCCCGGGTGGCGCCACGAACGCGCGCCGAATCTCTGCCATCTCGGGAGTCCTGCCGGGGACGCGGCCGAGATCTGGATTGGTGTTGACGAGCTCGCCCGAAAACGAGCGCGCATGGTGAAAGCGCGAATGCACTCTCCCGTCCGCGTGGATGCAGCGGCGGAGCGAGCTGACCCAACTGTCGCGCAGGCGTCGCAGCCGGCGCCAGCGCAGCACGCGTTCGACGATCGGATGGGCGTGTTCGATCCGCTCGAGAGCCTCGTTCGAAGTACTGAAGCCTGTCTTCGTGCGAAGCACCACTGGTAGCGCGAGCTCTTCGAACAAGACCTTGCCGAGCTGCGCGGACGAGTTGATGTTGAACGCGTGCCCGGCCATCGCTTCGATCTCAGCTTGCAGCTCGATCTCGATCGCCGCGAACCTGACCTCGGTTCGATCCAACTGACTCGAATCGATGGCGATGCCCGTGAGCTCCATCCGCACGAGCGTGTCTGAAAGCTCGAGGTACTCCTTCATGAGCGCGCCGTCGATGTTCGGCACGAGCGCCTGGATGATCGCCGCGGCGGCGTCGGCTCGCTGGATTGCCACCTCGGCTGCGCGCTCCAGACCAAAGTCCTTCCAGGCCTTGCGCTCGCCGCCGGTGCCGCGCACTTCATCGTCGTCGGGCAGCGAGCGCCCGAGGACATGGCGAGCGACCACCGGCAACTCATGGGTCGCCCAACCGCTCGGCTGCGTGAGGTGTGACGCGTATGCGGAGTCCGCAACGATGCCGGCCACGTGCCCGCCTCGGCGCTGAAGTGTGACGAGAGTCGCGACCAAGTCATGGCCCGACTTCGGTGCTTTCGGATCCTCGAGCCATGCAACTAGCGCGGGCCACGCTGCGCTCGCCGCAGGAACGTACCAACCCCGGCCGTTGCCCGCGGAGAGTGCGATGCCGTGAATCTGCTCGTCTCGGGGATCGGCGTCCTCGATTAGCGCGTACAGACTCGGCGTCGCCGTCGCCATCGCTCGTAACGCTGCATCGACATCGCCGGGCGCGGAGCAGACCTCCACGCGGATCGGAGCGGAGACACTCAACAGCAGCTCCACGAATCCGAGCGCATCGAAGTGCGCGTTGAGCGCCGACGATTCGGGCGCCGTGAACGCACACTCGATCAGCGGGCGCGGCAACGGCCGAGTGCCGTCGAGCCGCGCGCGCGCAAGGTGTTGCGACAGCTCGCCGCTGGCAGCTTCGAGTGCTTTGCGCGCGCGGCCTTCGAGCGTGGCCGTTGGCGCCATCGCGGCTTCGACGTTGCCGTGTGCAGCCAATAGCTGCGTCGCGCCTTTGGCTCCGATGCCGCTCACACCCGGCACTTGGTCGTCGTCGCCGACGAGCGCCAACCAGTCGCCGCACTGGGCCGGTGCAACGCCGAACCGCTTCCTGACGATCTCGGGGGTGTAACGCGCGTCCTTGTTCGCGTCGTACCACCAGACCGTGTCGGTCACGAGTTGCGCGAATCGTTTGTCGACGCCGATGATGACGACATCGTCGCCAGCCGCGACTGCCGCACGCGTGTAGCTGGCGACGACCTGCGTTTCTTCTTCAGCTTCGACCACCGTGAGGCCCAGCGCACGAAGCAACGCCGGCAGCTGCTCGAGCTGCGGCACGAGCAGCTCAGGCCATTCTCGTCCGTGTGGGTCCACGATCGCGACGGCACGCGCGGGCACCTTCCACTCGAGGACGTGCTGCACCGCGCGTGCGACGGCATACAGGCCATTTACGGGCGCGCCGGCCCGTGACTTGCGGTCGGTCGGGACCACGAGGAACCCGCGCGAGAGCAGGTTGGTGGCTGCGATCACCAGGGTGCGTTCGCTCATCCCTGGCAGGTGTATTCGGAGCTGGGCCGGTCCTCAACCTCATCGCCCCGCGCCCGTCCTGATGGGGTTAGAGCTTCAACGAGCTCGACGCGCAGCTGGATCGAGCTCGGTCATCGCCGCTAGAACTTGGCTCGCCACCTTCGCGGTAGCCTCGCGATCCAGGTCGCAGGTCCTCGAGCTGGGCTGCTTTCACGCCGATCCGAATCCGTCCAACTTCGCGTTCCGGAAGGACGGAACGGTGATCATGTACGACTTCGGCTGCGTGAGCGGCTCGATCGTGGGATCGTGGATGCGTGCCGCGCTCTGATCTGGCAGAGCTTGCGCGAAGACTACGACGGAGTTGAACGCGCGGGTTGAGCTGGCACCTCCAAGCCGAGCGCTATACTCGCGGCGGAGGTCGAACATGAAAGATTGGAAACTGCCCCTCACCGGCGGCTGTCGCTGCGACCGAGTTCGCTTTCGCGTGACGGCGACGCCGCTACTGGCTTCAGCGTGTCACTGCTCCGGTTGCCAACGGATGACTGGGAGCGCGTACTCGCTCACGCTCACCGTTCCGACGCAAGGCTTCGAAGTGACCCAAGGGGAGCCGGTCATCGGCGGGCTCCATGGTCCGGTCAAACACCTGTTTTGTGACCACTGCAAGAGCTGGATGTTCACGCGCCCCGACGTGATCGACAGCTTCGTGAACGTGAGAGCGACCATGCTCGACGATCGAAGCTGGTTCGTTCCGTTCGTCGAGACGTGGACGAGCGAGAAGCTGCCTTGGGCGGCAACCGGCGCGGTTCACAGTTTTGAGACGCAACCGTCGTTCGACCTGTACGCAAAACTCGCGGAAGACTTCGCAGCGAACGGCGCTCGCGCTACTTGAGCGGGTACCGTTCGTCGCGAGCGTGTCGAAGCGCGGCCGCTTCAGCCTTCGAAATAGCGACCGTGCTCGAGATCCGCGAGAAGCCCCGGCTGCCGCGGTCGCCAGCCTAGGTTGTCTTGCGTTCGCACACGCGAATAGCGATCAATGACTACGAATCGCGTGCGTTCCGCGCCTGCCGCAACACGAGCTCTCTGCGCTTAGCCAACGCGCCGCGCGAGCCTTGGCACCGCGCACTCTCCTCGCACGTGCAACTACGACGACCGTACCCAACAGCACACTCACCGCGACGATGAGCGCACGCGCATAACTCGGCAACGGAATCGCCACGCCGAGGAACGCCAGCTGTGCCGCGATACACAGCGGGCACTTCGGAAGTAACACCGCGAGCGCAGCTGCCGGCGTGTAGGCTAGACCCCACGACAACAATCGCGTTCGCGGCGCAGCGCGTTCAGCGCGCATACTCGTCATGGAGCTTCACCCAAGACATCGAGAAATCGAGGCCATCCTCATCGCGACCCTTCGGCACGAGATCGAGCCACTGGTAGGCGCCGTTCACTGCTTCGATACCGCGTCCAAAAGCCGAATACGTGTGGAACACTGCGCCACTCTCGTCTTTGTAGAAGACACTGATGCCGGGCCACTCTTCTTCGCGCTCTTTGAGCGGATTGTAGTTATACACGGCCTTGCCGGCGGCTAGCTCTTCGGGCCGAAACGACACGCGGTAGTCGAAGTTGAAGTCCGTCTCGTTCGACGAGACCCAACGAAAGCTCCAACCCATGCGCTTGGCGAACGCCTGGAGCTTGGACAGTGGAGCTCGTGAGATCGCGACGAAACTGATGTCGCGCTGCTCGAGGTGCGAGACGATGCCATTGAAGTTGTCAGCCCAGAACGAGCAGCTCTTGCAAGCCTGCTCCCAGTCAGGCCCGAACATCAAGTGGTAGACGACGAGCTGGCGTTTGGCGCCAAACAACTCCTCGAGTGTCTTCTGGCCAGCTTCAGTTTGGAACACGTAGCCCTTGTCGACGCGCTCCCACGGCAGCTTGCGGCGCTCGGCACTCAGCTCGTCAGACAGGCGGGTGAGCTCCTTTTCCCGCGTGAGCAGCTGCTTGCGCGCGGCGATCCATTCCTCGCTCGAGACTATGGCGTGTTTGTCGGTCATGACTGCCTCCTTCATGAGATTTGTTGTAGCGCGCGCAGGGGCAGGGCGGGGAGTAACAAAACCGACGTGATTCTGCCGTCTCGCCCCTAGAATGCGTCTCGCATGGATTCCCTTCTCAACGCAGCTGCGCATGCACTCGCGAGCGGCGATCCGCTCGCAGCGTTACGCAGGGTGGCTCTACGCGAGGATCCGCCCGCGCTCGCACTGCGCGGAATCGCGATGGCTCAGCTCGGCGAGCTCACGCGCGCACGACAGCTGTTGCGCCGCGCAACACGGGCCTTCGGCTCGCACGAACGACTATCACGCGCGCGCTGCGCGGTCGCGGAGGCCGAGGTCGCGTTGGCTGCTCGAGATCTCTCGCCGTCCACCCGTACAATCGACTCGGCGCGCCGCCTTCTCGAGCAGCACGGGGATCGCGCGAACGCCGCGCACGCGCAGCTGATTGCGATTCGACATCAGCTGCTGCTAGGCAGAGTGCGCGAAGCCGAGGCGCTCCTAGCCGAGCGCGATTGGTCGTCCGCGCCGCCGATGCTCACCGCGATCGCAGAGCTCGCGGCCGCGGATATCGCGCTTCGCCGAGCACACGCGCGCACCGCACGTCAAGCGCTCGAGCGGGCACGTGCGGCAGCGGAGCGTGCACGCATTCCGATGCTCGCAGCCGAGGTCGAGTCTGCGATGCAAGCGCTCACCACGCCCGCCGCGCGCCTCATCGCGAACGGTCAAGAGCGGGTCCTGCGGCTCGATGCAGTCGAAGATTTGTTTGCGTCCACGAGCATCGTGGTCGACGCGTGCCGGCGCTCGGTGCGCGCACGCGAACGCGTCGTAGCTTTCGCCAAGCGTCCGGTGCTGTTCTCGCTCGCGCGCACACTCGCCGAAGCTTGGCCGTCGGACGCCACGCGCGATGAGTTGATCGAACGCGCATTTGGTGCGCGTCGGGCCAATGATTCGCATCGCGCACGGCTGCGCGTCGAGCTCGGCCGATTGCGCCGTGAGCTCCGCGGCATCGCCGAGGTTCGTGCGACTGCGCGCGGCTTTCAGCTGCACCCGCGCGGGAAGCAGCCGATCGTCGTGCTCGCGCCGCCGATCGAAGAGGTCGACACGACGCTGCTCGCGCTGCTCGCCGATGGCACCGCCTGGTCGACCTCGGCGCTTGCGCTCGCACATGGCTCGAGCCAGAGGACGGTACAGCGCCTGCTTTCCTCGCTCGAAACCGCCAACCGCGTACGCAGTTTCGGGCAGGCGCGGGCGAAGCGTTGGCTCGCTACGCCGCTCACCGGATTCACGACGACTTTGTTACTCCCCAGTACGCTCTCCCGCGATTAAGTTTTGAACATGACAAAGCCAATCGAAAATGCAGAAGTCGTTCGTGAGTACGGGCCGTTCGAAGGCGTCGAGCAAGTTCACGGCTTGACGTTCGATGGAACGCTCGTGTGGTTCGCATCGGGCACGAAGCTGAACGCGCTCGACCCCGCGAAGGGCGAAGTCGTGCGCGAGTTCAACGTGCCGGCGTATGCAGGCACGGCGTTCGACGGCAAGTACTTGTATCAACTCGCCGAAGACCGCATTCAGAAGATCGATCCCAACGACGGACGGATCATCTCTACGATCCCGTCGCCTGGACGCGGCGGTGATGCCGGTCTCACGTGGGCGGAAGGCTCACTTTGGGTCGGTCAGTATCGCGACCGCAAGATCCATCAGATCGATCCCGAGACCGGCGCGAAGCTCCGCACGATCGAATCGAATCGCTTCGTCACTGGCGTGACGTGGGTGGATGGCGAGCTCTGGCATGGCACGCA
Organism: Polyangiales bacterium; assembly: GCA_035687405.1. Taxonomy (GTDB): domain Bacteria; phylum Myxococcota_A; class Polyangia; order Polyangiales; family JAFGIB01; genus JADGRF01. The sequence continues at coordinate 22,152 of DASRXR010000484.1, forward strand.
AGAAGATGACGTGTCCGAGCTGCGCCGCATCGACATGGACACAGGTGAAGTGCTGACCCGCTTGATGCTGCCGGAGGGCACCATGGTTTCGGGGCTCGAAGCGGACGGCAAAGATCTGCTGTATTGCGGCGGCGGTCGCAGCGGAACGATCCGAGCCGTACGTCGCCCGAAGTCAGCACGCCGGGCGAAGTGAACGACTCGGGTCAGCCGCCTCCGCACGTGGGGTTCGTGCAGTAAGGCCTGCCGTTCGTCATCGAGGTGGTTTCCTCGCGCTCGTCGCAAACCCACGCTCCTGGGCAGTCGTCCGAGACCTTGCAACCTTGCACGCACACGTTCAGGTCGGGGTGACAGAACATCGAGGTGTCAGTCCCGCCGCCTCGGAGTTGCACCGTGCACGGGCCTGAAGCTGCTGCTGCCGGGGTGCTCATGGACGAAGCGTTCGTGTTCGTACGGGTTCGCCCGGTTGTTCTCGGCGTCGTGGGAGTCGTGGGAG
>DASRXR010000485.1:0-6458 GCA_035687405.1 Polyangiales bacterium
ACACCGAGACATTGCCCCGAACTGGTCGCTGGGAATCCTCTGCGGACTCGGTGGACTGATCGGAGGCTACTTGGGCGCAAGACTCCAACTTTTCCTGCCGGAAACAGCACTTCGGTTGATGCTCGGGTTGACCGCAATCGCGGTGGGTGCGTGTTACGTCGTTCAAGCGATTGCCTGAGTCCGATTTTCGGCAGCCGCTAGCTGCGGCCTGTCCCGAAGGTCGTCGACCGGAGGCGTCACTTTGCGTGATGCGCACTGTGCTGATCGGCAGCGGCACCAGCCGTCGGCTGACCTTCGGCGACCTCTGAACCAGCAGACGCGTAGCCACGCAGTCGCTGATAGCTCGCAATCTGGTCGGCAGTCAGCAGCGCTGTCATTCGGATATGCGTTCGCAGATGAATCACGCGCAGTTGACCCATGAGCGCAGCGAGAGCATCGACTTTCTGCGGCAGCATGGGCTCGTCGATGGATCGACTCGCGTAGAGTTCGCCGAGTTCTTTCTCCAGCGCGACGACCTGCGTCCCAATCGGCTTGGCCGCCGCCTGCATCTCTTTGAACAGCTCTTCCGTTTTGGCGACAACCGTGGCGTCGAGCTCGAGCTCCGATTGAAGGTCCAGCACGTGACGTGGCCCTGGATAGCCGTTTAACTCTGCTGCCCGAGCCATGCCGAGACCTCGCCCAGCGAGCAGGTCATCGACCTCCTGCGTAGTTAGGCTCGCTACGGAGCTTGAGCTGCGACCGGCATACGGAGATGTCGTTGGACACATGCTCGAGGGCGCCTCACGCGCGGATCCCGACGTTCCGCATCCAACAAAGAGAAAACCAACAATGATAGACACCACGCAGCTCTGGATTGAACCGACTCGCATCATCTGCGTCTATCCTGTTTACTTGGGTTGAGCGCGTTTGCGCCGCAGCGTCCGCTGCTCACGGCCGTCGAACGGCTTCACGTCCGCGAGAGAGTCCAACAATCTCGCCGGCTGTTCGCCGCCACGTTCCAAGCGGCGGTCCCAATCTCGCAGCAGCGCGTGCAATGCATCGCGCGCTGCCTTCATCGCCTCAAGGCGCTCTTCCAACGCGTCGAGCTTGAGTTGCGCGAGGCGCCGAACGGCACGGCATGGGTGCCGGCCCGCAGCCCGTTCGATGAAGAACTGCGTGAGCTCTTCTAAACTGAACCCGAGCGCCAACGCTTGCTGGATCACCTTCACTCTGCGACTCGAGGAAGCGGGGCCGGCCTTGCTCGGCCGAGAGGTGGCCGACTCATGGGGATCCCCCCGGAAGACCGACATCTCTACTTGGGGGAGGACCACGACATCTCTATTTTGGTTGGACACGACGGGGGGAGTGGTTTGAATCCGTGCTTGAATTTGTCCAACCATTCTCTCTCCGTCGCCATAAGCTGTCGCACGGCCGCCGCGAGAACGCAGCGACCATGCGACAGCCCCAGGTCCTGAAACCCACGTTCAAGCAGCGCGGGCATCGGTCGAAGAGCCTATGAAGTCGCTGGAAAAATGACGCAGCAAAACGCCTTCGGCTGGCGTTCGAGAACTCGGGTCATGGTGGCGGTCATAGTGCTGCCTGTGCTCGCGTTACTCGTGTTCGTCATGCCTGTCGCTGCGCAGGCGGACGCGGAGCATACTCGGGGTCAACCTGCCTCTGCGGCAGACGATCTTGCTTCCTCCCAGAAGTGGCGACAGCAAGTAGGGGACTACGAACAAGCACCCGCAGCAATTCCGCAGCATCGAAGCGAGCCGCGACATTGGTATGGCTGGCAGACCGTTGGTCTCGACGTGCTTTGGCTCAGCTCGCTGAGCCTTGCCGGCGTCTTCGATGTTCCGGGGCTGGCGTGGGGCAGTCTTGGTATCGGACTATTGGGTGTACCGCTGATTCATTTGGCTTATAGCAACTATGCATCGGCCGGAATCAGCGTCGGATTGCGCCTAGGAGCGTACATTCTGATTGGGGCCGGCGTCGCGCTCGTAGCGACCGATGCGTCAGACGACGCTTACGACGACAGCTCCGCAGATGGAGCGTTGGGTTGGGTTCTCGTTGGACTCGGAGCAGCAGGCCTGCTTACGACCGTAGTTGTCGACGCCAAAGTCGCATTTGTTTCTCGGGCGTCCGAAACTACCGCTGCGGCACTGACGCCTTGGTTCACTTTGCGGGGCGCAGCCGGCCTGCAGGTCACGACCAAACTGTGATTCAGGTCAGGCTCCTGGATCGCGAGGTCGGCCGCCTTATCGCAGCCGTCGTGGTAGACACCTGGTCGGCACCGGAGCGGAGTCAGGATGATCGGCTACGTCACCATTGGAACGAACGACTTGGGCCGCGCGGTGTCCTTCTACGACACGGTGCTGTCGGAACTGGGGGCTTCGCAGCTCTACTCCACGGATCGAATGGCAGCGTGGGGCACGAGCAAGAACGGACCTGTGCTCATGGTCACGCTCCCCTACGACGAGAACTCGGCGACAGTTGGCAACGGGGTCATGGTGGCGCTTGCCGCCAAGAACCGAGAAGTCGTGGATGCGGTCTACAGGAAGGCGGTTGAGCTCGGCGCGACGGATGAGGGGCCGCCGGGCCCGCGTGGCACGAGCGGCTTCTATGCTGGGTACTTCCGGGATCTGGATGGCAACAAACTGAACGTGTTCATCTCGGGGTGAATCTCGGCACAAAGCGCGCGTGCTGCCGCTTGGATTCCTACGCTCTTGTTCGGCTGTATCTTGCTCTACAACGCATACACCGAAACTGGTGGTCCGTTAGGCGTTTTAGCGCCGCTGTTCCTCGTGTTGTCGAGCGCCGGCCTGATCGGGCCAAAGGCGCTAAGTGAGGTCGTTGGTGTAGCCATGCTTGATCGATACCCGCAGCTCTCCTCCAGGAGCTGAAACATCGACGAGACGGCAGAGCGAGATGTCGAAGAACACGGTCAAGGTGAAGTTGCGGCGAGGCTGTCCGAGATGTCGTACGAGGAAATCCGGGAGCTGCTTGAATCGATCGAAGACCTAGCAAATCTGATCACTTGGACGGCGCGAGCTCGCGCATATCTTGATCCCCACCCCTCACCGGGCATCTCGCGCGTTGCGCATGCCGGAGTTCTCAAGCGCTTGGACAACAGGCCGCGCACCACCGGGTTCTCGAGCAGCCACGATCCCAGGGCATGAGTGACAACCGGCTTTGGAAGTAGCGACACGCGTCGTGCCTGGAGTCACAGCGTCGGTCGACCCGGTCCCGTGCTCCGGTCAACGCTCCACGAGCCCGAAAGCTGCTCCCTGCGGGTCATCGCAGGCTCCGATGCGACGACCGTCCGGGAGCTCGGTCGGACCGACCACGTCGCCGCCGTGCTCACGCACGCACGCGAGCGCCGCGTCGAGTGATCGGACCGCGAAGAAGAACTGCCATTGCGGGTGGATTCCCGGACGGTCAGCGATATCCCCGATCGCTCCCGCGTTTGGCTCGCCCGCTCGCCACGCGAACTGCTGGAACGAGCCGCTCGACCCCAGATCGAAGCGCTCGGTCAGCACCCAGCCGAAGAGCTCGACGTAGACCTGCGCCGCTCGGCTGGCGTTCGGAGTTTGCAGGACGTGGAGGCCGACGCCGGCATCCACGAACTCGACCGAGTCCGTGAGCGCGAGCATCGCCCCGCCCGGATCGCGCACGACGGCGCCGTCACCCTGGCGCGCGCCGACCGGCATGGCCCCGTGCTCATTCCAGCGCTGCAGCGCGACGAGCGAGCCACCCAGTTCCGCCGTGCTCAAGTACCCGAGCCAATGGGACGGCGCGCCGCGCGTCCGAGCGCTGATCGGCAACTCGCGAATGGTCAGGTCTCGGCGCCCAAACAACGCCGCGTAGAAATCGGTCGCGGCGCTCACGTTGGTGGTGCGCAGCTCGTATCGGCAAAAGCGTGAGCTCATGGGTGTGTAGCGTAGCCAGTCGCGTGCCTTTCAACACCACGGCGAAGGTTGCGCGAGATTCTCGGAAACTTCTCCGGGAATTTCCGGCTTGGCGAATCGAGAACAGCGAGAGCGCCAGCTTCAACACCGGCTGCGGATAGTAGTCCACAGACTCGCCACCGCTTCGGCCACGTTGGTAAAGCTCGCCTGCGAGCTCGAGCCCCGTCGGCACTGCGCGCGAGGGCCGCCAAGTGTGGCCGTTCTTGAAGCCAAGCGTTCATCATCCGGTCGTACCTCCGCACCAGCAACGCGTGTCAGATCGCAGAAATTCCGCGGTCGTGTCCAAACGGCAGGCGTTTGCGCGTCATAGTGCGTTGGGCCGGGCAATCGGCCGAGTGTCGCGAAGGAGAGAACATGCCTAAGTACCTGTGTTTACAGCGTCCCCTACCAGCCAGCAGTCCAGATCAAAACAAGCCTTCGCCCGCAGACATGCAGGCAATGTACGAAAGCTTCAATGCGTGGCGCGAGAGGTTTCAGCAAAACCTGACTGACCTGGGCGGCAGGCTCGGCGCTGGGCAGCTCGTATCAGTGCAGCCGCCCGATGGACCCTTTGTGGAGGTCAAGGAGCTCGTCGGCGGCTACATGATCTTGTCTGCGACGAATATCAGTGAGGCAATCGACGTGGCACGTGGATGTCCGGGGCTCGTTCGACCGGGCTCTGGAGTCGAAGTGATCGAGATCATGGGAATTTAGTACGCGAGAACTTGGCGAAAATTTCTTCCGGCATGAATACGGCCGACTGGTCGCGATGTTGTCGCGCCGCGTGGGCGTGCATCATCTCGAAGCGGTTGAAGACGCCGTGCAATCTGCGCTCTTGGCGGCGCTCGAATCGTGGCCTACGGACGGCACTCCAGACAACCCATCCGCTTGGCTCTTCCGCGCGGCGCACAACCACGTCGTCGGCACACTGCGACGGCGCGCACGAAGCGACCGCCTCGCAAAACAAAACACGATCGACAGGGCAAGCTCGATCGCCGAGGCACCCGCCGCGGTTCTTGCCGGTGACGTCCGCGACGACCTGGTTCGCATGTTGTTCGCGTGCTGCGATGAAGCGATTCCGGTTGAGGCGCAGCTTGTGCTCGCGCTGAAGACGCTATGCGGCTTCGAGGTTCGCGAGATCGCCGAACGGCTCTTCACGAGGGAGGCCAACGTGTACAAGCGGCTCAGCCGCGCGCGAGAGAGGTTGCAAGCACTTCCACTCGAGCTGCACGAGCTCACGGCCGAGCAGCTGTCCTCACGACTACCAGCGGTGCAGGCGATCCTCTATTTGTTGTTCACCGAGGGCTACCTCTCGTCCCACGCGGAGGACGCCATTCGACGAGAGCTGTGCGACGAAGCCAGGCGGCTCGCGGATCTCCTCGCGGGTCATCCGCTTACAGCGACACCCGAGACGTTCGCGCTACTCGCGCTGATGCACTTGCATCTCGCGCGCATGCCTGCGCGTCAGGACGGATCTGGAGGTCTCTTGCTTCTGGAGGAGCAGGACCGCTCGCGCTGGGATGAGCGAGCGATCCAGCTGGGACTGTCGTGGCTTGCAGAGTCTGCCCAGGGCGATGTCTTCTCGCGCTACCATGCGGAGGCGGGCATCGCGGCCGAGCACTGCCTCGCGCGCACGTTCGCGGAGACGCGTTGGGCGCGGATCGTCGAGTGCTACGCCCTTCTGGAGCGGCACGCGCCGTCGGCGCTTCACACGCTGAACCGAGCGGTCGCAACGGCTGAGCTGAGCGGACCGGCTGAAGGCCTCGCCGTTCTTGCGGGACAGGAGCCACCGTCGTGGCTTGCCGGGTCGTATCTGTGGTTCGCAGTGCTCGCAGATCTGCACGGACGCTGCGGGAATGACGAACTCGCACAGAGCTATCGCGCCACGGCGCTTTCATCCGCGCCTTCTGCCGCAGTGAGGGAGGCGCTCCAGCGCCGACTTCGGCCAGATCGAGTCCGAGCACGACATTGAGCAGGTAGTTCGCGCGGCTCAACTTCCGTCAGGAGATTTCCTCGTTCGGAGCGATGAACCGCACGCGATTTCGATCGCTTAGGTTTGGTGTGGATGCACATATGCTGATCCACACCCTAACTAGCGTCGTGCGCCGAGTACCGGCTGCGTCGTACGCGAGGCGCTCGACTTGCAAAACTGGCGTTTGCCAAACGCGCTGGTTTACGTGAGCGTAGCAATGAACGCACTCACGAATAAGCCAACGAGCCAACGGTGATCTCATGCAGCATTCCTCGAACGCCTGACGAGACCGAATCGCTGTATGGCTTACGATTCTTTTCCTTCTGGCCTTCAGCGTCTACTCGTTTTCGGGGCTTGCTGCTGCCGGAGATCGTTTCGGCCCGCTTTGGAGCCCCGGTCAACGACGCAACGGCCACACTCTTCTTTCGCGTGTACGTATCGAGAAACATCGTGCTCATTCTCCTGGGGCTGACCTTTCTCGTAGCTCATGCAATCAGCAGGTCTTCGAAAAAGCCACCAAAAGCACCGGTCGGATCGAGCAGATGGATCTCAAGTATCCA
>DASRXR010000486.1:0-5984 GCA_035687405.1 Polyangiales bacterium
GTCCATGTGTGCGATGAAGCCGTGCTTCGCGGTCGTCCGTTCCGCGAGCAAGCGCGCGCGAAATGCCGGATCACGCAGCTTTTGAACGCGCGCTTCGAGCGGCTCGCGCGCGATCTCGCGATAACTCGGATGCAAACAAAACGGCTGCAGCGTCAGCTCCAGACCGAACAAAATGCCGACCGGACGGCCGCAGACCTGAGCACGCATCGCAAGGCCATCTGCAGTCGCCGCGGAGAGCTCCGACAGCAAATGTTTGTAGTGCTCGGGCGCACGCGGGCTTTGCACGAGCGAAAACGACAGCGGCCGGCCCGAGCGCTCGACGAGGCGGCGCAGCAAACCGAATTCTTCGTGCGGTTGAGCGAAGTCCGACACGAACTGAAGCACGCCGCGACCCGCGCGCGACAACCCGAGCGCGATGCCGGTGAGCTCGTCTTCTGCAGCCGACAGCGTCGGAGTCGGTTGCCCGTCGCTCGTGCGGTGATTGAGCGTGCGCGACGTCGTGAAGCCGAGCGCGCCAGCTTCCATCGCGCGCTGCGCGAGGTCGGCCATCTCGGCGATGTCCTTTTCAGTCGCGGGCTCGCGATTCGCACCGCGCTCGCCCATCACGTACACGCGCAGCGCTGCGTGCGGCAACTGGCTTCCGATGTCGACGTCGAAATGGCGCCGCTCCAAGCTGTCGAGATAGTCGCCGTAACTTTCCCACGTCCAAGGCAAACCTTCCGCGAGCACCGGGAACGGGATGTCTTCGACGCCCTCCATCAATCGGATCAAGCGATCGTGGTCTTCTGCGCGACACGGTGCGAAGCCGACGCCGCAGTTGCCCATCACGATCGTAGTCACGCCGTGCCACGACGAGGGCTGCATGCGCGTGTCCCAGGTCGCTTGGCCGTCGTAGTGCGTGTGGATGTCGACGAAACCGGGCGTGACGAGCAGGCCCTTCGCATCGACCTCTTCGCGCCCCGATCCTTCGAAGCGACCGACGTTCGAGATGCGGCCCGCCGTTACGGCGATATCCGCCTCGCGCGCCGGCGCGCCGGTGCCGTCCGCCACGAGCCCGTTTCGCACTACGAGATCGAATGGTTTCTCCACGACTCTCACTCCTAGTGGGGCGGGTTACGGCCGAACGCTCGACAACATACACGGGTGGCCCGGCGATCGACCAGCCGGCCCGAACAAAACTCGTTCAACGTTCGTAACCATCACACGCCAGCTGTGTCATCCGGCGAGGAACTGCACGGTTGCACGCTAGATTCGGTGCAGGTGAAGCGACTTTCGCACGCCTGACTTGGGACAGCCTGCGTCAATCAGGCGGGTCAGGGCGGCAGGACGTACGAGTACACGCGGTAGCGAAGCTCACTCCAGGCCAAGTCAGGTACTGGCTCGTTTGGCAGGATCGGCAGCGCGAGTGGCTGGAAGACCAATCGCAGCCGTACGCTGCTGCGACCTTCGGTAAGCTCCCGCGCGATCAAAAACTCGTCTTCGCGGAACCGCCGATTGCTGGTTTGGAGCCCTGGTGCGGGAGGGTCCAGCTCGCCCGGTGGAAACGAGTAGTAACAACGATTCGAGCCGGCGAGGTACCAGCTGCCAGCAGGTTGCCACGCCGCGTCGGGGTGATCGTCGGCGACGAACACGTCCGCACGTTGATCCGGGAACGCGAAGTCGAGCTTGCGGCGCAACAAGACGCCGAGGTTGTCTTCGCGAAGCGCGACTTTGAGCTCGGTCGTGCCGGTCATGAAGCGGCCGGTGTCGGTGCTCTCGGGGTAGATCTCCCGATCGTGCAAGTGATCGACGCCGAGCTCGAAGCGCGACGTGATCGTTTGCACCGGGGACGCGGTCGGCGACACGTAGTGATGCGCGCGTTCGTCCGCTTCGTCGCCGACGTGAAGGGCATCGGTTTGCACGAGGCACGCGCCGCGCCGGCCGTACCAGTACACGACGCTCTGGTAGTGCTCACTCGATTCGTTCACGCCGCCGTGTTCGAGTTGGATGCGCGCATTTTTGCCGAACGGCATCGCGTCCGAGACGAGCACGCGATACGCGCTCTCGATCTGGTCTTCGACGTTGTGCGCGGACATGGCGTCCGGTGCACCGACCGGGTGGCCTGCGAACGGGAGCGTCATGTTCAGACCGCCCCAGTAGTCGCCGCCACCCGCCCACTCTTCGGTGCCGGAGCCGTAGCCTTGCGAAGACTCGCTATCGTCGAAGAAGAAGCGCGGGTCGCCTTCGAGCGTGGATAGGACCGCACGGTCGGAAAAGATGAAGCTCGTGCCGATGAACGTTCCGCAGAAGTCGCCGCCGCCTTCGGTTTTAGTAGTGTCGAGAAGGACGAGATCGACGCCCGGCGTGGGCTCGCCGTGATCGCGGTACGTGGCGTGGAAGTAGCTCCGCCACTCCGGTTTGTCGGCATACGGCTCGGTGCGGATCTCGAAGCTGAGCTGCTTGACAGCTTGCTTCGTGCCGGTGAGCTCGATGCGCGCGCGCTCTTCGAACGGCATCGGGAAGTAGCTCGAGAGCTCGACCTCGGATTCGCTGAAGCGAATGCTGGTGAGCAAACCGCGGACGAGCCATTCAGTGTTCGCGCGGTTGTAGAGCGAGCCACTGCCGAAGAAGAGTGCGAGCGGAGCGTCGATCGAAGGTTCGCTTTCGCCGTCCCACGTGATCGCGATGCGAGCGCGCGCGAGGTCGATGCTCGCTGCGCGCGGGATGCGGAGCTTGAGTGCGACGAGGCGCCGTCGCCCTTTGAGCTCGGCGATGCGTGTTCGCGCGTCGGCGGGGAGATCGAATGTGCCGGTGACGGTTTCGGCGTGGGCGGAGTTGCTGCCGATGTCTTCACCGGCGCGGCCCAGCAGTGCGAGGACTTCTGGATCGGGAGATTCGGTCGCGAATCTGCTGAGTGGTTGCGAAAGGTTCGTTGCGCCCGTGGGGACGGTTTGAAATGCGTAGTAGCCCGTGCCGTAGTGGGTCCGGCTGTAACCGAGCGTCAGGCTCGAGAGAAACGGGATTGGAACCCAGTTGAGGTCGGCGCCCTTCGTGGTGGACCAGGTGTACGTGAGTGGATTCGGAAACGCGTCTGCAGGTTGGAAGACGGAGTCCGTCACCGGGTTCAGCGGATCGGCTGTGCTCGATTCGCTGACGATGAGGTCAGTGCCGTCGATGACGTAGTGCCAGGGGCTACCGTGCCAGTGATTCGTCCGCACGAACAGCAACACACCTGGGCCCGCGACATCGAGCGTGGTGTTGAAATCGGGTGCGGTCTGACGAATGAAGTGGCTCGCGTCGGCACCCTCGTTGCCACCGGCGCGGTCATACGTGCTTCGCATGTACGTCCGCGTGCCGATGCGCGGCCGGTACAGCCGATCCCACATGCGAAAAGAATCGAGCCCGATCGGGATCGGTGGCGGGTCCGCAGCTGATGGCGGCGACCCCACTTCGGGGCCGCCGTCGTGCGAGCAGGCGCACAGGGTTGCGAGCAGGGCGAGTGCTGAACGAGCGCGCACGCCGGCATCCTAGCCTGGTGGGTGAGCCACGGGGTAAGCTCCGACCCATGGCGCGAAGGTTTTGCGCCTAGCCGCCGCAAACGATATGGCCTCTGAGCTACTGCCACCTGAAGAGATCGATACGACGCGTGAACGCGGTCGCACGGCGTACCTACGCCGCGAGTGGCAGGATGCATACGAGACGTTTTCAACTCTGGACGGCGCCGAGCCGCTCGAACCGGAAGACCTCGAGCGTCTCGCCTGGTCGGCGCTGCTCACGGGCCGCGACGATCCCTTTTTCGGGGCAGCCGAGCGTGCGCATCAGGCATATGTCGCGTCCGAGCAGAACGCGCGAGCCGCTCGCTGGGCGTTTTGGATGTGTTTCCGCGCGTACGCGATGGGCGAGGTCGCTCGTGCAGGTGCCTGGCACGCGCGCGCCGAACGGCTGGCGCACCTGAGCGACTGTGAGTGCGCCGAGCAGGGTTGGGTGCTCTTGCCGAAGTCTCACCGGCACACGGCGGCGCAAGAGTATCAAGAGGCTTACGAGGTCGCCGGCCGAGCGTTGCAGATCGGCGAGCGCTGCAAGGACCGCGATTTGGTCGCGTTCGCGCGCACCATGCAAGGCCGTTCGCTCGTGCGCCTGGGCAAAGTCGAGTCGGGCTTGAGCCTCATGGACGAAGGGATGCTCGCCGCGGCGAGCGGCGAGTTGTCTCCGCTCATCACCGGCCTCGTCTACTGCAGCTTGATCGCGGGCTGCCATCAAGTCTACGCATACGATCGCGCGCGTGAGTGGACGTCGGCGTTGTCGCGCTGGTGTGACGCGCAGCCGCAGCTCGTGACGTTTACGGGGACCTGTCAGGTGCATCGCGCGCAGCTCTTGCAGCTCGGGGGCTCTTGGGCCGAGGCGATCGTGGAAGCGCGGCGAGCGGCGGCCGCGCCAGGTCACACAAAAGATCCGACCGCGACTGCCGAAGCGCTGTATCAGGAAGCCGAAGTCTATCGATTGCGCGGCGACTACGAGCAGGCCGAAGCTGCGTATCGCAGTGCGAGTGAGTTCGGCAGCGATCCGCAACCAGGGCTCGCGCTACTGCGGCTCGCGCAAGGCCGCGTCGATCTCGCGGTGCAAGCGGTGCGGCGAGCGCTCGACGCGAGCTCCGGTTCGATGCGGCGCGTACGTTACTTGCCCGCGTACATCGAGATCATGCTGGCCGTCGGTGATGTCGCAGCAGCGCAAAGCGGCTGCGAAGAGCTCACACGGATCGCGGCGGAGTCGGGCGGCGAGGTCCTGAACGCGATCGCGTCTCACGCGTATGGTTCCGTGCTGGTCGGAGCGAAGAAGGCGAGTGCAGCGCTCGAGCCGCTGAGGGCTGCACTCGCGGTCTGGCAGAAGCTCGACGCGCCGTACATTGCAGCGAGAGTGCGGTTATTGCTCGCGCGCGCGTGTCGTGAGCTGGGCGATCTGGACGGGGCCGCACTCGAACGTGACGCTGCGCGCGCGATCTTCGAGCGGCTCGGAGCGGGTCCCGATCTGTCAGCACTCTCGGAACCGGCCGCGCGCGCGCAGCCTGCGAAGCCCGCGACCACACAGCACAACCTCAGCCCGCGCGAGCTCGAGGTGTTGCGCTTGGTCGCTGCGGGTAAGACCAACAAGCAGGTCGCGCGCGACCTCGGTGTGAGTGAAAAGACGATCGACCGTCACGTCAGCAACATCTTCGGCAAGCTCGAAGTGAGCTCGCGATCCGCTGCGACGGCGTACGCCTACGAGAACGGCTTGGTCTGAGCGGAACGGGCCTGGCGCATGGGTAGAACTACCCATGCCGAACCTGCGCGCAGCCCGAAAATTGGGGGATTCACCCGAAGTTTCAACGGGCTCGCGGTCCTAAGTTCGACTCACGCATTCAGCGGAGAAGAACCATGACCAATCAAAACTCCAATATCGGCTTCGTCGAACAAGGCAGCATGTGGGAACGGCTTGCGACTGTCGACGCTCGCCCCGAACACTTCGACGTCGTCGTCATCGGTGGGGGCCAAGCAGGCCTCAGCGCCGGCTACTACCTCAAACAGCGCGGCGCGCGCTTCGTCATTCTCGATGCGAACGCTCGCATCGGCGACGTCTGGCGCAATCGCTGGGACTCGCTGCGGTTGTTCACGGCGTGTCGCTGGGATGGCCTTCCGGGATTCCCGTTTCCGGAATCGCAGAAATACGCCTTTCCAACGAAGAACGAGATGGCCGACTACCTCGAGGCGTACGCGGAGCATTTCAAGTTGCCCGTGCGCACCAGCTCTCGGGTCGAGTTGGTCACGCGGCGAGACGGCTACTACGTCGTGCAAGCGGCTGGCCGCGAGTACCTCGCAGACAACGTCATCGTCGCGATGTCGCACGGACACGGCCGCGCTTCGCCGCATGGTTTGCAATGCGCTCCGCATCCCGCGAGACGCCGTGGATCATCGACGACGACATCGCGTGCAAGAAGTGCAAGCCGACGAAGAAGAGGCCGGGTTGGCTCG
>DASRXR010000487.1:0-9887 GCA_035687405.1 Polyangiales bacterium
AAATCCCGAAGTACTTCGTCCGCTACTCGGACGACAACGGCGTCACGTGGACCTCGCACTACTACGGCGAAGTTCCGGACCGCACGAACTTGCGCCTCGTCGGTGTCGACCCGACCAATCCAGATCGCATCGTCATCTTGCTCGTGCGCACGGCCGAGCAACTCACCGACGATCTGTTCTACAGCGACAAGCGCGGCGAGCCCGGCAGCTACGTGAAGATCGGCACAGTCACGGCGTTCAGCGGCATCACGTTCATGCCGGACGGCACGCTCTGGTACGGCGACAACGATCAGAACACGCCGGCGTTGTACAAGGTCGCAAAGCTCGGCGAGCCGCCGACGCAAGTCAGCACGGCGTACAAAGTTGGCTGCATAAACTACGACGCCGCGAGCGAGCGCTTGTACGTGTGCGCGGACTGGCGAATGGGCACCGCGGACCTGACGACCGGCGCGTTGAACACGCTGTTCGACATTCGCACCGCGTCGAAGTTTCTCGAGTGCAAAGACGAAGCGCCGCTCAGCACCCAGTGTGCTCCCGCACTTCGCTCGCCGAACTTCTGTGACATCACGCACTTTCCGGCCGCACCGGTCTGCGTCGAGTACTTCGGTACCGCAGGTATTGCAGCTGATGGCGGCGGCGCGGGCGGGATGAGCGCCGCGGGTGCAGGCGGCATGTCGTCAGCAGGGGCAGGGGCGGGCGGAAGCTCGGCAGCCGGAAGCTCCGCGGGCAACAGCGCAGCGGGTACGGGTGGCGCGGCAGGTTCGACCGGCGGCGGAGGCGCGACCCCTGGCGCGAAAGACAAGGACAGCGGATGCTCGGTCCGCGCGATCGGTGTGAACGGGAGCGACCGCGGCTGGCTCGGTTTGGGCCTCGCGTTCGCGCTCGCTGGCTGGAGGCGCAAGCGGCGCCACCCAGCTCGCAACGGCGCCTGAACCGAGCGGACATGGTCTACGAACTCGACGCCACATATCTCTCCATCGTCGTCCCCATCTACAACGAAGCCGAGAGCGTCGAGTTGCTCGTACGCGAGGTTCACGCCGCGCTCGATCCGACCGGGCTCGACTACGAGTTGATCTGCGTCGACGACGGCTCGCGCGACAAGAGCTTCGAGCTGCTGGCCGAGATCGCGAAGAACGACCCGCGTTTGGTGGTCGGCACGTTTCGCCGCAACTTCGGCCAGACCGCTGCCATGCAGGCGGGGATCTCCGCGGCGCGCGGGCAAATCGTCGTCACCCTCGATGCCGACTTGCAGAACGACCCGGCCGACATCCCGCGCATGCTCGCAAAGCTCGACGAAGGCTTCGACATGGTCGCGGGCTGGCGCGCCGATCGCAAAGACACGTTCATCAACCGGCGGCTTCCTTCGATCCTCGCGAACTGGTTGATCAGCCGTACGACCAACGTCCGTTTGCACGACTACGGCTGCACGCTCAAGGTGATGCGCTCCGACGTCGCCAAGGAGTTGCGGCTCTATGGCGAGATGCACCGCTTCATTCCGGTGATGGCCTCGCTCGTCGGTGCGCGCATCACGGAGCTACCGGTCCATCACCGCGCGCGTCAGTTCGGCAAATCGAAGTACGGCATCGGTCGAACGTTGCGCGTGCTGCTCGATCTCGTGACCGTCTTGTTCTTGCGTTCGTATCTCGTGCGGCCGATGCAAGTGTTCGGACTCGCCGGGCTCGTCTCGCTATTTTCGGGCATGTGCATCAGCGCCTACCTGACCTGGGAAAAGTTCGCGCTGCGTGAGGACATCGGCACGCGCCCCCTGTTGCTCTTGGGGGTGATGCTGATCCTCGTCGGCATCCAACTCTTGTCACTCGGATTGGTCGCCGACGTCGCGAGCCGCACCTATCACGAGGCGCAGGGCAGGCCACCGTACTACGTCCGCACGTGGGTCAATCGCAGTGCCACGAAACCCGCGCCGCCGAATATCGTCGCCGGTAGTCGCGGCGTTTGATCGCCGTTGCATTGTGCTACAGAAGTCGCGCCGAAAGGAGGCGCGACCATGAAGAGCCACGACGTGGACTACGAAATCATTGGTGACGACCTACAGCTCGTCGAGATCGAGCTCGATCCAGGTGAGACCGTGATCGCTGAAGCCGGTTCCATGACGTACATGGAGGACGGCATCGCGTTCGAAACCAAAATGGGCGACGGCTCGGAACCGCAGCAAGGCTTCTTCGGCAAGCTGCTCGGTGCGGGCAAACGCATGCTCGTAGGCGAGTCATTGTTCATGACTCACTTTACGAACCAAGGTCAGAGCAAGAGCCGCGTCGCGTTTGCGGCGCCGTATCCCGGCAAGATCATTCCGATCGATCTCGGGTCCGTGGGCCAAGAGTTGATCTGTCAGAAAGATGCGTTTCTCGCGGCAGCACTCGGCACGAAGCTCTCGATCGCATTCAGTCAAAAGCTCGGCACGGGTTTGTTTGGCGGCGAAGGCTTCATCTTGCAGCGCTTGCAAGGCGACGGACGTGTGTTCGTTCACGCGGGTGGGACGGTCGTGAAGAAGGAGCTGCGTGGTCAGCGCTTACGTTTGGACACGGGCTGTCTGGTCGCGTTCACGCCGGGCGTCGACTACGACATCGAGCGCGCCGGCAATCTCAAGTCGATGGTTTTCGGTGGCGAAGGTATGTTCCTGGCGACGTTGCAAGGAACCGGCACCGTGTGGGTGCAGTCGATGCCGTTCTCGCGCCTCGCCGATCGCATCCTCGCGAACGCGCCGTCCGCGGGCGGCTCGCGCACGGAAGAGGGCTCGATGCTCGGCGGTTTGGGCGGATTGCTCGACGGCCACTGACGGATCCTGACTGGGATCCAACGTGTGCCACGTGCGCCTGGAGCGGAGATCCCGCTCCGCGCGCACACTCACGATGGCTGACAATCGCGTAAGCTTGGTTGGCGCAGTGCGCGTCGCGATATACTCGCGATCGATGTTCTCCGTACCTCCGCCGCGTTTGGATCGCGACGAATCTTGGCAGGGCGTCAATCCGTTCAGCCGCGTCCCCGAGATTCGCGACAACCCGTACCCAGAGCTCAAGTACGCGCGGGAGCACCACCCGGTGCACCGCACGGATGTCGGCGACTATCAACTGTTTCGTCACGCCGATGTCGTGCGCTTGCTCAAAGACACGAAGGTCGGCGTGCGCACGACGGATGGTGTGCTCCCGGGCGCGGACGAGGCGACCTATCCGCGCCGCTTCATGTTGCAGCAGGATCCGCCGAACCACGCGCGTTTGCGCCGGCTCGTGAGCCGCGGGTTTACGCCGCCGGCGATGGAACGGTTGCGTCCGCACGTGCAAGCGCTGGTCGACGACTTGCTCGATCGCGCGGCCAACGGTGTCGCGCATTTCGACGTCATCGACGACTTGGCGCGGCCGCTTCCGTCGACCGTGATTTGCCAGATGCTCGGCGTGCCGCTCTCGGACCGCGAGCTGTTTACCGACTGGACCGCGCAGATCACGCACCTGCTCGCGCCGCGCATCTTGAGCGAGCCGCAACGCTTGAAGTCGTACGATGCGGCTGCGAAGTTGATCGAGTACTTCAACGCGCTCGTGATCGAACGCAAGAGCACGCTCGGCGATGATCTGTTGAGCACGTTGATCCGCGCGGAAGAGGCGGGCGATCGGCTGACGGGCGAAGAGTTGATCGTCCAAGCGATCGGCCTCTTGATCGCCGGCTTCGAGACGACGATCGGGTTGATCGGCAACGGCGTGCGCGCGCTCCTGATGAATCCCGACGAGCTCGCGAAGCTGCGCGCGAAGCCGGACTTGATCGCGCCTGCGATCGAGGAGTGCTTACGTTACGACGGTCCGATCGCCGGCACGATGCGCGTCTTGCACGAAGACGCGGAGTTCGGCGGCATCACCATCGCTAAAAACACGCCGATGTTTGCGAGCATCGCGTCGGCCCACCGCGATCCGCGCGTGTTCAAGGAGCCCGACCGCTTTCTGATCCAGCGCGATCACAGCGCGCACTTGGCGTTCGGCGGCGGCCTTCACTTCTGCCTGGGAGCACACCTCGCGCGGATGGAGTCTCAAATCGCGATCGGAACGCTCGTCACGCGCTTTCCGAAGCTCGCGCTCGAGAGCGAAAAGCAGATCTGGGGCGACTCGCTGTTCCGAATCCAGGCGAACTTGCCGGTCCGAATCTGAGTGGTGTCGCTACAATGCGCCGGGTGCGGCGAGTTGTACGAACCACTGGACGATCATCCAGATCACGAGCGGCACGGCCGTGACAACGTACGAGAGCAGCGGCGTGATGCCGCACGCGAACCGTGCCGTTGCGCGCATCGAGAGCAGCAAGAGCGCGTTGAACGTCAGCTGAATCGTGAGAACGAACGGTAAAAATGGCGACGCCGTCTCAGGCGTTGGCCCGGGCGGCAGCAACCACAACGCGAGGAAGAACAGCAAGGTTGCGCCGGGCAGAAGCCAGATCCGGTAGAGCAGGGCGCGTAGGGCTGCCGGGCGCTTCGTTTCGTCCGTGTACGCGCGCACGAGGCTCGTGAACGGGAGAGCGAGCGCTGCAAAATCGAGCGCGAACAGCCCGAGCTGGATCAGCATCGCGCGGGCGACGTCGGTCGCGATGTCCGCAGAGCTGGGGTGCCCCTGGACCGTGACGGCGAGCGAGCTCCCGAACATCAAAGTCTTCGTGTACGGGATCACCCCCGCGAGTGCAGCCATCGGCAGCGCGCTCAACAGGAAAAACGTCACCGCCGGGCCGACCTGGGGCCGCGCGAATGCGGGCGCGCTTCGCACCGGGCGAAACGCGCTGCCGAGCGTACCGAAGTAGCGACCGATCCCGGTCCCGGTCCGGCCCTCCCATGCGAGTGGAGGTGCAGCGGCCGCTGGATCTCGTTTCAGGCAGGCATCGCAGCGAGACGAGAGGGCGTGCCAGCAAAAGATGCACGCATAATTGCCGCAGCGCGGGCACGTGAATGCCGCCGGTCGTCCTTGATGCTCGGCGCACACGGCGCCTTCGGGGGCGCTGTGATCAGGCTCGCTTTCCTCCATGCGGTCTTCTTGTCTATCGACGGCGTAAACGCAACCCAGTGCAAATGCAAAGCACCGACCGGGCGAGACTCAGCCGGACTGCCTACAACTCCATGAACATCAACGCGGGCTCTTCCAGGTACCGGATCACTTCGTACGCGAAGGCTGCGCCCACGTGGCCGTCGACGATGCGGTGATCGAGCGACAGCGACAGGAGCATGATCTGGCCGATCGCGATTTGGCCATCGCGAACGACCGGCCGCTCCTTGATCCGATGCACGCCGAGAATGCCGACGTTCGGTAAATTCAGGATCGGGACCGCGAACAGCCCGGCTTGTTTGCCGAGCGAAGTGATCGTGAACGTCGAGCCCGACAGCTCCGCGACCGACAGCTTTCCGTCGCGTGCTTGCACACCGAGCCGGTTGATCTCGGCGGCCAAGTCGAACAGAGGCAGCTGGTCGGCCTGATGCAATACCGGTACGACCAAACCTTGGTCGGTCGCGGCTGCGATCCCGATGTGACACGACCCGTGCATCACGAGCTCGTTCGTTTCGGTATCGAGGCTCGAGTTCAGCATCGGGTGCAGCCGCAGCGCGCTGCACACGGCCTTCACGATGAACGGCATGTACGTGAGCTCGATGCCGCGCGCCTGAGCCTCGGGCTTCAGCCGATCGCGCAGCGACATCAGCCGCGACGCATCGCACTCTTCCACGAAGGTGAAGTGCGCGGCCGTGTTCTTGCTCTGCGTCATGCGCTCGGCGATTTTCCGCCGGAGACCGACGAACGGAGCGCGCGTGTCTTTCCCGCTGTTGGCCGTGACAGGCTTGCGCGCCTGCTGGACTGGCCGCGCGACGGGCCGAGACGGCATCGCATGTACGCTCGCGCCGAGCCCGCCGCCGTAAGCAGCAACGGCTGGAGCGCCGGAAGCTGCGCGTAAGTCGTCTTGCGTCACGCGACCGCCGTCGCCCGTCGGGGGCACTGTCCGCAGATCGAGCCCCAGGTCGCGGGCGAGCTTGCGTGTCGCCGGAGTTGCGAGCGGCTTTTCAGTGAAGTGCTGTGCGGTGGCGTTGCCGTTGATGGCGGCGCTCGCGTTCGCTCGCTTCTCCGCGAAGTAGTTCGTCCCCGGCAGCGATTCCAAGATCTCGCCGGCGGCGCTCGCGGCCGGCATCTTCGAAGGATGGCCGCCGTGTGCACGCGAGCCGTTGCCGGTTTGGATCACGACCAGGACGTCGCCGACTTTGACCGTCGTGCCGACTTGCGCACGAAGCTCTTCGATCTTGCCCGCCTTCGGAGCGCCGATCGTCACGGTCGCCTTGTCGGTCATGACTTCGACCATCACCTGGTCTTCGGCGACGGGCTCGCCTTCACGTACGTGCCAGGCGACGATCTCGCCTTCTGCTACGCCTTCGCCGATGTCCGGCAGTCGAAACTCGAAGCGCGCCATGGTGCTTGCAGAATCTCCAACGCTCATCGGTTGTCGCTCGTCAGTAGCGTGCAGCTTCGATCAAAGCTGGCACGATCCGATGGGCGAGCGGTAGATATTCGTTCTCGAGGGTGTAGGGGAACGGCGTGTCGAAACCGGTCACGCGTTTGGGCGGAGATTCCAAATGCAAAAACGCCTTCTCGCAAATCTGCGCGACTAATTCTGCACCGAGCCCGCATGCACGCGCCGCTTCGTGAACGATCACGAGGCGACCGGTTTTTTTTACGCTTTCCACGACGGTGTCGGTGTCGACAGGCCACAAGGTGCGAAGGTCGATCACTTCGGCTTCCACGCCCTGCTCTTTGACTTCCTCTGCAGCCGCGATCGCTTCGAGCAACATCGCGCCCCACGCGACGAGTGTCACGTGTTGGCCTTCGCGCACGACCTTCGCGCTGCTGAGCGGCACCTCGTAGTCGCCTTCCGGTACATCGAGCTTGAGCGCGCGATACACACGCTTCGGCTCGAAGAACACCACCGGGTCGTTGTCGCGAATCGACGCGAGCATCAGACCTTTTGCATCGTACGGATTACTCGGGCAGACGACCTTCAAGCCCGCGGTGTGGATGAACATCGACTCGGGCGATTGCGAGTGATAGTGCCCGCCGCGGACTCCACCGCCGGTCGGCACGCGCACGACCATCGGGCAGGGAAACTCGCCGCTCGAACGGTACCGGTATTTCGCCGCTTCGTTGATCAGTTGATCGACCGCGGGGTAGATGAAGTCGGCGAACTGAATTTCCGGGACCGGGCGTAACCCGCCGAGCGCCATGCCGATCGCGGTGCCGAGAATCCCGGTCTCCGAGAGCGGCGTGTCGATCACGCGGTCTGCGCCGAACTCCTTCTGCAGCCCAGCAGTTACTCGGAACACGCCGCCGAGTTTGCCGACGTCTTCGCCGAGCAACACCACGCGGTCGTCGTTTCCGAGCTCGTAACGCAGCGCCGAGTTGATCGCGCTGACCATGTTCATTTGCGTCATACTGGCGACTCCTACTGGTTGACGTCAGTGCCGCTTGCGCACGCGCGGTCCGTTCACCGCTTCTGCCTGTTGCTCTACGAGATGCGGCGGCATGTGCTCGTAGACGTCTTCGAACATGCTCGCGATCGTCGGAGCGGGCGCACTCTCCGCGCGCTCGATGCACACGGACAACTCCGCTTGCACGCGCTCTTCGAAGGCCGTGGTGTCCGCTTCGGTGTAGCCGTGCTCGCGCTCGAGATAGCGGCGCAAGCGCCGAATCGGATCGCGCTTCACTTGTTCTTCGTGCTCGGCCGCGTCGCGGTAGACGGTCGGATCGTCGTTCGACGAATGGGCGCCGCTGCGGTAGGTCACGAGCTCGAGCAGGTTCGGCCCTTCGCCGCGCAGTGCGCGTTCGAGCGCTTGACGCGTGCACTCGTAGACCGCGAGCGCGTCGTTGCCATCGCAACGCGTCGCGGGAATGCCGTACCCGATGCCCTTGTCTGCGTAGGTGCGGGCATGCGTCTGTTGTTCCGACGGCACGCTGATCGCCCAGCCGTTGTTGCGCAGCAAAAACAGCGTGGGCACTTGGTAGACGCCCGCGAAGTTCATCCCGGCGTGAAAGTCGTTGCTGCTCGTCGCGCCATCCCCGAAGAACGTGACGGTCGCAACGTCTTGCCGGCGTAACTTCGCCGCCCAGGCGAAGCCGACGGCCTGCGTGATCTGAGTGCCGATCGGCGCCGTGATCGACCCGAAGCGGTACTCTCGCGCGGTGATGTGGTCCGGCATTTGCCGGCCTTTCACCATGTCGTTCGCGTTGCCGTACATGTTGTCGATGTAGGCTTGGAGCGGGAAGCCGCGGTACAGCGCTGCACCGATCTCGCGGTAGCAGGGGAAGATCCAGTCTTGATCGCGAAGCGCTGCGGTGGACGCGATGATCGCCGCCTCTTCGCCCTCAGAACCGACGTGAAACCCGACTCGGCCTTGGCGCTGCAACTTGAGCAGACGCGCGTCGATCACACGCGTGCGAACCATGCCCTCGTAGATGCGCTTCACCAGCGCTGCGTCGAGCCGCGGATCGGTATCCGGGTCGGCGCGGCCGTCGAGGTCGAGCACACTGAACAAACGCCGTTGGGGCGGCGCACTCGGCGGCTTGCTGCCTGACTTTGCGGTGACATCCATTACTGAACGACCTCCAAGCGACGTTTGCCGTAGCGGTCCGAATACGGAGCCGCGGCGAGCGGATCCCCCGACGAACCGCTAGTGGCACTCAAGCGACCGCGCAAGATGCCCTTCAAGAAGGCTTCGGCCGCTCGGTAACTCGAGCGTACGAGCGGACCAGCCGCGACGTACTTGAAGCCGAGGCGGAGCCCGGCTTCGCGATATCGATCGAACTCCGCCGGCTCCACATAGCGCACGACTGGCGCGTGTTTGGGAGTCGGACGCAAGTACTGGCCGATCGTGAGCACGTCGATGTCCGCCGCTCGTAGCTGCGCCATCGCTTCGTGCACTTCGGCTTCTTCTTCGCCGCAACCGACCATCAGCGAAGTTTTCGTGACGTTCGCGCCGGCATCGCGCGCGACGCGCAAGCTCTGGACCGAACGATCCCAGGAGCAGCGCGCGTCGCGCATGCGGCGTTGCAGGCTCGGTACGACTTCGACGTTGTGTGCGTAGACGTCGGGCCGGCCATCGCGGACGAGCTTTTCGACGTCTGCCATCTGGCCTGCGAAATCGCCGACGAGTGTCTCGAGCAGCAGGTCGGGACTGTGCTTCCGAATCTCTTGCACCGTGCGCGCGACGTGATCGGCGCCACCGTCCGGCAAATCATCGCGGTCGACCATGGTCAGCACGACGTACGCGAGGTCCATTTGCCCGAGCGCTTGCGCGACGTGGGCCGGCTCGTTGGCATCGACCACGCCCTTCGGGTTGCCGCTCGTCACGGCGCAGAACCGGCAACCGCGCGTGCAGACGTCGCCGAGGATCATGATCGTGGCCGTACCTTCGCGCCAACACTCACCGATGTTCGGGCAGCGTGCTTCCTCACACACGGTGTGAAGGTCGAGGCGCCTAAAGGTTTCCTTGAGTTGCGCGTGCCGTTCGCCGCCGGGCAGGCGGACCTTCAGCCACTCGGGTTTTCGTTCAGACAACCCCATTCGCGCTTCACTCCGCCCGGCGTCGCCGCGAGGGCAAACCGGGCGGTCTAGGCAAGACTATGGTAGCAGGCGCGTCGCTTCGGGACATCCCGACGCGCCTCTAAGGCGCCTGACTAGCACAGCTGGGCGACCTGGGGTCCGTAAAAGCTCTGCCGGGGGAGGGGCAGGTCAGGAAGCCAGCTCGAGCCAGTCCTTCAGCTCACCCCGTACGAGCTTCGGTGCCTTCTCGAGATCGCGAAGTGTGCGCGACCCTGTCAGAAGCATCACGGTCGACAACTCCCGCTCGACGCGGTCCAAATATGTCTCGGCGGCGT
>DASRXR010000488.1:0-26077 GCA_035687405.1 Polyangiales bacterium
CCTCGTAGCCGTGCACGTCCTCGTAGCCGTAGCCGTGCACGTCCTCGTAGCCGTGCACGTCCTCGTAGCCGTAGCCGTGCACGTCCTCGTAGCCGACCCGGATCGGCGTCTCGGAGCGCAACGAGGAGAGCGTGCACGGCAACGAGTACGCGCACGCGCACGCGCACGGCTACGAGGACGAGGACGAGGACGAGGACGAGGACGAGGACGAGGCGGCCGGCTCTACGGGAGCTGGGGGACGTCTCTCGCTAGCTGCCACGACTCGACCGGCCAGCTTCGCCATGCCTCGCGGTGCAGAAACCGCAAGCTCTCCGCATCCATCGCCAATGCGTCGCGCTCTTCACCCGACAACGCCGCTGGACCCATGCGCAACGCACGCTGGCGCAAGCGCACCATGTCGAGCCGCGACGCCGGCGACGCGTTATCCGCTGCCAGCCCGGCCAGCCGCGCGAGCTGCGTCGCGACGAGCATCGGATCCAACACGAGGTCGCGGAAGCGCGCAGAATCATCCGAAGTCGTGAGCGAACGCAGGTCGTTCACACGAAGCTCGAGCTCGTCCGGCGCAACCTCACTCGGCACGCGGAGCAGGCCCAAGCGCCGAAATAACCGGCCCATCAGCTCGCTCGACACCAGCAGCGCGATTGGAATCGCGAGCGCGAGCGGCACCCAAATCGGCGCCACCCACAACAGAAGTCCCGGCGCCACCTGCCACAGCCAAACTGCGGCGGAAACACCGACGAGTGTCTGCCAAACCTCACTTCGCGCGATCGTGCCGAACTGGCTCGCCGAGTGCCGCTTCTGCGTGCCCCACTTCACCGCGCCGCCGACCAAGATCGAAAGCACGATGCGCGTGTGGTGCATCATCAAGAGCGGCGCGAGCACGCTGCCGAGCACCAGCTCCGCGACCACACTCATCATCAAACGAAACGCACCGCCGTGATTACGCCGACGCTCGCCGTCGAGCAGCGTCGAGAGCAACCCGAGCAAACGCGGCCCGAGGAGCAACGTCGCAGTCGCGATCGTGAGCGCGATGGCGAGACCCGCAGACACGAGCGGCTTCTGCGCATCGTAGGCGAGCCAAACACCGATCGTCAGAAACGCCAGCCACGCCGGGCCGGCGAGGTAGCTCGCCGCACCGACGAGCATATGCAACCGACTCATCGGCTGCAGACCTTCCGCGACCGCGATCCGCAAGTGCTGCAGGTTGCCCTGGCACCAACGACGATCGCGCGCGACGTACTCGGGCAAGGTCGGCGGGAGCTCTTCCCAGCTGCCTGCCAGATCGTCCGCGATGCGCACTTCCCAGCCGGCGCGGCACAGCAGCGCAGCTTCGACGAAGTCGTGGCTGAGGATGTGGCCACCGAGCGGCGGCTGACCGGCGAGCACCGGCAGCGCGCAGCAATCGAGGAACGCGCGGACGCGCACGATCGCGTTGTGACCAAAGTAGTTGCCGTGCGGACCCGACACGTAACCGAGGCCGGTCGTGAACATCGGACCGTTCACGCTCGCGGCGAACTGCTGCGCGCGTGCGAACAACGTGTTCGCGCCGTGCAAGAACAGCGGCGCTTGCAGCAGCGCGACCTGCGGCGCTTGCTCCATGCGGCGAACCATCTCAACGAGGGTGTCGCCGCGCATCAAGCTGTCGGCATCCAAGATCACCGCGTACGTGTAGCGATCGCCAAAGCGCTCGAAGAACTCGGCCAGGTTGCCAGCCTTCGCGCGCTCGTTCTTCGCGCGGCGGCGATAGAACACCCGCACGCTCGTCGCGGTCGTTGCGCCAGCGACCCGGCGAAACGCGCGCTCTTCTTCCGCGACCTGCTCCGGCTTACGCGAATCGCTCAGCACGAAGATCTCGAACGCCTCACCACCGGGCGTCACCGCGAGCGACTCGCGCATCGCGAGCAAGCCGGCGAATACGCGTTCGGGGTCTTCCTCGTAGATCGGCATCACGAGCGCCGTGCGCGGCAGCATCGGAACGGCTTCGGCCGACGGCGGCAACACGAGTGAAACAGGGGAGTCGCTCGGGCTCGCGGCCGCGATCTGCGCCGCCGTGGCAACGTCAACCACTGGGGCCTGCGGAGCGCGCGAGCCGCGCGTGCGGCGAATCAACGACGCCGTCGATGCGAAGAAGCCGACCACCGCGGTCACACAGCCGAGGGCTGCGCATCCGAACAGAAATGCAAACAGTGCCACCCAGGCAAACTCGGCTACCAGCAGGCCATCGGCGCGGAGCTCGCGCAACAATGCGACGCTCGCGGCCGTCGTCGTCAGACCTGCCGCCGAAATGCCCCATACCCAACGCGGCACGCGAAGTGCGCGCAGTGTTTGATCACGGAAGCGCTCTTTCGCCGGTGCTCGCCCTGCACGCGGATCGCCAAACTTCGCAGCGGCCTCACGGGCGATCTCCGGCTCTGCGAGAAACGCGTCCGGGCAGCTCGTGATGAACGCACGCATCCAAAGTGGGTCGATGGAGTCGGCGTCTTCTCCAAACACGGCTGTGCGAAAGGCGTCCACGCGCGCTTGTGCGAGCGCAACTGCTGCTTCCGGCGTCTCTGCGCTTGCTGAAAGCTCATCCGCCAGGCTCTCGACGCGACCTGCATCGCACAACCCGAGCGCACGGAAGTACTCGGCTACACGTCGCGGCGCTTTCGAGCCCTCGGCATACGAGCGACTGCGAACGTGGCTGTCGGCTTGCGACGTGACAGACCGCGTAGACTCATCGCGCGGTGTAAATCGGTCCAAGGCTTTCATGAGTTCGAAGACACTCCCACGCCGGACAAACTTCAAATTCCAGTGCGTGAACTAGATAAACGCAGAAGAGCGGAACGACCACATTCTCACCACTTCTGGCTTGGGTGAGTGCACGTCATCAGCGGGACTGAATCGCGCGGCACTGAATCGCGCGTGCGCCAGCCGCGTCTGAGCGGCGATGAACGTAAGCTGCGCATCGAGATCTGTCGCCCTCGCCGGTCCCCGGTATAGCGCACGGGTGGCCGGAGGGCGAGCACAATGCTAGCTTGGCGGCGTCGTGCTCGTGGGAGCGTTCCGCGTGGCAGACTTTCCCTAATCAGTATGGCCCACTCGGTCGACCATGCCCACCCGAGCCACCTGCTCGGTTCCGAACGGGCGACGCGTATGTCGATGCGCGAAACAGTTCGCTCGCTTGACATCGCCGCGCGCTCGATCGTGGAGAGCCAGGCGATCGCGGGCACCGTTGCAAGCCTGATTGCGGAGCGCGCGCTCGACCACCACTGGGAGGGGCTATTCCAATACGCCGCCCTGCGGGTCGGCCCAGACCGCGCGGCCCAGATGCTCGGCCAGCTCGAGAGCGAGATCGAGGCGGCGGCGGATCAGGCCATGGACCAGCCGCCGGGGCCCGCATTCGTGTACCTGCGCATGCGCGCACTGCTCACCGCCAACTCGGCGCAGCCACCGGTAGGAGACGCGACGCTGTTCTGGCAGGCGCCGGACGCGACGTTCCGGCGTGGGCTCGTGGAGTTGCGGCGCACGCTCGGTCGCGAACGCGCCGAAATCGCGGAGCTTCGGTTCGCGCGTCGCTTGACCGCAGCGGAAGTCGCAGTGGTCGTCGGTACGAACACAGAGAGCGTGGAGCGCGCGAGCAGTGAAGCACTGGAGCAAGCCGAGCGCTGGCTCGGCAAGCGGCCGGCGAGTCGCGATCACACGCTCGAAGGTGCGTTGCTCGAGGCGTTTACGCTCGACCAGCGGCACGCGCGCGCGCCTCGGCGCAAGAGTCGCCGGCCATTCCTCGAGATGGGCACGCGGATCGCCGACCGCTACGAAGTCGAAGGTCTGCTCGGTGCGGGCGCATTTGCAGATGTCTACCGGGCACGCGATCGCGACGTGACCGACCACGTGGTCGCGCTGAAGATCCTGCGCGCGCCGGCAGCGGATCCGCAGTCGGTGCACACGGCGCTGCGCGAGCTGCAGCTGATCGCGTCGGTGTTTCATCCTTCGGTCGTTCAGCTGAAGGATCACGGCTGGCACGAAGGCCATCTGTGGTTCGTGATGCCGCTGTATCGCGGCGAGACATTGTCGCGCCGTTTGCGTCGCGGGCCCCTCGGTCGTCGCGAAGCGCGCCGCATCTTCGAGCCGCTCGCTGAAGCACTCGCGACGATGCACCGCGCCGGTGTGCTGCACCAAGACATCAAGCCGGACAACGTGTTTCTCGCGAACCTCGATCTCGAGGGTGCTCCGAACGCTGCGCCACGGCGGATTTTACCCGTCCTGCTCGACCTCGGCGTCGCCGCAAAAGACGCAGAGCTCGTGCTCGCGGGAACGCCCGCGTACTTCGCGCCGGAAGTTGCAGCACGTTTTGCCGGTGCGCCGGATCCGCCGCCGGTCGGTCCAAAAGCCGACGTGTTTTCACTCGCGCTCACGTTGCGGCACGCGCTCGATCCGGAAGCGATCGAGGAGTTTGCGGGTGCGCCGGTCGATGCGTTCGTGGAGCTACGCGCGACGCGCGCGCCCAAGCCGCCGGTGCGGCGTGACTTGCACGATCTGGTCGGCTTCTTCGAGCGCTGTCTACACTTCTCGCCGGACGGCCGGCCCAACGCCGAAGAGTTTCATCGGCAGCTGAAGCAGCTGACAGCTGCCGAAGAGAAGCGGGCGCAGCGCATCGCGCTGATGCGTTGGGCGGTGCCGACCGTGGTCGCCGTGCTCGCGCTGTTCGGCTCGATCGTCTACGGGTTGTCGCGGGAAGCGACGATGCAGCGGCTCGAGGCGACTCAGGCCCAAGCGCGCTTCGAGCGTGCACGCGACAACGCGGCCAACATGTCGGCGCGGTTGAACGTGCAGCAGGCGCGGCGGCTCGAGCTGGAAGCCGACGTCGCGCGGCTCGAGCGCGAATATCAGACGAATCGGATGACGCGCGACGAGCTCGCGTCGCGGTTGGCGCAGACCGAAGGTCAGCTCGACGAGCTGACCGAACGGCAGACGCAAGGCCTGGCGCGGATTCGCCAACAGATCGACGAGCTGCGCGAGATTCGCGAGCAGTACGCCGAGCTGCAGAAAGAGCTGCAGACGACCACGACCCGGCGCGACGAGTTGGCGAGCCGTTTGGATCGCGTGCAGGACAGTCTCGCCGGCGAACGAAGCCGGCGCGAGGAGCTCGACGGTGTAGCGTCACGGCTGCGCGACGAGCTCGGTGCATCACACACGTCGCTCAAGGCAGCGCAGTCGCGGGTGCTCGAGCTCGAGACGCGCGTCGGTGTGCTGCGGCAGCTGCTCACCGCACCGCCCGCGCCGCTCGGAGCGGCGCAGTCGAAGGCCAACAGCTCGCGCGTGGAGTAACTTCGGCTGGCCCTAGGGGCTATCCCCAGTGCCGAGAACGCGCGACGGCGCGAAGACTTTGGCACAATCGGTGGCGTGGGAATCTGGATCGCCGCCGGGCTGCTGATCGCGTGTCTCGTGCTCGCGCGTCTGCCGCGCCGCGACGTTCAAGGGCGCGGGCTCGCCCTGCTTCGGACTCTGTTTCCGTCGTGGCGCTTCTTCGAAGGGATCGAGGCGGGCCCTTCGCTCCAAGTTGCGACAGCCGCTGTCGGAGAACCGTTCGGAGCCTGGCGTGACGCTCAGCCGGCTTCGCCGCGCACGGCTGCAGCACTTTTGGTCAACGCGCGAGGCAACCTCGAGCTCGCATATCAATCGCTCGTCGATCAGCTCGCGAGCGAGCTCGACGACGCGGCGCAGGATCCAACGGCCTCGATCACATATGCGCTCGTCCAACGCCTGATCGAAGTCGAATGCCTTTCGGTTGCTGAATGCGCTCCCGGCCAACGTTATCGGTTTCGCCTCCACGCCGGCGTAGCGAACGAGGACGGCGACTTCGTTTCCGCTGAACACGTAGTCGGCGCAACATGAGCTGGTCCGAACACGACGCGCTCGCGTGGGTTGCGCGCGGCGTCGCGCTCGCACTCGTGCTTCAGACTGTCGAGCTCTGGCAGCTGCGCGCGCTCTTCTCCGAACGGGGCGTCTGGCGCTGGTCGATCTTGCGCGCGGAGCACGCCACCCTCCCCGCTCTGCTTCGCTGGCCGTTCGGCTTCGTGCTCCCGTACCAGCCGTTTCTCGCCTTACTCGCAGTGCGTGCAGCGCTCGCGACGTGGATGCTGATCAGTGGCAGCCCCGCACTCGCGCCCGTTCTCCTGTTCACGCAGCTCGCGATCTGCGTACGTTTTCGCGGCGCGTTCAACGGCGGCAGCGACTACATGAGCGTGCTCGTCTTGCTCGCGCTCTCGTTCGCACAGACGCCGCTCCTCACGCGCGCCGCGCTCGCGTACGTAGCCGTGCAGACGACACTTTCGTATTCGATCGCAGGTTTCGCAAAGCTCAAATCAGCCGCCTGGCGCGATGGGCGCGCGCTTCGCTCGTTCGTCGAGCTCGCGGTCGAACGTCACGGCGCACCGCGCTGGCTTCTCGATCGCCTCACCACCGGCCGCCGCTCCCAGCTGCTGGCACTCGGCGTGATCGCGTTCGAGTGCTCGTTCCCGCTCGCGTGGTCGGATCCACGCGTCTGCGCCGCCTACCTCGCACTCGGCCTCGGCTTCCACCTCGCGAACAGCGTGGTATTCGGCCTGAACCGTTTCTTCTTCGCGTGGGCCGCCGCCTATCCCGCCGTCTTCTTCTGCAGTCAGCTGCTCGGCTCGAGCGCTTGAGCCGTGCGCGCGCGCAAACGCTCCGCACGCGCGACGCGCCGCAACAGCCACACCAGCGTCCCCGCGAGTGCGACACTCGCGAGAAAAAACAACGTCGCGAGCACGTTCGCGCGGCGGCTCGACTCCCCCGCAATCCAGTAGTTGAGCCGCTCGGGAGTCGGGATGTACTTCGGTCTCCAGCTGCGCACACCCAACGTCTGCCACGGTGTCCAGCTATCGAGCTCGACTTTCGTTGGATAGAAGTGCCGCATGAACAGCCAGTGCTGACTCACGATCGGATTGAACTCCGGAATGAAGTGCGCGATCAGCAGTACATCGCGGACCTCGGGTGCATCCGCATGTTTGCCTAACGCAACCTTGCTCGGCACGCGCACCATGTGCAGGTACTCGGACGGGTCGACACTCAAGCCGAGCACTTGGACGTAGAGTCCGAACGCGGCGAGCGAACCGACCCAAAACATCGAAGTGCGGGTCGGAGCGGCGAGCCAACGCACGACCAGGACGCACGCGAGCGGCACGACTGGCAACAGGAGCCGCGGTCCCCAACCCCAGTCGCCGCTCCAAGCCCACCACTTCGCGATCACCCCCAACGTGAACAAGCTCGGAATCGCGATCAGCCACAAATCGCGGCGCCGTTCGCGCCAGAAGTACGGCACGGCCCAAACGCTCGCGACCAGCACCGGCGCGTACTGGAACACACTCTTTCCCGAGCTGAACAACAGCCCGTACACACCCGACGCGAGCGGCACACTGAAGCCGAGGTCGCCGTCGTTCGTCGTCGTGTAGCCCTGGTTCAACACATCGCCAAAGCGCACTTGGTTGTACCAGAGCCAGGCAGCCGCTCCGAGCAGCATCCCGGGGACGGCACATGCCGCTGCGATGAAACGCGCGCGATCCCAGCGCTCGTACAGCTGATCGATCGCGACCGCGACCGGCAAGATGACGAACGTGATCTTGGCGTTGATCCCGAGACCGATCACGACGCCGAGCGCCGCCCACGCGCCGAGTCGCTTCGAATCGCGCGCGCGCAACGCAAGGTACAGAAACCAAATCGTCAGGGTCGCTTGCAGCGTCTCGCTGTAGAGACTCCGCGCGCCGAGCCAGATCGGCGTCGTGAATGTGAGGAGCAGCGCCAAAATGACGCTCGCAGCGGCATTCAAACCGAGCGCGAGCCCGACGTGCATCGCACCGAGCGCGAGCGTCGCCGCCACCGCATGTGGCACGAGCTGCGGTGCCAACAGCTCGAGCGCCGTGTCACCCGGAGCGGCAGCGAGCACACGCTCGCGTACGGCCATCGCCGGCAAGCACTGCAAGACGGTCAGCAGCGGATACTTAGTGTAATGACGACCGTCCGGACCGGGGGTCACGTCGCGACGCGTCGGCTCGACCGCAAAATCCCCACGCGTCCGAAGCGACTCCGCGGCGGCGCACATCAACGCGGAGTCACCCGCGATCGGCTTGGTCCCCGAGGTCAGGCACATCATCGCGAAAACGAAGCTCCACAGCACCACCGACAGGCCGAGTAGTCTGGGCATGCGCTCACTTACTTTTTTCGGCGCCGGAACGGAAGTGGCAGCCGTGCACGCGCGCTACAAGAACGCGCCTACGCTGCCGACCGTGATGCTCGGACCGAATACGAACGCCCACGGGTTCAGCGTGACCTCCTGCATCGTCTCCGGGTCCGTCGCCGTGTTCTTGCCCAAGCTGTAGGCGAGCCAGGCGTGAATGTTGATCGCGGCCTGCGCAATCGTATTGGCATTGCCGAGTGGGATCGCAATGCCGAGCCCGAGCACGATCGCGAGCTGGTCGTTGTCGCTCGCGAGGCCCATCCCCATGACGCCCGACTCGAGCCCGACCAGGCCCTCGTGACCTTCCGAGTCGAGCCAAGTCAAACGCGAGAGCACGCCGAAGTTCAGCGACAAAGGGCCGGTGCCCAGATCGTCCGAGAACCGATACAAGCTCGCCGGGATCGCGGCCGTCGCATAAAACTTGAAGTCTGCGTCCTCGGTGACGATCGCCCATTGCGAGCTGGGCAGCATCAACATCGGGCCGCGATCGCTCATGTAGAGCGCTTCGTTCACGACATGCGTCACGTTGACGGTGTAGCGATCGAACTGCTGCTTTGCGCCGCGCAACCAGATCACGTCGCGATCGGGCCCATTGCGCAGAATCAAGTGATGCACGGCCTTCGCATCCGTCCGAGGCTCACCGCCGACCGCGTTGACAGTTACCTCGATGTCGAGCCGCTGCTCGCCCGCTTCTTTGGGAATGCGCTCGCGATGAATGAGCAACCGGCAGCTGTCGCGATTGTCGAACGGGATGTGATGCGACTCGCCCGGCACCATGAAACTCAGCTTGCCCTTTTCGCGTGCACAGTAGAGCTCGACGATCGGGTGCTTCGTCATGCTCGTACCGCCGATCGGCAGCGGTACGCTGGCTTCGCGCAACGGGCGCTGGACGGGGTCGGTGACGAGCGCGAAGTCGACGTCTTGGAAGCTCGTCGGCAAACCTTCGATCCGATACGCGAACCGCAGCGCCGCATAGCCGCCCGCACCGTACACACCGCGAATGTGAAAACCGTCTTCGCCGCGCGAGACGAGGTACGCGCCTGGGACACCGATCGGCACGAGCCGGCCTTGCCCGCCGACGTGCGTGATCGTGACGACCGCGTCGCGATTGCGCGGAATGAACTCGATCTCGCCGTATTGCGGCAACTCGAGCGTCGCCATCAGCGGCGGAAGCTCCGCGGTCTGGCTCGCTACGACCGCGAGTACCGAACCGTCCTCGCGCGCAGCGACGACGTTCATTCGGTCGCTCGCGACCCGGCCGACGTGCAGCAGCACGTACACCGCGTCGTTCAGACTCTCGACCGACAACATCTCGAGCGGGTCGCCGTTCGCAGTCCAGCGCAAGCGTTGCACATCGCCGATACACTCGGGCGAGAGCTTCACGAGCACGCGCAGCTCGTCGGTATTGCGCAGTGGCGCACCCGATACTAGCGACATCGGACAGCGCAACACGGTCAGCCGCTCGCTCACGAAGTTGTCGAACGCCTCGCCGCGCGTCGCGAACACGCGCGGGAGCAAACGCAGCTTCACCGTGACGGTCGGAGCCGCGGCCGGAACCGAGCCGACGAGCAGCCCGTCCGGCACGATCTCACAGCGCACGTTGCCGCACTCCACACCCGACACCGCCTCGGTGTGCACCAGCTGCAAGCGGCCTTCGCCGCTCGCGACGTTCACCATCGGAACGTCGGGGAACATGCGCGAGATGACCAGCCGCGCGATCGGAAGGCCGAGCTGCTCGTTCGGAAGCACTTCACCGGCGCGATCGTAGATCACCGCGTCCGGTGTGACTCGCCCGAACGCCGGCGCCCAACGCAACTCGATCCGGCGCGGATCCGCCGGCAGATCTTTGTCGATACTGAGCGCACACGCCTCGTGGTCTTTTTCTTTCGTGACACCCAAACACACGTCGCTGCCGCTCTTGTTGTCTGCAGTCCAGCCGATGCGCGCGTTTTCGAGGTCGTTGCCTCGCAGCTCCAAGCGGCCGGCATCCAAAAACACGGTCACGCTACTCGGGTCGAACGTCGGCAACTCACCGGTCACGATCAACGTCGCAGGCTCGCGTGCGTCGGTTGCGCAGGCACCGCTGTGTTGCGCGAGTGCGGTCGTGACGCTGTGCCCGGGAGCGGCGTCCTGCTTCGGGCGAATCCGCCGGCGGTTCGCGTCCGCGAGAAACCCTTCCGGCACGGGACCGCACAACACGCGGCCCTGCGGCAGCGTTGCAAACTCGCTCTGCGCGGGGATTTGCAACACCCAGGCGTGCGCGAGCGACGGCGACAAGCACGCACACGCAACCAGCAACAGCCCAACGGAGCCCGACAATCGAGAACGATCTGCTGCTCGGGCAGGTTTGCCAGCGCGCTGCTGCGCCACCATGGAATCGAGACCTCGTACCTGAGAGAGCCGAGCGAGGAAGCGGCTCGGCTAGTTCAGCTCTGCGAGTTTACCTCGAATCACCTGCAACATGCCTTCGACTTCAACCGCGACTTCGATCTCGGGGTTCGTGTTCAGAAAGCGTTCGAGATGGCTCTGGGCCTTCGCGTAGTCGCCGCGCGCGAAACTAGCAGCGCCGATCAAGAACAGCGCGTCGCCGTCGTCCGGCGCGCGCACGAGCACCTGCTGGCCCATACGCATGGCTTCGTCGAAGCGGCCGAGCATGCGCAAAGTATGTCCAGCGTTCACCATCGCCCCTACGTAGCCGGGTACGATCTCGAGCGCCTTCACGTAGCTCTTCAATGCGCGCGGAAAGTCTTCGAGCTCGTAATAGGCGGAGCCGAGGTAAAAGTACGCGTACTCGTTCTCGGGTTGCGTCGTGATCAAATCGGTGAGCACGCGAACGGCGGCTTCGTAGTCACCTTCGGCGACGAGCTCCGCGCCCGGTTGCGCGGCGTCCCAATGGTCCTCGCTCATGGCGAGCTTCGTAGCACGGGACGAAGAATTCGTCGCGGGTCGTCGAACTGCAGCTGATGGCTGCAAGTGATCGGCGGCTTCGCGAGGACATCGCGCGTCCGAGTGGGGGGACCCGCGAGTTGCACTCGCGCGCCATATAGGGGAGGCTCCGCGCGATGGCGAACGACATGCCACGCCTCGTCCGAACGGCCGAACGGCGCACCGATCTCGACTTCCTCGAGGGTCACCTCAACCGTGACACCACGATGCTAGTGCCGCTCTGGCGCCAGCAGGCGATCGTACACGGCGACGGCCTCGCGCTGCCCACCCTCGCCGTCGCAAAAGACTTGCTCGAAGTGGCTTCGGAAGTCGTGTTTTTAGGCCTCATCGGCGATGACGCAGTGTTCGGTGTAGACATTTCGAGCGCCGGTTCGCCGCTCGAACACGCAGCGTTCACACGCGCGCGTTTTGCAACGGATTCGCGCCAACTCTTGGCGCAGCTATCGGACACTGAAGCCGAGCTTGCACTCTACTCGCGCGCGCTCTTGCTATGGCACTCGCGGCATCGTTTCTGCAGCGTGTGCGGCAAGCCCACGCGCCCGAAAGACGGCGGCCACACACGCGCTTGCGCGGCGCCCGAGTGCCGCGCTCAACACTTTCCACGCACCGATCCGTGCGTGCTGATCTTGGTGCACGACGGCGAGCGTTGCTTGCTCGGACGCCAGTCGAGTTGGCCGAAGGGCATGTACTCGGCGCTCGCTGGATTTGTGGAACCGTGTGAAGACCTCGAGTCTGCGGCTGCACGCGAAGTGCTCGAGGAATCGGGCATCCGGATCGGCCCGCCGCGCTACTACTCGTCGCAGCCTTGGCCGTTCCCCGCATCGTTGATGGTCGGGTTCGAGGCCGAGCCGCTGACGCTCGATATCAACTGCAACGATGCCGAGCTCGAAGACGCGCGCTGGTTCACGCGCGCGGAGCTTGCCGCGGCGGCGAAAGCCCCGCGCGAGGAAGGCGGCTTCTTCGTGCCGCCACCCTTCAGCCTCGCGGGCAAAATGATCGCCCGCTTCCTCGCTCAGGTGCCGAATACCTGAGTATATCCGGCCGAGTTGCCGGTGACACCTGGCACTGTTACAGTTTCCGACCCACTATGAGTGTTCCGTCCCCCGCCGAAGAAGCCAAACCGACCGACCGCGACTCTGCCGCGCAGTACACCATCGACCAGTTGGCCGCGAAGACTGGCGTGCCGAGCCGCACGATCCGCTTCTACCAAGCGAAAGGCGTACTGCCG
Source organism: Polyangiales bacterium (assembly GCA_035687405.1). Classification (GTDB taxonomy): domain Bacteria; phylum Myxococcota_A; class Polyangia; order Polyangiales; family JAFGIB01; genus JADGRF01. The sequence goes on from DASRXR010000488.1 coordinate 12,411, forward strand.
CCGCCGATCCGGCGCGGGCGCGTCGCGTTTTACGACGACACGCACGCGGAGCGGCTGCGCGTCGTCTCCGAGCTGCAAGACAAAGGGCTGCGCCTGCGCGCAATCCGCGAGCTCATCCTCACGCCCGAAGCTGACAGCGACAGCATCCAGCAGTGGCTCGGCCTCGGCCGGCGCATGGGCAGCCTCGCCGACGAGCCGGTGCTGCTCACGGAAGACGAGCTGAAGGAGCTACTCGGGAACGCGCCCGCTGGCACGCTGTCACAGCTGCGCCGGCACGGCGCAATCGAGCCTGAAGGTACCGGCCTCAATCCACGCTATCTCGTGCGGAGCCCGAGCTTGCTTCGGCTCGCCGTCCGGCTCGAGGAAGCCGGGATCAGCATCGAGACGGCGCTGCACTTCCACGACATCCTCGAGAAGTCGATGCGGCGCACCGCCGACGAGCTCGTCGAATACGCGCTCGCACACCTCGGCAAAGGTTTTGGTCGCAGCGCGCGGCCGGAAGACGTAGGTCGTGCAGTCGAGTGTTTGTACCCGAACGCACCCGGCGGTGAAGCCGTGGGTGTGATCTTCCAGCGCGAGATTCAGCGCGCGATCTCCGAGCACCTGATGCGGCACTGCGAAGACGGCAAACGCGGACGCCGCTGAGAGCTGCACACCGACGATGCTGCGAGCACCCGGCCTTGTGCAAACGTTGTGGACCGTGCCGGCAGCACTGCTGCTCGTACTCGCGTTCGCTGCTCCGGCGCGGCCCGAGTCCGCACCGTCCGATCCCGCGCTCGCACACACCGTGCTCTCGCCGAAGTTCGACGGGAAGTCTTCACGCATGCACCGCTTTCGCGTGCGGCTCGCCGAGGTTCGCAGCGAGATCACGGACCTCGGTTTCGAGCGGCCCGTCAGCGCGAGCCTCGAAGACGCCATGCTCGCGATCAACGGCGGCTACTGGGAATGGCATCGCGGTAAGCCACGGATGATCGGCTGGGTCGTGTCGAACGGGACGCAGCTTTCGCCGCTGCGCACGAAATTGGATGGCGGCGTGTTGATCGTGCAGCAAGCGCGCGCACGGATCGCACGCTCGGCGGGACTGTCCGCAAAGCCCCAGGGCATCGAGCTCGCAGTGCAGTGCCGGCCGCGGCTCGTCGAGTCGGGCAAAGTCGTGCCGGATCTGAACACTCAGGGTCGCGCGGCGCGCACTGCAGTCTGCGTCCGCGACGGAGGTCGCACGCTCGACGCGTATTTGAGCGAGCCGCGGGATCGAAGCCCGACGCTCGCTGAGCTCGGGCAGTGGCTCGCCGCCGAAGGCTGCACCGACGCACTCAACCTCGACGGCGGTCCGTCGACCGCGGCGGCGTATCGGGGCAGCGACAACGTGTTGAAAGTCGGTCCCGGTGTCTTCTTGCCGTACTCGATTCGCTTTCTGCCGCGCTGACCGACGCGCGATTGCGTGCAGCGATCGCACATCCGGCGACATGCGCGCTGCAATCAAACGCTCGCGTTACGCATGTACGGCTTGCACGTCCAGGAATTCGGGTAATTTGAAATGACGCATTCGGGGGAGTGTTACTGCCAACCGCAGACCGTGGCTGCGCTTCTTTGCACCGGGCTTGCACCCGCTGGTCGCTCTACGCGGCGTGCGCGTTCGCACTCCCGAGCTTCTGCGCGTGCTGGTTCGATACGAGCCCTCGCCTGACGGAGCGCGACCGAGCCCCTGCGTCCAAGCCCATCGCTGAGCAAGTCTCGAGCGGCGACTGGCTCGAGACGCTCGATCAAGCCCACGCGCCCGCGCCCACACCGACCCCGAACGGGCGCATCGACGACCCGTTGCGACCGCAGCACACGGCGGTCACGGAGCCGCAGCCCCCGCGAGCTGCCGCGCTCACGCAGGCGCGCTTGCGAAAGCTCGAGACGCGGCACCTCGGCCAATGGACCGCGCGATCGCCGAACCAAGTCGACGGGCTCGGGTTCTCCGGCACCGATCTCGGGATCGGCTTCGTGCATCGCGGCCAGCTGTGGTTCTTGTTCGGCGACTCGCAGAGCGTCTTCGACTACTCGGCCGACTCGCTCGCTTACACCGCGATGCGGCCGCTCGACTCGGCAGCGCTACCGAAGCTCGACTGGACCACGCGCGCGAGTGGGTTGTTCGCGCCGCTCACGGTGCCTGGCGTCGATCTCGGATTCATGAACGTCGCAGTCGAGGGCGTGTCCCTCGGCGAATCCGCCTATGTGTTCGCCGCCGCGGGTTGGTCGGATCCGCTCGGTCATCACCGCGTGTCAGTGCTCGCGCACAGCGATGGCGCGATGCTCGACGACTTCACGGTCGACCACGTGGTCGCCTCGCAACGCTTCTTGAACGTGAGCGTGCTCGTCGAAGGCGACTGGGCGTACATCTGGGGAAGCGGAGAGTTTCGCAAGAGCGACGTCTACCTCGCGCGCGTCCGCGCAAACGAGCTCGCGGATCGCGGCGCCTGGGAATACTTCCACGGCGACTCTCCAGAGGGTCCGATGTTCCTGAAAGGCGAACAAAACGCGCAGCCGGTCGTGACTGCTGGTTGCGTCGGCGAGCTCTCGGTCCGCAAACACGAGGCGCTCGGCTTGTTCTTGCTCGCCTACAACTGCGAGTCGCCGCGCGGCGTTTTCCTGCATACGGCGCAGGGGCCAGCGGGTCCGTACTCCGAACCGATCTCGATCTTCGAGCCGTGGCGCGACCGAGGCTACGAGCACTTCATCCACGTCGCGCCGGACGTGAGCGGTCGAGACGACGGGCTGAGCGATCCGGGACGGGAGGATCAGTCGGGCGGTGAATACGGCCCGTACCTCGTGCCCGAGTGGTTCACGGAAGAACCCGGGGGCGGCTACGGCATCGTGTACACGCTGTCGTCGTGGAACCCGTATCAGGTGCATTTGATGCGAACGGTGCTGGTCGACGCGGACACGCCGCTCGCGCCGTTCGAAGCTGCAAACCTGTTGTCGGCACTGCAGACGCCTTCACCCGCGCTCAATCTGGCGATGCAGGACCAGAACACGTGGCAGGTGTTCGGAGACGGCTTCGCGATGTATCCGACGGGCGATGGAAGTCTCGAGCTCTCGAGCGATGCCTCGTCGCTCGGAACGGCTGCGACCGGGGCGTTCTGGCACGACTTCCGAATCGACGGCGGCGGATCCGCGATCGCGTTCGAGATCCAAGGCGGCGATGCGGAAGTCCTGCTGCTCGCGGACGACGAAGTCGTGCGTCGCGTGCATGGCCGGAACGACGAGGTCTGGCGGACCGTCGTGTTTCAACTGTCGGCGCTGCGTGAACGCGCGCTTCGAATCGCGCTCTACGATCGTTCGACCACTAGTGCGATCCGCATCCGGAACCTGGTCGTGTATTAGCTCGGCGTGCGCCGGATCGCGGCCTTGAGCGTAGCGCGCGCGATGTTACCTGCGCCCTCGTAGCCGAGTGTGCGAAAGCTCATCAGCCGTGCGAGCGCGATGCCGCGCCCGTTCGGCTCGAACGCGCGACATGGATCGAGCTCGAGATAGTTCGCGTAGTCGAAGCCCGGCCCCTGATCGCGCACACAAAACTCGATGTCTTCGCCGCGGCGCTCCACCTCGACCCGGACGCGCTTCTCCTTGAACTCCGGAAGCTGTTGGCGGCGCCGGATCTCGACCAACCAGCCGTCCTGTCGGAGCAACTCGGCCTTCTGCGAGCAGTCGATCCCGAGGTTCCCGTGTTCGATCGCATTCGCGAGCAGCTCCCACAACCCGACCACCACAACCCGCGGCTCCGTACCGAGCTGGGCGAGTAGGCCTGCGAGGCCCTGCGCCTCTTCGAGCGTTCGGCACTCGAACTCGCCGCGCTGCAGCAACCCGAGCGCCCCGACGGTGCTCTCCGCGCGAATTTGCAACTCGTTGCGCGAGCGTGCGTCGCTCAGAGCGGCGCGCACGATCGTTCGGAGCGCGTCCGGCGCGTAAGGCTTCGTCAGGTAGTAGTGTGCGCCCGCAGACAACCCCTCACTGACCTGGTCCGGTGCCCCCGCCGCCGTTTGCATCACCACCGGCGTGTCAGCCAACCGTGGCGCACTTTTCATGCGCTTCAGCACCTCGATGCCGTCCACGCCCGACATCATGCGGTCGAGCACCACAATGTCGAAGTGCGACTGCGGGCTCTCGAGTAGACGCAGCGCTTGCTCCGCACTGTCCGCGAAGCTCACGTCCATCTGATCGCGCCGTAAGATCTCGCCTATGATGTGGCGGTTTACTGCGTCGTCGTCGACGGCTAGCACGGCCGGTCGCATCAGCCGATCCCCCGGTGAGGCTGCCATCGCGGCGTGTAGAGACGGGCGAGGAGCGGACCCATGATACTTTGACCCCCGTAGTACGGTCGGATTCGGCGCCGACTTGAGCCCGGCCGCCCTACCCGTAAGCGTTGGCTCTACCAGCCAGCCGACTTAGTGGAGAACCGAGCCGAGTTTGGACAGACTCCGGAGTGCGATGACAGACAAGACGGAAATCACCCGCCTGCGCGTCGCCGTGTTGTACGGCGGGCGCTCTACCGAACACGAGATCTCGCAGCAGTCGGCGGCGGCCGTAGTCGCCCAGCTCGACAAGCAAAAGTACGAAGTCATCCCGATCAGCATCGACAAAGACGGGCGCTTCCACCGGCAAGATCTCGCAGCACTTCAAGCGCACAACCCGCGCCTACTCGCGACGGACTCGAGCGCAACGGCGCTGACCGTCGCGGCACGGCCAGGTCCGCTGTTCGTGCCCGATGGGTCCGATGCACCGCAGATCGACGTCGTGTTCCCGGTGCTGCATGGCCCGCTCTGCGAAGACGGCAGCATTCAAGGTTTGCTCGAGCTCGCGGAGGTGCCGTACGTCGGCGCGCGCGTGCTCGGCTCCGCGATCAGCATGGACAAAGACGTCGCGAAGCGGCTCGTGAAAGCCGAGGGCATCGCGGTTGCGCCGTACGTGAGCGCGTCGCGCGGTCGCTGGCAACGCGAGAAGGCCGCATTCATCGCGCGCATCGAACGCGAGCTCGGTTATCCGGTGTTCGTGAAGCCTGCGACGCTCGGTTCGAGCGTCGGCGTGTCGCGCGCGAAGGATCGCGCCGAGCTCGAGAAGGCAGTGGCGGAATCGCAACGCTACGACGACAAGATCTTGATCGAGCAAGAGGTCGACGCGAGAGAGATCGAGTTCGCGGTGCTCGGACCGATCGATCCAGCCGACCCGCCCGACGTGAGCTTGCCTGGCGAGATCGTGCCGCGCGGTGGCTTTTATTCGTTCGAGAACAAGTATCTAGACGCGCAAGGGGCCGAGCTCCACGCCCCGGCCGCGTTGCCGCCCGAGCTGATCGCGGAAGGTCAGGCGCTCGTCCGGCGAATCTTCAGCGCGCTCGAAGTCGAAGCGATGGCGCGCGTCGACCTGTTTCTGGATCGGCGCACAGGGAGATTCTTGTTCAACGAGGTGAACACGATTCCCGGTTTTACCGAGATCAGCATGTACCCCAAGTTGTGGGAAGTTTCGGGACTGCCCTACCCGGCGCTACTGGATCGACTGGTCAAAGACGCCGTAGCGCGGCACGCACGCCGCTCAGAGCTGCAGCGCGAGCGTTGAGGGTACCCGTGAGTTGCGACGGCTGTAGCGGGCGCTACGCGTGTTGCACGACACATCCCAAGACTGGGTGGACTTGCGTGTTGTCCGCCAGGATCACTTTCGGCTGAGCTCTCGCGCGGCCTTGTGCTAGTGATTGCTGGTTTCCGAGGTCGCACAACGCATGGACATCTGCCGCAACCCCCGTCTCGCCACGTCGATTTTCGCAATCGTTTCCACAGTTGCCGGCGTGCTGGCAGCAGGTTGCGGCGAAGAGACGTACTCCGACAAGCACTTGGCCTCCATCCAATACGATTGCACTCAGACTGCGCCGTGCGATCCGGTGTTTTCGATTCGGCAGGACTCGGTCGGCGAGTGCATCGCGGATACGAGCACGAAACTCGATCGCGGCACGGAAGCGATGCAGGCGAACTACGAGATGCGGTTTTCGCGCTGTGCCGGGCAGACCGGTTGCGACTACTTCGCGTGCGCGGGCGATTCGATGCTGTTCTCGTTCGTGAACGAGCAGAAGCTTCGGTACGACTGCGCACAGCAGACCGCGTGCGGGACCATGCAGGCAGTGGGCGCAATGCCGGTCGACGAAACGGCGTGCTTCAAAATGCTCGCGCAGCGGCTCGACTTCGCGAGTGTGCCGGACAAGGCGTCGTACGATCAGCGGTTCGGGCGCTGCGGAACCCTCGTCGGCTGCGCCTTTACGGGCTGCAAGTGATCGCAGCTGTCGGCTTCACAGCTTGAAGCTGACCTTCGCGGCGTAGCTTCCCGGATCGGGTAACTTCCATTCCTTGATCGCACCGAGCACGCAATCGATTTTCTCTGCGGCCGGCTGTGAATCCGCAGCCGCCCCCGCGGCCAAGACTTTGCCGCCCGGCGATACATAGAGCGTCACGAGGTAGTGCGCGCCCTCGACGTCGCAGCTGTCGACAGTCGCTCGCTGCTCGTCGAGCGGCTTTTGCATCTTCGACTCGTTCCATTCGACTGGCGCTCTCACGCCACCCGGACCTTCGAGCTCGAATCCCCAGACGAACTCGGCTGGACCTCCACCCTTCGGCTCCGGGAAGCGCGTCTTCTTCGCGACCTCGAGCAAACACAGCTCGGTCCCGCGATGCCCGATGCTGCTGCCGCGCGGATGTACGTACTCGACGCGACCATCGAGCCCGACCCGAAAGTAGAACTTGATGTGCCCGGCGAGGAATTCGACCTCGCCCATGCCCTCGAAGAAGCAGCGCTGCAGCGACGGAAGCTTCCCCTGCATCGTGTCCTCGATCTTGCGTTGAGGGATCGTGCCGAGAATGCCCTCGACCTGCATGCCCTGGCGTGGCGGACCGACCGTCGCTTCGCTGCCGCTCGTAGCAGCAGGCTCGACCGGCGCCGGTTCCGGCTCGCTGCCGCCACAGGCTGCACCCAACAGCGAGAACAACGCCCAGACAGCGCAGCTCGTCTTCCGCATTCGTTCAGCCCTTGAGCACGTTTGCTGAGATCACGATCCGCATGATCTCGCTCGTACCTTCGTAGATCTCGGTGATGCGCGCGTCGCGATAGTGCCGCTCCGCATCGCACTCGGTCGTGTACCCGAGCCCGCCGAAGATCTGCAACGCCTTGTGCGCCACGCGATGCGACATCTCGGATGCGTACAGTTTTGCCATCGCCGACTCTTTCGTGCAGCGCTGCTTCGCGTCTTTGAGCAACGCCGCGCGCTGCACGAGCAGACGCGCTGCATCGAGCTCGGTCGCCATGTCGGCGATCATGAACTGAATCGCCTGCTTCTCCGCGAGCGGCGTGCCGAATGCGCGGCGCTCTTTGCTGTACGCCACGGCCTTCTCGAACGCGGCGCGCGCGATGCCGATCGCTTGCGCTGCGATGCCGATCCGGCCGCCGTCGAGCGTGCTCATCGCGACCTTGAACCCGTCGCCTTCGTTGCCGAGCCGATTCGCATCCGGAATCCGGCAGCTCTCGAAGAACACCGTGCACGAGTGCGCCGCGTGGATGCCGAGCTTCTCGTCCGGCTTCGTCGTGCTGAACCCTGGCGTGTCAGTCGGCACGACGAACGCGGTGATACCCTTCGCACCCACGTTTTTGCGCGTCATCGCAAACACCACGATCAAGTCCGCGTGCGGCCCGTTCGTGATGAAGTTCTTCGAGCCATTCAAGATCCAGTGATCGCCGTCTTTCTCGGCGAAAGTCGCCATCGTTCCGGCATCCGAACCGCTCGCGGGCTCGGTCAGCCCGAAACAGCCGAGGAGCTTGCCCGACGCCATCGGCGCTAGAAACTGCTCCTTTTGCCCTTCGCTGCCGTGCTTCGCAATCGGATCACAGGCGAGCGAGTTGTTGACCGACATGATCACGCCGACCGACGCACAGCCCCGGCTGATCTCCTCGATCGCGAGCGCGTAACTGACGTGATCGAATCCTGCGCCGCCGTATTCGGCCGGGATCGCGACGCCCATCAGGCCGAGCTCACCGAGCCGCTTTACGAGGTCGCCCGGCCACTCGCCTTCGTGATCGAGATGTTTCGCGCGCGGCTCGACCTCGCGCGTCGCGAAGTCACGCGCGGTCTGTTGCACGAGCGACTGCTCGGGGGTGAGTTGCAGGTCCATCGGGAGCTCCTTCCGTTCGCATCGCGCGCATCGCGCAGCGCGCCCGCTCAGCTACTCACGATAGAGAGCCCAACGCCCGGCGTGCTCGCTCTGCGTATTTACCATTCGGCGCGAGCTCAAGATAGCGTTGATATTCCGTGCGCGCCTCGGCTGCGGCCTTCGCGCCCAACGCTTCGCCCAGCCAGTAGTGCGCTTCCGCCGGTGCTGTGCTCTGCTTGATCGCGTCGCGTAGCACCTGTTTCGCGGTTTCGGCGTCACCGCGTTTGTTTCGCAACAAGTACGCCTGCCCGACCAACGTCGTACGGAGCGCGTGCAGCGCCGGCGGCCGAATGCGGTCCGAGAGCGCGCGTTTCGCCGAGTCGAGCACAGGCAGCGCGTCTTTCGCTTTGTTCGTCCGGAGCTGGACCTGGGCGCGCCCGATCAGCGCTTCGGGTAAGCCTGCATCGAGCGAGAGCGCCTTGTCGTACGCGCTCGCAGCGCCTTCGAGCTGTTCGGCCGCGAAAAGTGCATCGCCGTACAGCGCTTGCAGGGCGGGTCGATCCGCTTGAGTCTCCAGCAGTGGCCGCAACAAGCTCAGCGCTTCGCCGGGCTTGCTGCGCGCGAGCGCGACGCGTGCGCCTGCGCTGCGGACGGCGGCACTCGTGCGCTGGGCCTCGGGGATCGCATCGAGCTGCACCTGAGCGTCGGCCGTGCGCCCGAGCGCGACGAGCGCTTCGACGCGTCCGATCCGGCCTTGGAGTGAGCTGCCGCCGCGGCTCGCGAGCTCTTGAAACACAGCGTCGGCTTCTTCGTATTTGCCTTCGTCGAGGAGCAGCCCGCCCAGCGCGATCAGTGAATCGCTCTGGCCCGGTGAAAGTGTGAGCGCCTTGCGGAAGCTCGTCTCGGCACCATCGGCGTCAGCCGCCATGCGCCGCGCGCGACCGAGCAAGTAGTGCGCGTTCGGATCGTCCGGTGAGACCGCAAAGCGTTGCTTGAGCGCGCCGCTCGCCGTCGCTGGATCGTGCGCAGCCAAGCCCGCTTCGGCGAGTGCGAGCAGCGCTTCGGGATCACCCGGCGCCGACTTCACGAGCGCCTTGGCTTTGTCGACCACGGGCTTGCCCGGCGTCAGCTTGGACTCGAGCCGAATCTTGAGCGCGCCGACTTCGATCGCGGAGTCGGGCTTGTCCGACGGCGCCTGCATGAGTGCCGTGAGCGCCGCTTGCAACACCGGCGTGTCGTCTTCGAGGAGCGCAGCTTGAGCTTTCATGATCTGCGCTTCGAGATCATCGGCCGGAAGTTTGTCGAGCAACTCGCGCGCGCGAGCACCGTCGCCGCGCTCGATCAACACGCGTGCGAGCAATCGCCGATACGGAGCCACGTCCGGCGCAACGCTGAGCGCGCGACTCGCGGCTTGTTGCGCGAGCGAGGGTTTGTTCACCGCGAGCGCTTCGCGCGACACCCAGGAGAGCAAGCGTGGCTCGTCGACGCCGAGACCTGCTGCGCGCTCGATCGCGGCAGAAGCGTCATCCAGTTTGCCTTGCCGGCGCAGCACGCGCGCTTTCGTGAGTGAGAACAACATCTCGTCGACCGATCCCGCGAGCTTCATCTCGTCGGTCAAGCCAGTGAGCGACGCTTCCAGTTGCACGGGCTCGGCATCGTTTGCCGTAATGAACAGCCGCATCAGCTGCGCGCGTAAGTGTTCTTTGTGCTCTGCGAGCACGGCATCGACGCGTTGCAACGCATCGGCGCGCTCGCCCGCATCGAGAGACATCGCCGCGAGCGCGAGCCGCGCCGGCATCAGCTTCGGATCGGTCTGCGCCGCCGCTTCGATGTGCTCGCGCGACTGCGCGCGGCCGAGCCTCTCTTCGAGTCGGCCGAGCAAGTGCAGGCGTCGCGCGTCGCCCTGCGCGCTCGCAAGCGCTTGATCGAGCAGCTTGTCGCGCGTGACCTTGTCGCCGCCGAACGCGGAGATCACCGCGGTCGCGACGTCTTGCGCGGCCTTGCCGTCCGTACTCACCGGCGCACGTCCGAGTGCGCTCTTGAGCGCGGCCAAGTCGCGCTCGCCGTCCTCCATCACGCGCTCGACTTGCAGCACGAGCGCTTCGAGCGGGACGTCGGTGGATGCAGGATGCTGCTCGCGAGCGAGCCGGAGCAACCGCTCCGCATCGACGAGCCCGGCGTGGTCGCCGCGCTGCATCAGCGCACGCGCCTCTTGAACCCACGCCGCCGCCTTCGCGTGCCGTTGCCCGACGAACGCTTGCCAGCCGAAGTAACCGCCGACCGAGCACACGAGCGTGAACGCCCATAGCCCGATCAACGCGTTGCGAACACGCGTACCGCGGGGCTCTACTTCCGACTCGAGCGCCCATTGTGGGCCAGCCGCACGTGACTCTTCGAAAAGGCCGTAACGCTTCACTACTTCGAACACCGCGTCCGCATCGGCTGGCCCGTTTTGGGGTGTCGGCGCGCCGACGGGTACGTTTGCAGCTGAAAGCGGCATCGAAGGCGGGTCGAACGCGACGCCTTGCGACTCATCCCAGGTCTCGAGCGCTGCAGCTTGCGGCGGCACGGGCGCGCGACGAGCCGGCGTGCCGTTCCAGGGCTCTGCCTTCGCAGCTGCTGGCTGCGCGGCTTCCAGGCGCGGAGCCGACGTCTTTCCGCGCGGAAGGTCCGGCAGAGGTGGGAGCTCCGGCACCGGTGTCGCTGCGATCAGCGGGCGTTGCGCGCCCGCGGGTGGACCGGCCGAGTGCCGAGGGTCGACCACGTCGGTCGGAACGCCGGACGTTCGCGGCGCGCGCGGTCCGCCGTTCGCGGGTGCCGGCATGCGCGGCATCGAAGGCTTGGCTGGGCTCGCGTCGGCCGGGCGAGCCCGAGCGGCGGGCTGGCCGCCGCCATCGGACGGCTTTCGCGGGCGCGGCTCTGCTGGATTGCGCGAGGGAGCCGCGATCGCGGGCGGCGTAGGTTTGCGAGCGCGCGCCGGTTGCCCAGAAGTCCGCTGTGGAAGGACGAACTGTTCGGCCGTGATGTTGCTCGCCGAGTAGCGACCGAGCTCGGGATCGTCCGGCGGATTCGGAATCGCCGACTTCACCGCCGGCATCGAGCCGCTACCCCCGCGCGAGACCGCGCGATTGTCAGGCCGGCCAGGGATCTGGCGGAAGCTCGAAGTCGGCTCTTCATCGACGACACCGCGCGCGCTCGGCGGCGTCAACTTCGAACCGACAGGTGCCGGCGCGTTCGGGCGCGTGGGTTGGCGACCGACGTACGTTGCAGCCGGCGGCTGCGGGGATTCGCGCTCGGGCGGCCCCTCGGACATCGGCATCGTCTCGTCTTCGATCGCTTCGGACAGATGTTCCGCGCGAGTCGCCAGCTTCTGCGACTCGTCGTCGTTCGGGTTCAGCTCGAGCGCCCGCCGCAACGTCTTCAACGCGCGCTGTGGATCACCGCGTTTGAGTAGGACGTGGCCAAGCCATCGATACGCGTCTGCAAACTCCGGTGCAGCACGCACGGCGCGCAAGAGCGCCGCCTGAGCACGGACCAAGTCTCGCTCCTGCAGCCATGCGCGGCCCTCGAGCACGAGCAAGTAGCCGTCCTCTTGGTCGCCTTGTGCCGTTACGGTCACACCACGCGCGTCGCCGTAGCGTTTTGCCGCGATCAGATCTTCAGCCAGCGTGTATGGATCCTCGGATCCTGGCTGTGATCGGAAGCGTAAGAGGCGGGCGTTTAGGCTATGTGTCGAGTGCTCGGAGCCCGGTTCCTTCACGTCAGCATGGTACAACGGCGGGTCTACAGCCGCCGTTGAAAACCACGGGACTCTCGACGTAAGAAGCCGACCATGAAGCGCGATCGAATGCAGCGACTTACTCTGTCTCTCGCCTGCGTGTTTGTAGTGAAGCTCGCGTGTGGCTGCGCCACGCACCCCGACGGTCCTGCTTCACCGGAAGCGACCATCACAGCGTTTGCGCGCGCGCTGAACGAGGGCAATCTGCCGGCCGCGTACGCGATGATGTCGGAGGACTATCGCAGTCACGTCAGCGCGGAAGCGTGGCAGAAGCTGATGGAGGAGAACTCGCAAGAGGTCATCGAGATCAGCAACTCGCTCACCCACGTGCGCGGGCCGGCGCGGGTGAAAGCCGAGCTCGATCACGTAGGTGAAGGCGACCTCGTGCTCGTGCAGCGTGATGGAAAGTGGTTCGTCGCGTCCGACGTCGCGCGCGTCTACGATCAGTCGACGCCGCGAGCGGCGCTACACGCGTTCGTTCGTGCGATCGAACACAAGCGTTACGACGTCGTGCTTCGCCTGGTTCCGAACGCGGACAAAGAAGGCATGACGACGGCGAGTCTCGAGAAGGCCTGGAGCGGTGCTGGGCGCGACGAGATCTCGCGCGTGGTCGGCAATCTGAAGGATCACTTGAGCGGGCCGATCGAGATCGTCGGAAACCACGCGACGTTGCCGTACGGCGAGCGGATGCGCGTGCAGTTCCTGCGTGAAGATGGTGTTTGGAAGATAGAGAATCCAGAATAACAGCGAGCGAAGCGACGCTGTAATGGGCGCCTAAAGCAACCAACGCGAATATCCCGCGAACGTCGCTAACCAACGCCCGTCGCAGAACTCACATTAGCGGCGGCAGTTCCGGCCCAGCATCCACGCCCGCATCCGTCGGCGGCTCTTCCACCGGCGGAGGCTCTTCCACCGGAGGAGGCACCGCTGCATCCAGCCCACTCGGGTCGACCGCCGGCTCCCCACCAGCGCCCGCGCCACCGGCGCCCGCACCGCTTTCACCCGCGCCACCGGCGCCCGCACCGCTCTCACCCGCGCCGCCCGCGCCAGCACCGCTCTCGCCGGTTCCTGCGCCACCTTCTCCGCCAGCGCCCGCGCCACCAGCGCCAGCGCCGCTCTCACCCGCACCACCTGCGCCGGCCTCAGTCCCGCTCGGCGTGACGCCGCCCACTCCGGCACCGCCTGCGCCAGCGCCACTCTCACCTGCGCCACCGGTCCCCGCACTCGCGCCTGCGCCGCCCGCGCTCATCCCGCCGGCTCCGGCCCGACCACCGCGGCCCGTCGTGCCACCGCTACCTGCACGGCCGGTGCTGCGACCGCCCGCACCAGCAGTCGATCCTGTCGAACCGGCCCGACCGCCGCGCGTTCCACCGGTCATACCAGCGCCGCCGCCAGAAGCTGCAGTGCCGTTGCTCCCCGCACCGGTGCACATCGACATGTCGAACATGCAGTTGTCGGGATCGCAACGAAGTGTCCCTGTGCCCATCCCGAGTGAAGTGCAGGTTGCGTCACCGTAGTTGGTGGGATCGCAACTGCCGCCCGTGCCACACGGAGCATCGGACTTGGCAGGGCCTGCGTCCTTCGCGTCACCATCGCCATCGCCATCCGTGTCAGTTGGATCACGCAACGACGAACGACTCGAACAGGCGGCGAGGATCACGGCGGCAAACAGTGTCGCAACGTGAACACGCAAAGCGGTAGACATGGTCAGTCTTTCTCCAGCGCGA
>DASRXR010000489.1:0-15764 GCA_035687405.1 Polyangiales bacterium
CCATCGCCGTGACCCTCCGCCTGAGTGCTGCCCCAACAGGCGAGGGCGAGCGTCCCTTCAGCACTGACTGCGATCGTGGGCTTAGCCGCCCGCGCGACGCCGGGTATGCGAAGCATGCGGGGCTCGGACCAAGTTTCGGCGCGGTCCCGCGAGACGCTCAGGCGGATCTGTCCATCCTGTTGGTCGGCCCACGTGAGCACTAACGCCGAATCCTTCGTGATCGCAATGCGCGCGCCTAGCACTTGCGTGCGTGTCTCGGGCAAGTCGAAATGCTGCCAGCTGTCGCCTTCGTCCAAGCTGCGCACGACGTGAACCGGGATTCGCGACTTGTCGGTGTCGGCCACGTAGTCGGCTGGTGTGCCAGCCCACGTCGCGTAGATGGCTCCGTCCGGCGCGACCACGCCGGCTTGGACGAAGCCCACGTCCAACCGCGCTACGCGTTCGGCGTCGAACATATCGGCCGTCCGCTTGTGAGTAGTCGTGACGAACACGCGACCGCTTGCAGGATCCATCCACAACCCAGGGTGGAACGTGGCTCCAGGCGCGAGCTCCTCGGCCATGCGAGCGAGCTCCTTCGGGTGCAGGCTCTTCAACCGCGGTGGTACGTAACCGTCGGGTAGGTGGGCCGGCTCGCGTGGCGTCTGCAAGCGCTCGAAGCTCGCGCCGCCGTCCCGCGAGCGCGCCACGTCGCAGCCCAGCATGTGGTTTGCCCTGGCCGGAGAGTAAAAGAGCGCACCGGAGCGGCTGACGAGTGCGACGGGACAGGCGCCGCCGCGTGTGCCTGTACGCGTGACTCGTAGCTCGTGGTTGTGCGGCCGATCGGAGATCAGTTCGCCCGCCTCGGCGTGCACTAGAACCTCTGGAGACTGCATCATCGTGTTCCTACGTAACGGGTCCGGCTGACACTCTTGCGGCCTGCGGCCTGACCGAGTGAAAGTCGACTCAGCAAAGTAGGTACACTGGTCCAACCAGATGGATCAAGCGGCTTGCCCCTGAACGTACGCGTTGCGGAGCCGCGCACTGCCGTCGGGCGCTAGCCCGAGGCGGAAACTTTCCGCCCCGGAACTAGCGCGCGTCGAGCACACGCTGTCACTGGCCGAGTGCCCACCAACCGTGCCAGCCGTCCGTGAAGGCCGGCTCCCACGCCGCGGACCAAACCCGCTCATCCGTTCCGACCACGAACACGTCCAGTTTGTCCGTGCTGCGCGAAACCGCAGTCACCGGTGCGCCCGGTGCAGCGCGTCCACCATTGATCGGCCACCAACCGTGCCAGCCATCGGCGAACGCCGGTTGCCAGGCTGCGGTTTGAATGACGCCGTTTTTATCGGCGGCGAAGATGTCCAGTTTGTTCGGTCCACGCGAGACTGCATGCACGGGTGCGCCCTGCGGAACGCGAATGGAGCCGATGCGCCAGAAGCCATGCCATCCGTCGTTGAATGCTGGCTCCCACGCTGCCGTGTAAACGCGCTCATCGGTGCCGACGACGACGATGTCGAGCTTGTCCACGCTACGCGAAACGCACGTGACCGGCGCGCCTGGAGTAGCGCGACCCCCGTTGATCGAGTGCCAGCCATGCCAACCGTCCGTGAAAGCGGGCTCCCACGATGCCGTTTGGATCGCACCGTTGACGTCGGTCACAAAGACATCGAGCTTGTCAGTGCTGCGCGAGACGGCGTGCACTGCCGCACCTTGAGGTACGCGAACATTCCCGATCGCCCGCCACGCATGCCAGCCGTCTGTGAAAGCGGGCTCCCATGACGCCGTGTACACGCGACCATCCGTGCCCACCACAAAAGCGTCGAGCTTGTTCGCACTGCGCGAGACGCACGTCACCGGCGCGCCGTGCGCCGCAACTCCGTCTTTGATCGACCACCAGCCGCGCCAGCCGTCGCTCGACGCGGGCTCCCACGCTGCAGTGGAAATCTTGCCGTCCGTCCCCACGACGAAGATGTCGAGTTTGTCTGCAGTTCGGGAGACGCAATGGATCGGAGAGCCCGCCTGCGCGCGGCCGTCGCGAATCTGCCACCAGCCATGCCAGCCGTCTGAGAACGTAGGCTCCCACGCTGCGCTGACAACCGCTCCATTTTTATCGGTCGCGAAGATGTCGAGCTTGTTCGCACTGCGTGAGACTGCGTGGATAGCAGCCAATGGCGGCAGGCGCGGACTCGTGAGCTGGGGCCGCGTCGAGCCGATCTCGGAGCGCTCGTTGTCGAGCGCGGCCTGCATCCGCACGACTTGACCGCTCGTAAACATGAACATCGCAGCGTCGTCGACGTAGTCCATGTAGTTCATGAACAAGTCGCCATTCGGTCCGTTCGTGCAACTCAGCTGCGGAAACACCGGAACGCCGAAGTTCGGGCCGCCCTGATTGGGCGTGTCGGACACGGCGTCACTGCCATCGCAGCCCTCGTCGTCGTCGCCCCAGATGTGAAAAAGGTTCAGCCAGTGACCGATCTCGTGGGTGGCAGTTCGACCGAGATTGAACGGCGCCGCTGCCGTTCCGTTCGTTCCGAAGGCACTATGCAAGATGACGACGCCGTCCGTTGCAGCCACGCCGCCGGGAAACTGGGCGTATCCGAGCAGTGCATTGCCGAAGGAGTCGACCAATTCCGGCGCGGTCCAGATGTTGAGGTAGTGGTTGGCGGGCCATGCGTCCGCACCGCCGCTGCCGGCTGATTTGATTCCGTCGTTGTCACTGTTGAAAGATGCCGTGGCAGTCGGCGTGCGTGTGATGCCGTCCGTGGGGTTGCCGTTTGGATCGACCGTGGCCAATCGAAACTCGATCCGCGTATCCCCAGTGAGCGGCTTGAAGACTTCGGGCACCGCCGCGACATCGGCGTTTTGCCGGCGGAAGTCGCGATCAGCACATCGATTTGACTCTGAATTTGCGCCATCGAAAGATTTTGTTCCGGGCTCGCAGTGTGATGGACCACGTGAACCACGACCGGGATCGTAGTGATGCCGGCCCGCGCGACCTTGGAGCGATTCGCGGCGAACGATCGAGTCCGATTTTCGATTGCCGCACGTGCGCTTGCGTACGCGGGATCGGTATTCATCAATCTACGATGAACCTCCATCGTTCCGCAGTTTCGACGTGCCGGTACGTTGCTCATGGTGTCCCCTGTTCGTGTGATGTAGATCGCGTTGCTCGTGTGTCGCCATTGGCTGCAGTTGCAGATGGCCATTGTGGCAACGCGCGACTTCGAGCATACGTAAGTGATCGATGGCGAATACGCCGTGAGCCGTGTCACGCTCGAGCGCGAATGGGGGCGACGATGGATCTCGATCACATGGAACGGCTACTCGCAGGCACGTGGCGCCATGCACACGAAGAAGACACGCCGTCACAAACGGTGTTTCGTCTTGCGAGCGTGAAGCTCCCACCTGCGCGTGGGAGGACGGGCTTCGAGCTGCGGCCCGATCACTCCGGGGCGCACATCGGAATCGCGAAGCATGACGGCTCCCTCGCAACGGCGTGCAGCTGGAAGCTGCAGGCGGGATCGTTGCCCGTCTTAGTGCTGACGCCCGAGAGTGGCGCCGAGCAACGGCTTCCGATCGTCTCGCTCGATTCCGACCGACTCGTGGTTCAGAAGCCGGTCGCTTGACGCTCGGGCGCGACTTGCCTCCCGCAGGCTTGCAGCTCGGGGCTGCGGCGCTCCAACTTCGACAACGCTGTTAGCTGCGCTGACCGCAACGCGTTCAGCATGGGTCAAGGCGGGCACGAGCCAGCGGACGCCTCGCCGGAATGTAGTGCGGCCCATGTGCGAGCCAGCTCCCCCTGCGTGCTGCGGAAATCCGATCCTGTAAGACAATGATGCTGAGATGTTCGCGATGGTCGGCGCGGGACTGTTCTATCTATTCTGGCTGATGCCGGTGATTGGACTCGCGCACGTGGTGTTATTCGGGCAGGACTACGTGGAGGCAGGACTGTCCGAGTCCAGAGTGTATTGCTGTTCGTCGCGTCGTGCGGTTCGATGAAGTTGTCGAACTGACTGTCGGAGTCACCAGCTTTGCCGCCCCAGCAGCGCGCGCTCGGCATCAACGAAACACGTAGGCTGCGCCGAATCTCAGAGACGTGCCCCCGCTGTCTTCGAACCTTGCACTTACGGCGAGCAGATCACCGTCGGCTGCGATCGAGCTTCCAAACCAATCGTCTGTCGTCGTGTTGTCGCCTTTGATGAACGCGGATTCGACCCAACCCGCGGGCGTCGGCGCAAACAGATGCACCGCTCCGGAGAACGTCGCACTGCCACGTGCAGGATCCGCATGCACTCCGCGGCCACCGCTCGCATCGCCGGGCGACGCAACGAATATGCCGCTGTCCGTGAGCAACATCGACAATCCGAACCAATTCGTGGCTCTCGGGTAAGGCGCAGTCAAAACTGCGGTCTGCTTCCAGTTCCCGGCGTCGACACTGAACTCGTACACGTAGACTTCGCCGGGATCGGTGGGCGTGGGTGAACCTGGATAATCCGACGGCCGCGGCGCGCTGATCGCCAGGCGATTGCCGCGCAATGCCGTCACGTAGCCGAAGCTAGCTCCACCGGCGAGCTTCTCTTGCTGCAACAGCTGCGAGCTCTTCCACATGCCGCCGTCGCGAATGAACACTTCGGCCGAACCCGGGCTCGATCCGAGCACCGACGCCGGCGCACCGACGACCATGCGATCGCCGTCGATCGACACGTTCGAACCAAACGCCGCATTTGCAATCGGCTTCAGCGCTTTGAGTTTCTGGACTTCCGTGAAGGTCGAACCGCTGCGTTGATAGACATAGACTGCGCCGGAGCGCGACCCGCCCGTCGAGTCCGCGGGTGCTCCGACGGCAAGCGTGTCGCCATTCAGCACGACGGCCATGCCAAAATAGTCGAGCCCGTTCGGCATGCTCGGGGCGAGGAGCTGCGTCTGCTTCCACACGCCCGCCGTGCGCTCGAAGACGTACGCGGCGCCGGGACGTGAAGCCTCGCCGGTTCCTCCGAACAGCCCTTCGTGAATCGCGCCCACGACGAGCAGGTCGCCACGAAGGTCGACGCTGGTTCCGAAGAAGTCGTACGTCGTCGTGTCGCTCGGCTTGATATAGGCCTGCCGCTTCCACTCGGCGCCGTCGCGTACGTAGACGTGAGCCGCGCCGCTGTCTTCTGCGCCTGTGCTTTGGGGATCGCCATCGATCCCCGTAGCCGCGCTGTCGTCGAACCACGCAGTCACCACGAGCGTGTCACCCGAGATGTCGACAGCCGAACCGAACTGATTCAGCGAAGCGGGATTGACCGGCTGGAGGTACCCGACCTGTTCGGCCGCGCGCTGGAGCGTGAACGCATACTGCGAGGTCACGCCGAACGTGGAGGTGATCTCGAGCTTCACGGGCGTCTCGTCAAACGTCAGCACCGGCGAGGTCCAGGTCCCGCGCGCGTCGAGCGGCTCGCCGTTCACGGTGACCATCGTGTTCGCCGGCACCGAGGGCGTGACGGTCACGCGCTGACCGACCAGCGGCACGTGCATGCGGTACTGCTGCACGTTCGACGCGAATGCCGGCTCGAGCGTGCCGGAGCTCAGCACGAGGCCGAGGAGCAGGGGCGAACATCCCTGATCCCCGGTGCCGGTGTACTCAGTCGGGCACGTGCCACACACGCGCTTGTCCCCTTGCGTGGTGCACTGCGTGACCGTGTCGCAGCCGCCGTTGTTCGTGCCGCACTTGCTTGGCTGAGTGCAGCGGCCGCCCTCCGGCACGAAGCCGGCTTTGCACTGGCACTCGGCGCTGTCTTGCGCAGTGGATACGCAGCGCTCGTTCGTCGAACACGGGCGCACCACTGAGCTGACGAGGTCTGGGCAAATGCGCATCATCTCGCCGTCGCAGAACGGTACGTTCGCCTTCCGGTTCGCGCATTGGTCGACGATGGCCTGACACGTCCCCCGCGCGACTCCCTCCGCCGTGCTGCAGCGCTCTGCTTCGGAACACTCGGGCTGCGCCTTCCAGCTGCCACCTTCGCAGATGAGCGGTGTTCGCGACCCGTGTTCGGTGCACGCGACTTGACCCGTCTTGCACGAACCGCTCTCGGTCGCGATGCCATCCTCGAGCTGATCGGGGATTTCAGTCGAGCCATCGAGGGTCGCAGGCTCCATGCCGCCGTCAGCGGCAGGCGCGCTCGAGACCTGAGTTGCATCCACGCAGGTTCCACCCGCACACGTGAAGCCGTCGTCGCACTCCTCGCGGCGAAAGCAGGCCGTATCGAAGCGTGCGCGCAGGCCAGTCCGCCGCGCGGCAGCGAGATCTCGAATCACCTGAACGCGCCCGACCACCGCGCGCCGCGAATCGCGCGCGATTGCGAGCAAGTCGAAGCGCTCGTACTGGCTGCTCTGTTCCGCGGTCAGCGTGGTCCGCCAAGGCCATTTGTCGTCCGACTCTGGCCGGAACGTGACGGGCGGCATGATCATTTCCCAGATCTTGCTTCCGCCGTGTATCGGGCTGCGCTCTCCTTGGAGAACGATTTCGACCGCGACCGTGCTCGCGCGCACCACGGTGTCGGCGTCGATCACCGCGTTCAACGGCGCCGAGCGTTCCACGGGATCCGTGCACGCGGAGAGCGCGAAGTGTGCAAAACACAGCGCCCACGCGAAGGACTTACGAGGGCGGACGCGTGACTTCACACGAGTCATGTGCAGCAAGCCGCAGTGCTAACCGAGGAGCCGTCACAGAACAAGTCGATCCGCGCGAACCTGCGTGAATGGTGCATACTGGCGGTGAAATCTGGTGCGGTTCGGCGCCGCGTAGCGCGCGAAGATCATTCGGGTTCGAGGCAAGAGCGCGCTTCCGACAGAGCTTGCGGACGGCAAGGGGAGTGCAGAGAACGGCCAGCCGCTGACGGCTGCGAACTGCGGCGGCTGCACCAACAATCCGACAACAGCTCGGTGTGCGGCTCGAGCAGCGGTGCAACTTCGCCCAGTGCTTGCAGCCGCGTAGCGGACTGAACAGAGCTTCACGAGGTGCATCACGAAACCCGCCCAGATGCTTCGTGGCTGGTCTTGTTCCTGGCCGTACCCCGGTGACGGCGATCAATAGCGGACAGAGATCGCCGAATTCCTTGCGTAGCTGCTCGATCGGTCGTCATCCGCGGGATGAGTGCTCGCGCAGCGTAGACGCGCGCGACGACCGCCGAGCCGCGTCGAGCACTCCACTCCTCGCCCGCGCGCATGGCCGTAGGGCTCCGGCCCGGTGGCGATGCGGTACGAGCCTCGCAAGTGGCGAGTCCAGCGGAACACTTCTGCAGCTCCGTCAGGCTCGCCGAAGTTGCGGATCAACCAGCCTCAGTTCGCCGCAGCACCGGTCGCCATCGGCGGCCCGTTCGGAATCGTCTTCGACTCCACGAGCATTGGCTTATCCTCGAACCGAACCGCGTTGTCCTCCGCATCGTCGTAGGCCGGCCAAGTGAACCCGTCGGCGCAGGTAAAAGATTTCGCCTCCGGATCCATCTTGTAGAAAGCCACCCAGCAGGAGTTCACCCGTTTTGCCACCGCTCGGTCCACGTCGTCGATCTTGCCCCCCGCGCTGGACGCCCAGCTCGACGTGTCGGCCGAATCGAATGAGAACAACAGCTCGGCCGAATGCACTGCGCCGTTCGCCCATTCTGCGCTGCGGAAGTCCGGCACATAGGCAAACTGGTAGAGCCACGCGCCGGCGCCGGAGTCGCCCGTCAGCTTCGCAATCGTGCGTGCGCCGTTCATGCCTTGTTCGCCGCTATTGGCGCCGACGATCACCGGCACGTCGATCTCGGTTCCTGCGTTGAGCGCATCGATCGTCGATGTCACTTTGAACCGCCCGTCGATCGGGAATGAGTTCAGTGGAGTGCCGGCAGTGCGCAATGACCCATACGCCGTCACCAGGGACTGCGCCGATACAGAGCGGAGTTCTGCTGCTGTTGCGTCGGCGCCCGAGAGGCCCTGCGAGTCCGCAGTATCGGCACCGGACTGTTCCGCATCCTGCAACGTCGGATCGGGCAGCGTGCTGGCCCCCGATTGGATGATCGCCTTGTGAAAAAGTCCCTTGGCCACCGGAACGGAGAGCAGATGCACCACCGCGACCGCTCCAGCCGATTGTCCGGCCAGCGTCACGTTATCGGGATCGCCGCCAAACGCCTCTGCGTTGCGCTTCACCCACTGCAGCGCGGCAACAGCATCCATCAGCGCATAGCCGCCGAGCCATTCATCGGCCGCCGCTTCATTGGTCAGCGCTGAATGCGCGAACCCGCCCAGCGAACCGAGGCGATAGTTGATCGAAACCGTGATTACGCCCTGCTTGGCATTACTCGTTCCGTTGTAGGAGCCGAGATGTCCGGCGCCGAGAAAGAACGCACCGCCATGGAGCCAGACCATGATCGGGGCCTTCGCCGCTTCCGTCGGTGCGTAGACGTTGAGATAGAGGCAGTCCTCCGAGGTGACACCGGCCACGCCTCCGCCATTGACCGTCTTGCCATCGTTGTTGGTGGGTTGCGAGCACGGCGACTCGAATGCGGTGGCCGCACGTTCACCCGGCCACGGGTCTGGCGTCTGTGGCGCCTTCCAACGAAGCGCTCCAACCGGCGGCTTTGCGAAGGGAACGCCGCGAAACACGTTCACTCCGCCAGTGCTCTCGCCCACCAGTACGCCGCTATCGATCGCGACCTTTACAGGCTCGGGCATTGGGGCGGCTGCGGTCGAGCCAGCGGAGGCAGACGGTGTCCCGCTGCCGCCGCCGGCGCCTGCTCGCGCACCCGCTGCGCCTGAGCCAGCTGCGGAGCTGCCGGCGGATGAGACCGGCAGAGGTTTTCCTAACGTTTCAGTGTCTCGACAACTAACCGAGGACACCGACACGAATACAACCACGACGGGCACTAAGCGATGCACGCGCATGATTCCCCCAGCTTGTGAGGTGGGCGAAGCTAGTGACGCCGCCGAGCGATGTCTATCGCCTGTTACGCTAATCGCGATTACTCGCGTGCGCCGAGAGTACTCACGTAATCGCTTGGCATCTGCGTGTAGTCGCCACGAACGCCCCCTTTTGGGGAATGGTCGAGACGCGAGATTCCGGCTCGCGTCGCGCGTTTGGTCGCGTGGGCCGAGATCTAACAGTCGGTTATGCTGCTTACGATCCGGCGAAGAACAACTAGCTTCGAGTGCGCTCGCCGCTCGACTTCACTTCCAGGCCTGATTGGTCACACTGGACCACGGCGCTTTGCAAAGCTTGCAGTCTGGGCCGTAGAAATAGGACTTCGCCGCCTGATCGTCGAACACCCACAGGCGCAACCAGGCGATGCTCGGCCCCAGCTCCTGGCCACCACTGAGCACCGGTTCGAAGTGCGTTGCACCGTCAAGCGTAGCGAGCATCGCAGGTACGGTCGTGATGCCGCCATACGAGGCCTGCACCAACGTGGGCGCCACGACGGTATCGTCCGTGCCGGTGAACAACAGCACTGGCGCATGCGCGCCAGCGCCGGGCGCCGGATGCATGGCAATCGTACAAATCACGTTCTTGTGCGCCGCCGCTGTGAGCGCGGCGCCACCGCCCAACGAATAACCCATCGACACGGCCCGCGACACATCGAGTTTGTCGTGGAGCGGGCTAGAGGCATCGCCGTTCTGCTGGATCAGCCAGTCGAGACCCTGCGTGAGCTGCGCAGCCGCCACGGTAGAGCTGTTGCTGGCGATGATCACGAAGCCGTTCGATGCGATCGTCGAGAACAGAACCGGATACGTGGCAGGCGTCGTCGTGATTCCGTTGCCCCACGTCAGCGGTGGATGCTTGAAGCCATCCTTTCCGAGCTCGGTTGGGCGAATCATCGTGAACATGCCGTCGGGGCCCGTGTTCGCAACTGTCATCGTCGCGAACGGGCCCGGCTTCGTGTAGTCCGAACTCGGCGGCAGCATGCCCGGCGGTGTCGCCGGGCCTGGGGGCGGCGTCATGCTCGGCGGGGGCGTCACTCCAGCGGGAGGTGGTGCAGCTGGTGGCTGCCCACTCGGCAGCGGGGACCCCGCGCCGGGGGCTGGCGTCGGCATGGCAGCGGTCGGCGGCCTGGCTGCGCTGCTACCCGCGCTTGCAGCTGATGGCGGCGGGAATGTGTTGGCTGTGCCAGTCGATGGGTTGGAGATCGCAGCACTGCCTGCACTCGCAGCGAGCGATCCGGCGGTCGCCGCCTTGGGCGGTAGAACGACTGCGACTTGCCCTGTCGTTGGATCAGCTTCGTCTGCGCTGCACGCGGCGAGCAGACCTGCGATGAGCACACCTGTTTGCCAAGCTCGAAGCTGCATAGCTGTCTCCTGCAACGATGACCGCAACTGCGATTCGTTAGGTCCGGACGCTAGCGCGGTGCGCCAATTGCCGGAATCTGCAATCGGAGCCATCTGGCGCAAAACACGTGGCTTGTGCATCCGACTGCGCGTGAGGTTCCCGACGCACGGCGCGAAAAGCGCCGCAAAAGCGGCGAGTGCATCGCAGATCAGGACACGTGCGAGTCGGTGGGATGCTGCGGTTCGAGCCCGGCCGTCGACTGCGACTGCTACCAAGTGGCGTTACGAACGGGCGAGCGGATTGCGCCAGCAGCACGCGAGACCTCATCCGGCCCGTTGTCGAATCCATAAGTCGCGATTGGAGCTTCGATGTGCGGCGTTCGGACGCCCCCGAGGACGTTGCCAGTGCTATCTGTCCTCAACTCGGTCCCTTGCACCTCGAACAGCATCCCGGCCGGCGGCTTCTCCCCCTTCCTGACCCATCGATGGAGCCAGTTGAGCGCTGCATTGTACGCGCGATAGGACGGATACTTGTTGAGCGGGTTGGCGCACTCGATCGCAGGGGTCTCGGCCGCAGTCGGAAGGTCCATGCCACGCGTCGTGACTCGCTCGTCGTTGTGAGTCGCTCCGGCCACCACCCATTTGACGAGATGGGCACTGTCGCTCCTCGAACCATTCCCCTCGCTCATCGTATTGATCACGAACACTGGAACGGTGGGATCGGCGCTCGTAGGCTCCCCTCCCGAATGGATCATGATGCCGTCGTACACCTTAGCGTTGTTTTGCGTGCTGTTGACGTACGTCGTGAGCCGACCTCCTGACTGAGACTGACCGAGCGCGATCGTCGCCTGCACCGGCATGCAGGGCCCGAGGAGCGTTTCGGTTTGAGTCCGCAGCGCTACGCCTGCTTGTGAAAAGATATCGGCGGCCGCGGTATCGCCCGGGTGGTTGATCGCGGAGTAACGCATCGCGTCGTAGTCTTTCAGCGCGTTCGCACCCACTGCCTGCGCGGATACGCCCACGAACACGTGCCCTTCGCGCATGAAGTATTCGCGCGAGTTAGCCCACAGCACTGCGAAATCGATGCCACCTGACACGTTGTACCACTCGACGAACGCCGTCCCGCTGAACTTGGCTGGGTCGCTCGGGCGTCGCACCATCACGCGCGTCGTGTACGCGGGAGAGGTACCTGTGAAGAGGAACTCGTTCATCACGTAGCCGTACTCGTCCATCCCCCCGCTTTGTTCGAACGGCTTTTTCGTAGTGCCCGCATCGGCTGCGATCGGAACGATCTTTGGATCCGGAACCATGCCCGGGTTATCCCATTTCACCGCCGTGCAATCTCGCATCGGCGCAGGCTCGGCAGTCATGCCTCCCGCTCCCGCTGCTGTCGTGCCTGCCATTGGCGTCAT
Source organism: Polyangiales bacterium (assembly GCA_035687405.1). Classification (GTDB taxonomy): domain Bacteria; phylum Myxococcota_A; class Polyangia; order Polyangiales; family JAFGIB01; genus JADGRF01. The sequence goes on from DASRXR010000489.1 coordinate 11,667, forward strand.
CGCGGGTTGCCCGCCCTGCGTCGCCGATGCGCCGGATCTTCCTGCCGAAGCTCCCGCGCTGCCCTGAGCGCCCGCGAGCCCGCCCGTTTGTTGGCCTGGCGTCGTCCCCGCAGATCCGCTCGGCGGATTTTGGGGCGCCGTCGTTCCTGCGGTCGTGGACTGCTGGCCGGCAGCTGCAGAGTCGCTCGGCGTGCTGCCTTTGTCGTCGCTCGAGCAGCCGGCTACTCCCACTCCGATCGAAAGCATCCCGCAGATAGTGACGACGTGCAGGCGGATGTTAGTCCGCGCCTGCTGTGAATTGTTTGAGTTAGACACCATCACACTCTCCATTGAGCTTCACGGGATCAGAAGAAAGCTCGCGCAAACTCATTGCCCGAGTGCCATGTCCTCCTCGTCGACGATTTTCTGATCGAGGCGTTAGATCAGTGCAATCTCACGCACCGATGCTCACATCGCGGCGCCATTCAGGTACACGCGTGCATCGCGCAGCGATCGATTCACTGATCGCGCGTGAATGAATCGGTTGCAGCGTTGTGAGCGCAATCTGAAGCGCGGCGCGGCATCGTTCGCAATCTACTGAGAAGTGTCCTGATCGCGTCGTAGTTCGCGTGCTCGCGGCGCGCTTGCGTGATCGAGCTAGCGATCGATCTCACTGGCCTGCCGCTTTGGGATGGCAACGCTCAAGGTCCGTCAACCTGACGACTGATTTGGGAGGACATCTAGTCGCCTATACAGCCAAGGCATTCTGTTGGGCGTTTCAACTCGTTGTTCGCTTCACAGGCGGAGGCCCGCGCAGATGGACGCACGCCGCCGATAGCCCGCGTCGATGCGTGCTGACAATCACCCATTCAACGCCATCATTTCGGGATAGTGGTAGATGTGCGATTTCGCCGGCGTGTTCTGTGACGTCGCGATCATCGCCTTCGCGATCTGCTCGACGGTGATCGATTTGTATTTTGCGGGCGTCACGAACGAGAACGCAGGCAGCACCTTCTCGAGCAGCCACGGTGTGTGTTGCGATCCGATGATCATCGCCGGGCGAAAGATGCTCACGACAGCCGAACCACTCTCCTTGACTGCCTTCTCGGACTCGCCTTTCACGCGAGCGTAGCGCGCCATCCCTGCGGAGCCTGATCCCGTCGCCGCCGCGGTCGGATCAGCGCCGGCGGTGGACATGAACGCCAGGTGCTTCACTCGCCCGGATGCATTCAACCCTCGCGCAAAGGCCGCATTCAATTGCACGTCGACCGCGCGATGCTCGTCGATCGTGAGTTTCGCGGTACCGGCCCCGACGCCCAACACACTCAACCCAACGACGTCGCCTTCGAGCGAACGAATCGCTTCCATCGTCGCAGTTTCCAGACCGGCTGGATCCATTGCGGGAACGAGCGTCTCGCGCAGTTCGACACCCGCATCACGTGCCATTGCGACCTGATCGGGTTGCGAACGACGCACCAGGGTCACGATGGGTTTGAACGATCCATTGCGAATCAGCTCCTTGATCAGCGCGTTGCCGACCGATCCCGACGCGCCGAGAACCACAGCCGAACAGAGCCTCGGTGTGTGGCAGCGAGCGTTCGTAGAACACGCGCGACAGATCGCCGCGGTAGACTTCGAGCTCGCCAGCGGCGAACTGGTGTGGAAGTGCTGATCGCGCGCGCGGGCGAGCGAGACAAAACTCGGCGTAAGCCGCGCTAGTGAACGGTTGCAGTTTTCGACTGGCGTGCGAGGCTGCGCCTTTGGGGGAGCACCGATGAACGACACTGAATACCCAGCAGTCGAGGACCCGAGCCAGGTCGGAAGTTATGACGTTCTAACAAACACCGGTGGCGGTTACGTCTGGGACGCCGTCTTGGAATATCGAGTCTGGTGCCATCCCGCACGCGGAGCGGAAGATTTGCACGGCGGTGATGACTACTTCTACCCATTCGAGAAGTACCACGACGCGCTGGCATTCTCTCTCGCGACGGAAGGTGCTGAGCCGCCGCTCGCGCTGATCCGGCAGGACGAGTACATCGACGAGCCCGAAATCGGCCAATACGTCCACGTGCGGGAAGTCCGCATCACCGAGTGGCCGGTCGAGTTTCTTCAACAACCGCGACGCACCCGGAACACGATTCCAGATTTCCTGTCCGAGTGTCTCGAGAAACTACGCAGCGAAATGAACTAGTGGGTCTACACGCTGGTTCATTCGTAGATCACCATGCAGCGCACCTCGACACTCCAGCGGTCGGGCGCATCCGCTGGCGCCTCCCGGTCCCTGAACGCGCTGTGAAAGCTGAACGTGCTCGGAGCGTCGGCGTTGCTCGCGTCGGATCGTTCGCCCTGCGAGCGTGCAAGCGGGCCGGCCGAGTCCCACTGCTTGATGAGCACGACCTCGTCGCGAGTGAGCGCAGGATAGAAATACCAGCGGTGTCGCGCCGCCGAGCGAGCAAAGTAGTTCTCGCCGATGCGGTCTGCATAGTGAATCTCGAAGACCACGAGATCTGCCGGATCGACCGTCTGAGCATCGCATAACGCAAGCGGGTAAACGGCGACCGGCGCATCGGCGATATTGCGCCAGACGTTGATGATCGCGAAGCGAGCGCCTCCCGCGAGAACGCGCTCGACGAGCGCGGGAGGAATCAACGACGCCCCGCCGGTGAGAAATTCTCGCAACGTGTCGTTCGCGCCCGGCGGCGACGCTAGGTCGCGCAAACGCTGCGGTGCGCTCGTGAGCGTATAGTCGCCGTGCACGATCTGGGCGGGGCGCTGCACTTCCTGACCGCCTTCGACCTGGGTCCGGCTGTCGTTGCCCTGGGCAGACCGAACGTTGTGGTCGAACGCAAACACCTGCGCCGCGCCCGTGACGTGGCGCACGAGGTCGGCGCACTCGGGGTAGTAGTGCCGTACGACCGGTTGGTGTCGCAAGAAATCCAGCTTTGGATCTCGTAAAGACTGCTCGCGGTGCTCGAACCCGTTGCGTTCCAACGTGCAAGCCGCGCTGGGCTCGAGCTGGCGTGCGTCGAAGACGGACACGCTCACGCGTTCCAGCACCAATCCTTGCGTGCCGTTGTCGCTGCCATTGCGATCGCGCTGCGTGAGCACGCGGCCGTTACGGTAGAGCGATGGCTCCGTCGAGGCAGCGAGGTAGTTGAAACTTGCTGTGCGATGCCTCTGTTCCATATTGCCCACCGCGCTGCGCATGCGCCCTGAATCATGCATTCTCGCACACGCTTTGGCGACAAGACCAGCGCGCGCGGTGTTGCGCAAGACCTGGCTCGTGACGTGATCGCCTGTCTTGAGAGGCTTAGACGATGGATGCGAAGGCGCTGAAGGATCGAATCACTGAAGTGAGACGCGACCGCCGACGAGAGCCGGTAGTGATGCAATCTGTCGAGCAGCGGCAGGCACTCAGCACCTCGATGACAGCGACCGGCCGCGAGCTCAGAATGAGCTCGAACACCTTGAGTTCCCGGCGAGCGCGTCACGCAGGTTCGTCGTCGACATCGCTCGCCCGCGTGACGGTCGTGGTGGCCGAGCGCTCAGATCAAGTTGTTGTCGTTCACGGCCCGGGCGGATTTCGCTTCGGGTCAGCTCCGATCGCGCCAAGGAATTAGCCGGTTCGGGACGCCCAGCGACGCATGCACCTGAACCAACTTCCAGAGCTCGTTCTCCCTATAAAAGACAGCACTCCAACGGGGCGACACGTTCCTGCCATCAGCCAACCGAATCGTGATGCGCGTCGTAGCCCATCCGACGTTGCCTTCGCTGAACGCCTCGGTGTTGCTCAGCGAAAACGAGGCCCGTCCGCCGGCGTGCTCTACCTCCCCTGCGAGGAACTCCGCGACCGCCTTGCCCCCCTCGAGGACAGCGCCGGGGTCGCTGCCGTACATGCGTGCGCCCTCCCATGTGGAGACGTGCTTCGACACCAAGGTTAGATCGCCCCGACTCGCGGCACTGAACCACGCCTCGATCAGTTGCTCGAGTTGCGCCGAACGTTCCATGAATCCTCCGCTGACAGCATCGAAAGCCTCACCGGTACGTGAACGCGGCCGGCGTGGCTGTGACCACGCGACTCTCGAATGTAAGCGAGTGAAGTGTACGGCTGCAGTAAGG
>DASRXR010000490.1:0-2589 GCA_035687405.1 Polyangiales bacterium
GCCGAGCGCTGCATTCGCACGCGCGACGGTGATGATTCAGATCGAAGAGGGCGACGCGCTCTCCGACATGACGCCGGCAACTCCCGCCGGTGGCAACACGGGCACTACGCTCGGCGAGCAGCGCAAGCTCGCGCTCGACTACGCCGCACAGGTGTGGGGCGAGCGGCTCGACAGTGATGTGCCGATCACGGTCGGCGTCTCGTTCGAACCGCTGCCGTGCAGCGGCTCCGCGAGTGTGCTCGGCGCGGCTGCGACGACGGCTCTGTTCACTGGCGTGTCCGGGGGTGGCGCGAATCCGGCGTTCTACTATCCCAGCGCCCTCGCCAACAAGTTGGCCGGCCGCGACCTCGATCCTTCGGATCCCGAGATCCGAATGCAGCTGAACAGCGATGTCGACGCAGCATGCAAGGCTGGGACGGGCGGCTTCTACTACGGGTTCGACGGGAAGGGCGCGTCGGGCGTCGACTTCATCGAGACCGTGATGCACGAGCTCGCGCATGGACTCGGGCTCGCGTCGTTTGCAGATCCCGAAACCGGAGAGCTGTTCACTGCCGACGGCGTCGATCCATACACGGCACTCGTGCGCGATCTCGATCTCGATCAAACCTGGCCGTCGCTGACCGACGCGCAGCGACAAATGTCCGCGGGTGATCTGCGTCGGGTCGCGTGGGACGGCGATCGCGCGCGCGCCATGACCGCGGAGCAGTTCGCGAAGGGTGTTCCGAGCGTGACGTTCGAGCCGACAGTTGCTGGCTTCTCCGGAATCGTGAGCGACTCGAGTTTCGGCGAAAACTCCGCCCTCCATCCAGCCGCGGGGACGCTGCGGGCGGCGCCACTCGGAGGCTGCAGCTCAGTCTCGGGCGTGAGCGGTGCGGTGCTGCTGTTGCGTCCAACTCGCTGTTCGGTCGCGACGGCCGCGCAGTTTGCCAAAGACAGCGGCGCGGCCGGCGCGTTGATCGTGAGTAGTGGATCGCCGTTCAGCGCACCTGCTCAACCGCTCGATGTGGAGGGTGACTCCGTCGCGCTGCCGGTGGTCGCGATCAGTAGTAGCGACGCCGATCAGATCAACCAAGCGTTGATGGCAGGTGCGGTGCAGGCATCGCTCGGAGGTGCAGCAGACAAGCTGCTCGGCAGCGACGACGCACAGCGGCCGTTGTTGTTCGCGAGTCGGCCGGTCAGCGCGTCGTCCACGATCTCACACCTCGAGCCCTTGATTCGGCCGCAGCAGCTGATGGAACCGATCACTGGGCCCGTCCCGACACACGACGTGTCGTTCACGCTCGCGCTGCTCGCGGACGTAGGCTGGCAGCTCCTGTGTGGCAACGGCGTCATCGACGGCTCGGAAGAGTGCGACGACGGAGCGAAGAACAACGACGTTCTGTCCGATCGCTGTCGAAGCACCTGCACGAAGCGACGCTGCGGCGACGGCGTGAAGGACCCAAACGAAGCTTGCGACGGCAATAATGACGACTCGCGGGCGAACGCGTGCCGCACCAGCTGTCAGCTGCCGGCGTGTGGCGACGGCGTGATCGACAACGGCGAAGAATGCGACGACGGCGCAAACAACAGCGATACCGGCGCGGGCCGCTGTCGCATGCGCTGCCGCAAAGCGATGTGCGGCGACGGGGTCATCGATCCGCGCGAAGAATGTGACGACGGGACGAATAACGGTTCGAGCTCGGGCGCGTGTCGTTCGAACTGCAAGGCGCCGAGCTGCGGTGACGGAGTCGTCGACCCGGGCGAAGAATGCGACGACGGAACGACGAACAGCGACATGCTCGCAGGCGCTTGCCGCGCGAGCTGCGAGAAGGCGCACTGCGGCGACGGCATCGTCGACCCCGGCGAAGACTGCGATGGATCGACGGGTTGTTCGGACGAGTGCAGACGCGGTGGATCGGCGAGTCGCAATCGTTCGTCCGATGCGGGCGAGTCCGAGTCAGACGCTGGCGAGAGCCGCGACGATCATCAGGCGAGCTGCAGTTGCGGGATCACGGCGGGCGCGCGGGCACCAGGCGCACTCTCGCTGCCATTCTTGCTGCTCGGTGCGGCGAGGTTGCGACGTCGCCGTAGATCCAAATCCAAGCCGGACTAAAGCTCGCGCGGCGATAGGCCATCGAGGCCGTCGATGCTTCGCTGATTCTTCTCGTTGCGATACTTCTGCAAACCGTCCGGGCCCTTCTTCTCGGCCGACTTGGTGAGCTGATCTCGATTTCCTACGAACTCGTAGCGCGGGACCGAGAAACCACATGCATCCGCAATCCGCTGCACGTGGATCCGAATGATCGACCGCACACCGACATGTTCGCCGAACAACGGCCGGATCTCGGCGAAGTCGGCGTGCTCGGCCTCGAGTACTTCGCCCAACCCGTAGAGCCGCAAGATCTTCGGCGGCCCCTGGAACGCACAAAACATCAGCGTCGCGCGGCCGTTCTGCTTGAGGTGCGCGATCGTCTCGACCCCACTGCCCGTGAGATCGAGGTACGCGACCGTGTGCCGGTCGAGCACGCGAAAGGTATCGAGCCCTTTCGGCGAGAGATTCACATGGCCATCGCCCTCCAGCGGCGCCGTGGCCACGAAAAACATGCGCTG
>DASRXR010000491.1:0-25499 GCA_035687405.1 Polyangiales bacterium
TGTGTCCGCGAGCGCGTCGTCGCCGCGGTTGTTCCCTGGATGTTGGATCAAGGCAGCGACTAAACCCGACCGTGCGAGATGCGCCGCGAGCTCGCGATGTGTCCATGGCGTGCCGCCCGTGCCATGCGAGATCACGACCAACGACAGTCGTTCTCCGTCGACCGGCGCATTCATCGCGACGTCGAGCTCGAACGCGCCGAACGCCTCGGGCCGGCCGGCAGCCCGCGTCGGGTAGAGGAGACGAATCGACACGTTCGCGCCTTGCACGGCATCTGTCGCTTCAACGGAGCGGCAACCTATGTTCATTGCGCGCCACCAATAGCGGCCGAGGCTTGTGCCCGCAAGGTCGCGCCACGCCGTCGCGGCTTATCCGTGAACCCGTGGAGTCAGAAACTCGCAGAGGCAGAAATCATAGACAAGAGAACCACAGCTCAAGCTGGGACGGCTCCCCGGCATCAGGTTTTCCAGCGTGACGCCAGCGCGGGGCCGGCGTCGAGACGCGGAGCTGTGCCATGTTCGATTTTCATTGGGGAAACAAGCCGCAAGCGTTCATCGCGTATCTGGCGCTCTTCGCCGCGTGCGAGAACCCGGGTCTCGATCGTGATCCGAGCGAACCCACCGCGGGGGCCGCGGACAGGGCGGCGGTGAAACCTTTCGGCGCCGCTGAGCACCCGACGAATGTCGCAGCACTCGGGCGTACGCCCGAGAGCTCGAAGGCGATCATGGACTTGCCTTCCTCGCGCTCGGTACCGACTCCATGCGCGGAAGTCTCGAGCTCACGAGCGGGATGCGCAGGACGGATGGCCGGCGTGTATGGCGTTGCGATGGATCTCGATGTGGTTTGGTCGGATGAAGTAAATCCGAGCGCTCCCGCGTACGACCCTGGTCGCGGCAAGATCTCGACGTTGCTCCTCGGGGAAGTCAGCGGATTGTGTCCTGGTGAGGCCGAGGGTGAAGTGGTTCTACGTGTATGTGACGTAAGGTTGCCGCCGATCTACATCGGTTCGAACGGCGGCATCGTTCAGCTCGTCATCCCGCCGACGACTTGGCAGCGGCGGGGCATGCCGGAGTACACCGCGCACGTACGAGCGAGCGGATCCGAGTCCAGCGAGTTCTCGATCGACCGAATCACGGCGATGCTCGGCATAGAGCTCGCATCGAACGACGCGCCTTGGCCTGGTTATATCGACACTCCATTCGTGACTTGCGGTGGTGGGAACGCGGGCTCCAGCTGTTTTCCCGATCAGGATGAGGACGGCGAGCCAGGCATCAGCCTGGAAGTCAGATTGGGCGGTCCGCCGCCGTCGGCAGCAAGCATTCGCAGAGGCGGTTGGAGCTACACGCCCGTACCGACCGACCTGAGCCTGCTGTATCTCGGCACTGGAGCGACGACGTTGTTTGCCGGGTTGCGGACTCAGTTGGGTGGCGCGTATCCAGCCGGGTCCGACTGCAATGGGGCTACGGGTGAAGCGGAAGCCGGCGACGTCGCGCTGCGCGTGTTCGATTGCAGGATGGTGGACGGTACACGGTGTACCCCGAACGCGGCGACGGTGGCCGATCAGAATATGCCGCAGTTTCGGGGCCAAGGCGCGCAAAACACGGTGATTCGCCTCGGCGATCTCGGTGAAGACTTGGGATGTGCGGACGTCCGCGCGGTATTCGCCGAGGCACGCTGAGTGACGCGATGGCGATGCGTAGCGGCTCGAGGTGCGCCCCAGCCTCTAACAGGCTCAACGCTTGCGGGCTTCGACCAAGTAGCCGCGCGGAATCCCCGGGATGTGTGCCGGTGCAGCGGGGAAGGGCCAACGCTTCCACTCATTGCCGATCACGCTAGGGTCCGTGACGACCGCATCCCACCCGCGCGAGGCGACTAAACCGGCCGGCTCGTCGCTGCCGAAGATCCACGGTGCACCGAGCTCGCGCATGTAACGCAATGTGGCTTCGAGCGGCGGTGCTCGCAAGAGTGAGTCACCGACGACGTCGTAGAGCAACGTCGAGCCAGCTGCTGCGAGCGCGTCGATCTTAGCGAACAGTCGCTCGACGACGGATCCAGCGAGATACTGCAGCAAACCTTCGACGAGCCAGGTGGATGGAACCTCACGACTAAAGCCATTCAAGACGAGTAGGTTATCCCAGTCTTGTGCCAGGTTCACCGCGATCGGATGGCGCTCGCAACGCGGATCGATCCCCGCGAGCACTTCGGCTTTTGCCTCGATGATCTCCGGCTGATCCAACTCGAACACGCGCGTGCCGGCCGCCCAGGTCAGTCGATAGGCGCGTGCATCCATGCCAGCCGCGACGATTACGAACTGTCGCGCGCCGTTCGATTGCGCGCGTCGGAGCGCTTCGTCGAAGTAGCGCGTGCGAACTTCGATGATCGGAATCGAAGCCCCGACCGCCGCGCGGTAGCTCTGCAGCGCGGCGCGGCCAGCGTCGCCAGCCAGCGCCTCGGCAAATCGATCCTCGAACAGTCGATCGGCGCGCTTCGACTCGTCGGCACGAAGCGCAGCGACCAGCAATGCAGTGGTTGCAACGGGAGTTTTCATACCCCGAATGTGCGGCGCTCACGGCTGCGCGTATTGGATATTTTTTCCCCGAAGGGGCACGTGGTTCGGTCGCACGACTTCTTGCGCCAGATACGCCCGCGGGCTCAGCCCAGCGAAGTCCTGAAAATCGCGGATGAAATGAGCTTGATCGAAGTACCCGTGTTCAGCCGCGACCTCGGCGCCCCGCACGTCTCGCATCGCCTCGAGGTGACGCAATGCAGCCTGAAAGCGTCGCACGCGCCAATATGCTTTGGGTGTCAGACCGATCTGCTCCCGAAAGCACGCGATCAAGCGCCGCGGTGATAGGCCGGTGCGCGCATTCACTTCGGCGACGCTACGCAATCCCGGGTCCTCGAACTGGCGCAAGGCTTCTGCAACTCCGGGGTGTAAGTCGTACGGTCGGAGCTGCGCGCGAAGCGCAATTTCGAGCAGCCCAAAACGCTCGACGGCCGTGCTCGCTTCGATCAGCCGCGCGCGAAGTTTCGCTGCACTCGGACCCCACAACGCTTCGAGCGGCGCGTGTGTGCTCTCGAGATCCGCTGCCGGTACGCCGAGAAACGGAGTCGCCCCGGCCGGTTTGAAGTGCACGCCCATCACGGACACTCGCGGTGCAGTCCCGATCACGACGTAACCCGCCTGCGCGCCGGTGACCAAAATTCCAGGATAAGGCCCGAGCGGAGTTTCCTCGTCCCGCGCGAAGAGTCGAATCCGATCCTCCGCGAGGTTGATGATTAGATCGAGCGAACCTGACGGTAATGCGCGCTCTTTAGCCGCCGGTGCGGGATACCCGTCCCAATGCCAGAAACAGTCGACGAACCGATCGAGCGGCGGTCCTGGCCGATAGAGCGCAGCGCACATGACATTACTGTAGCGCAGTCAGTCACCCGTGCGAGTCGGCGACGTGTTCGGCTCGATCGGTGAGATGACATCGCTCTCCGGCGCATCCGACAAGACGTCTTGCCGAATCGCGAGCGGCTCGCCGAGCCACAGTGGGTTCACGAGGTGATCAGTCAAAGCCCGCCCGGTGTTCGGATGTACGAGCACGCTCAGTCCGCCGCGATTGATCATCAGCCAAGGCACGAGCTCCGCGAACACCTCGCGCGAGAACGCGATCTGATACATCGGGACACTGTGCGGTCCGATCGCAATGTCGTGTACGCGACCGAGTTGCACGTTGAAGCGTTCGCCGATCCAAGTCTGCACGACGAGTGCGTGCTGGCGCTCGGGAGCACTGCGGAAATAGATGTGCGCGTGATAGCTGCGGATGACACGCGTGCCGGCGGGCTCGACTTCGCTCATACCTGACAGCTTGACGGCACAGTGGTAGTGGGAACAAGTGTTGCGAACGGGTAATTTCTCATGACAAACACTCGCCAGCTCAGGCTCGGGGCGTTCATGCGCCCGATCAGTATTCATACCGGCGCTTGGCGCTATCCCGGTGCATATCCTGACGCCAATTTCAATTTCCAGCATCTGAAACGGTTTGCCCAGAAGCTCGAGCGTGCCCGTTTCGATGCGTTTTTCATGGCCGACCACCTCGCCGTGCTCAACATGCCGGTCGAAGCGTTGAAGCGAAGTCACACCGTGACGTCGTTCGAACCGTTCACCTTGTTGTCGGCGCTCGCGACTGCGACCGAACATATCGGGCTCGTCGCAACCGCATCGACCACGTTCGACCAGCCCTTTCACGTCGCGCGGCGCTTTGCGTCACTCGACCACATCAGCGGCGGCCGCGCGGGTTGGAACATCGTCACGACGTCGAATCCCGATGCAGCGCTGAACTTCGGTCTCGACGAGCACATGGAGCACGACGAGCGGTATCGGCGTGCGCGCGAGTTCTACGACGTCGTGACGGGCTTGTGGGACAGCTTCGCGGACGATGCATTCGTGCGCGATGCCGACAGTGGCTTGTACTTCGATCCAAACAAGCTCCACGTGCTCGGGCATGAAGGTAAGTACTACTCCGTGCGCGGTCCCCTCAACATCGCGCGACCGGTGCAGGGTTGGCCGGTGATCGTGCAAGCGGGCGCATCCGAAGCCGGTCGCCAACTCGCAGCGGAAACCGCTGAAGTCGTGTTTGCAGCAGCCTCACGACTAGCGGATGGCAAAAACTTCTATGCGGACGTCAAAGGCCGCATGGACAAGCTCGGTCGCAACCGCGATCACCTCAAGATCTTGCCGGGTGCGTTCGTAGTCGTCGGTGAAACTGTCGACGAAGCGCGCGAGAAACGCGCGAAGCTCGATAGCCTCGTGCACTTCGACAGCAGGCCAACTCGCGCAACGGCTCGGTGGTTTCTCCGGACTCGCGTTCATCGGAACGCCGCGCACCATCGCAGACGAGATGGAAGCGTGGCTGGTCGAAGAAGGTTCCGACGGCTTCAATGTGATGTTTCCGTACTTGCCTGAAGGCCTCGATGACTTCGTCGATAAGGTAATCCCGGAGCTTCAGCGACGAGGGATCTTCAGGCGCGAATACGCTGGCCCGACGTTGCGCGAAAATCTTGGTTTGCCTCGCCCGCACAATCGATTCTTTTAGTCTGCGGGAACAACAGCTGAGCATCGGTGCTTAACCGGTTAGCGCAGTCGATCTGTGCGACTGCGCCCGGGGCTCCATGCTTCGATATCGTATTCGCTTGCGGCCAGTAGTGCGCGGTTTGCTCACTGTTGCAGCTTTCACGCTGCTCCGTTGTGGTGATGGCGATCCAGACAAACCAGGCGACGCCGTACTGTCGGACACTGAGCAGTCGGACGCAGTAGTGTCGGACGAACCGGTCATATTCGAACCGGTCGCACCCGCGAGCTACGTTGCGAAAGTGAAGAGTTTGCTCGTCGGTCTGCCGCCGACGGACGACGAGCTCATGCGCGTGGAGGCCAATCCTTCCGCACTCGCGGATTTGATCGCGGAGTGGATGCAACTGCCTCAATACACCGAAAAACTGCAACGCTTCTTCGAGCTCGCGTTTCAGCAAACGCAGATCTCCGTCGCCGACTTCGAAGACCAAGCGTATCCGCGCCCACTCGGGATCCACCTCACTACAATCCCGCGGCTGATTCAGAATGCATCGGAGAGCTTCGCTCGCACGATGGTCGCGCTGATCGAGCAGGGCCAGCCGCTGACGGCGGCGGTCACGACGCGCAAGTTCATGCTGACCACCGCGCTCGCCGAGCTGTATGCGTTCTTGGATGTCCAACAAGTCGATAATGCAGGCAAAGTTACGGATGCGTTTGCACGCGCGAACCCGGATCTGAGAATGCAGGTCACGTCCAAAGAACGCATTCCAATCTCGGAGACGCTCGATCCGGACAGTCCGAACTATTTTCGCTGGTACAACCCTGATGTTGCGACCGTGCGCCAGCTCGACGCGAAGTGCGTCTCGGATACCTACGAGTTCCCAGCGAAAGCGCAGCTGTTGAACTACATCTTGTACGGGTCGCTCGACGGGCATCACCTCGCGAACGGCATGCGCTGTAAGGGCGAGCGGGGCAGCGGGCGAACGCCGCAGCTGCAGGCCGAAGACTTCAATGATTGGCGCATGGTTGAAGTGCGCGCGCCGAACTCGGATGAAACTCCGGCTACGTTTTACGATTTGCCCGCGTTGCGCTCCGCGACGGCGCTCTTGCTCACGTTACCGCGGATCGGCTTTTTCAGTACGCCTGCGTTCTTCGCGAACTGGCCTACGAACATCAGTAATCAGATGCGCGTCACGATCAATCAAACGCTGATCGTTGCGCTGGGCCAAGACGTGGACGGCAAAGACCCGACGATGCCGCAAGGCGACCCGATCCCCGGCCTCGACAGTCAACACGCGGGTGCACCCGAGTGTGTGTTTTGCCATCGCACACTCGATCCGCTTCGCTCGATTTTTTCGTCGACGTACTCTTGGTACTACCACCGGCAGGCTGACGACGCGCTCGCTGCGCAAACCGGTGAGTTTGCGTTTTGGAACCGGAACGCGCAGGTGAACGACCTGGGCGACTTTGCAAATCAGCTCGCGAGCCATCCGAAGTTCGCAGAAGCGTGGCCACAGAAGCTTTGTTACTACGCTAACTCCGCCCCGTGTTCGGCCGACGATCCGGAGTTCCAGCGGATCGTCCAAGTGTTTCGCGACTCCAACTACGATTGGAACACACTCGTAAAGGCGGTGTTTGCGTCTCCGCTGATCACGAATGCGAGCCCGACACAAACGAGCGCCGCGCAGGGCGAGGTGATCACCGTCGCCCGGGTCGATCATTTGTGCAGTGCGCTCTCGACGCGGCTTGGGCTCGGCGACGTCTGCGGTCTCGCTGAGATCGCTGCGGCGAAGCTGAAGGCGCCCATTCCTCAGATTGCGCAGGGGTTACCGTCGGACGGGTACGGTCGCGGCGCGGTCGCCCCCGTGCTGCCGAATCAGCCCACGCTTTTGTACGCAGCGGCGACCGATAACATTTGCGCGGAGATCGCACCCCAAGTCATCGACCGAGCCACCGACAAGCCAGTTCCGGGCTCGCAAGTGTGGCGCGCCGCAAATCCGTACGCCGCGATCGCCGATTTCGTCTCCCTCGTCATGGCGTTGCCGCCGTCCGATGCACGCGCTGCTCCCGCAACTGAGTTGCTCAACGACCACTACCGCGATGCATTGGCTCAAACGAAGAGTCCGTCGACCGCGTTGCAATCGACGTTCGTCACGGCGTGTCTGGCGCCCTCTGCCATCTCGATCGGCTTGTAAAGGAGCTCGAAATGTTGACCAGGCGAGAAGCTCTGCAACGCATCGTGTTGAGTGGCGGCCTTCTCGGCTTGCGCGCGCTCGCAACCGGCTTGCCGATCAGTCTGCTCGCGAGACCGCGTCACGCGCTTGCCGCCGCCCCGCCTATTGCCTGCGCAAAGTCCAGCCGTGCGCAGTTCGTGATTTTCGCGACGTCGGGCGCGGGCGATCCGCTCAATGCAAGCGTGCCGGGCACGTACGCGGATCCGAAGATCGTGCACAGCCCAGATCCACGCCTCGCGCCAGCGGAGTTCATGCTCGGGGCCACGCGGCAGCGCGCGGCGGCGCCGTGGGCGAAGCTGCCAGCGTCAGTCCTTGCTCAGACGAGTTTCTGGCACATCAAAACCGGTACCCCGGTTCATCCGAGAGAACCGGATGTGTTGAAGCTGATGGGTTCGACGAACGCGTCGGAGATGCTTCCGTCGCTGCTCGCGCGTCAACTGGCGCCGTGTCTCGGCACGGTTCAGCCACAGCCGATCGTGATCGGCGCGAAGTCGCCGTCGGAGGGCCTGTCGTATCAGGGTGCCCAGTTACCGATCATGCCTGCGCAAGCGCTCAAGGCTACGCTCACGGACGCACCGGGCAAACTGTCAGACTTGCGTGCGCTGCGAAACGACACGTTGGATCGACTGTACGAGCTGTACAAGCAGGATGCGACGCCGGCACAGCGCGTGTACATCGATGCCCTCGTGCGCTCCCAGGAGCAAGTCCGCGGCATCGAGCAAGACCTGCTGAGCGCGATCGCGTCGATTCAGGACAACGGCATCGACGCGCAAATCCTCGCGGCGGTGACACTGATTCGAATGAACATGGCACCGGTGTTCTCGATCAACATCCCGTTCGGCGGCGACAATCATCGCGACGCGGCCCTGAGCCGCGAGACGGAAGAAACGTTGATCGGCGTCGCGGCGATTGAGTCGTTGTTTCAGCAGCTGTCGGCGGCAGGGCTCGCCGACCGCGTGAGCCTCGTCTCGCTCAACGTGTTCGGGCGAACGCTCGGTCCCGGAAACGACTCGGGGCGGCAGCACAACCTGAATCACCAGGTGTCACTTGCGATCGGAAAGCCGTTCAAGAGCGGTGTGGTCGGCGGCGTCGTGCCGGTTGGTGACGACTATGGCGCGATGCCGATCGACGCGTCGACTGGCGAGGGAGATGTGCGCGGCGACGTCTCAGCCGACGAAACACTGGCCTCGTTCGGCAAGACGTTATTGACCGCATTTGGAGGCGACAGTGCCGCCGTCGACGCGAGCATTACTTCCGGCAAAGTCGTGACAGGGGCGTTGGCTTGAGAGTCGTCGTTCAGCCCGCGGCCGGTGCGGGTATCTAAACGAATCCGTGCGTTTGCACGGCGGCGCTGAGCCCGGCTCCAACCTCGTCGTGGAATTTTTGTCTGTAATTCGGAACGAATTCCCGAAAAGCGAATTGTGGCTCAGGCGTTGCTATGGCAGGAAGTCGTAACGCGCCTTCTTGCTGGAACCGGTCTCGTTCTGGGGCTTCGCCCATTTTCACTGACCGGCCGGCGCGGTATCGAGGCGTCGAGGTATCCGATGAAGTTCGCACGCAGTCGCAGTTCCTCAGGTTCGCTCAATCTTCACAGCTTAACTTTCAGCGTGTTCGCCAGTGCGCTCGCAACCGTCGCGCCCTCCCGCGCAGACGACGTACTCGCGACCGCTGTGCCGCTGGCAGCTGCAGCGACGGTCGCGCACGCCACCGAGTCGCCGTCGCCGCTGATCCAGCAGCCTCAGCCGCCGAAGGCTGACGTGCGCGCCATGCGCGAAGACACGCGCCATTTTCCCGCGTTTGGCTCGCTCTCGATCGCAGGCGCGACGTATTACACCTACCGTTTCGAGGGCCACGTCCACTCGAAGTACTCGCGCGATGCGAAACACGCCCCGGTCGACATCCTCAACACCGCGCAACGTCTCGGCCTCGATGCACTCGTGATCACCGATCACGGTGTCTCCTACGCGCTTGCGGACTTCGCGAGCTATCACGGCCCTCTGGTGCCGTTTGTCGGTCGCGAGATCGGTGGCCAGTTCGGACACGCCGTGATGTGGAACGTCGCAGAAGACGACGTGCATGCGCCGAAGCAGACGACCCTGCAGCAGCGCGCCGACTTCGCGCACCGCAACGGAGGGTTGTTGGTGTTCGCGCATCCGGGTTGGTGGATCGACGGTAACGATCGCGACCCGATGGAGTGGATGACGCCAGAGGCGATGCGTCGCGGCGGCGTCGCGGGCGCTGTCGATGCGATCGAACTGTGGAACGGTGTCTACCGGACGCCGCTGCAAAAGCTGACCAACGCCTGGGTGAAGTTACTCGAGGCAGGCGTATACGTTCCGATCGTTGGTAACAGCGACTTTCACAACAGTTCGGTGCACAAAATCGGCAATGCTCACAACCTCGCGATTTGCGACCGACCGGAAGTCGCGACGTGCTTGTGGTCGGCAGTCAAAGAAGGCCGAATCGTGGTTACGGACGGGCCCGCCGCCGTCTTCACCGTCAACGATCGCTTGCCCGGATCGATCATCGAGCCGGACGGCTCAGCGCTGCGCGTGAACGTCGACGCGCTCGCGCCCGAAGGTGGCACACTACAGTTGTATTCGGGTCGCGATGTCGTGCAGAAGCTCGAGCTCCAGCCCGGCGTGCGCGCGCAGGCCAAGTGGCAGGTCGAGAGCCCAGCGAACGATTCGTTCCTGCGCATCGACATTCTGCGGCCGCATGCGACGCAGAGTCAGACGCCGGTTTCGCTCCTGAGTAACCCCGTGTTGATCGACGTCGCTCCTTCGCGAAGCAGCTGGCGCTGACGCCACCTAGCCGCAGGCAGTCAGATTTCTGTGGTATGTCGCCGGTTTAACCGCCGGCGAAGCGTAAGTGCCCCACCGCCGCATTTGCACCAGGTGGTCGGCAGCCGAGCCGCGCGCTATGACAATCAGCCTTCATGGCCCCCTCGCTGTCGGACGACATCGCTGCGATTGCGCGTATCAGCGCAGTCCCCACGATTCTACGAGTAATCGCCGAGACGACTGGCATGGGCTACACGCTCGTAGCTCGCGTCACGCCCGGCGAGTGGATCGCATGCGCCGTGCACGATCAAATCGCATTCGGCCTGAAGGTCGGCGACGAGCTCGATGTCGCGACGACGTTCTGCAGTGAAGTCCGCGATTCCCTTCAGCCGTTCATCATCGAGCACGCGAGCCGTGAGCCGACCTATTGCGGTCATCCGACCCCGAAGATGTACGGTTTCGAAAGTTACATCGCGGTCCCTGTCTACCGTAAGACAGGCGAGTACTTCGGAAACGTGTGCGCGCTCGACCGCAAGCCGTGTCAGCTGCGGGAACCGAAAACTGTCGCGATGATGAAGTTGTTCGCGGAGCTGATCTCCCTGCAACTGGAAGCGGAGGAGACGCACGCGCAGGATGCCGCCGACCTCCTCGAGCAACGGACGACCGGTGAGCTTCGCGAGCAGTTCATCGCCGTGCTCGGCCACGATCTCCGCAATCCGCTCGGCTCGATCGTGATCGGTAGCGAAGTGCTGCTCGAGCAAGGCATCCCGGAAGCCGCGAGGTCCACCGTCGGTCGCATTCGCAAGAGCGCGCAGCGGATCGAGCTTCTCGTCGACGACCTGCTCGACCTGACGCGCGGTCGCCTAGGCGGCGGCATCAGCATCGAGCCGGCCGAGATTCCGGATCTCGAGCAGTCACTGCGGCACGTCGTCGACGAGGTCGCGAGCCAGCACCCCGGTCGTCCGATTCGTTTCCACGTCGAGGGCGCAGGCACCCTCATCGCGGATCGCCGGCGCATCGAGCAGGTGCTTTCGAACTTGCTCGGCAATGCGATGCATCACGGCACGTCGAACGAGCCGGTCGAAGTCAGCCTGCGTCACCTGCCGGACGGCGTCACTCTCTCCGTGAAGAACTCTGGCGCTCCGATCCCGGCCGCGGTTCAAAGTCGCTTGTTTCAGCCGTTTTATCGAGTCGCTGGCGGAACGCGGGAAGGTCTAGGGCTCGGGCTGTACATCGTCGCGGAGATCGCGAGAGCACACCGCGGTTCCGCGAGCGTGAGCTCCGTGGAAGGCGCGGGCACGACGTTCAGCGTGCGCTTGCCGAAGTCGCCGCGCTGAGCGGCGCGTCTCTCAGCACGGGTCAGTCCCAGACATGGCCTAATTGTGATGGCGTGATTGTCACACTTGGCCTAGCCACTATCTCGGCCCTGACCCTGGCACAACGCCTCAGCTGCGGCACAGTAGCCGAGAGCGAGGTGCCAATTGGGCCAAAGCATCGGCATTCGGATCGATCCAAAGCGCAAACAGCCGCTTCACCGGCAGATCTTCGACGAAGTCGTCGCGCGCATCGAAGCCAAAGCCTTTCCACCCGGGTATCGCCTGCCGCCGAGCCGCGTGCTCGCGCGTGAGCTCGGCGCGCACCGCAATACGGTCGCCCGCGCGTATTCCGAGTTGGAGTCGGCCGGCTTCGTATCGTCCAACGTCGGCCGCGGTACGTTCGTCCAGCAGCCGACGGCTGCAGGGCCGGCCCGCCTCGAGCCGAGCCCGCCGCCGGTCGCACGCATGCCGTGGAGCTCTCTCTGTTCGAGCGCGGTGCGCAGCGAAGCGATCGGTCGAGTCGAGCGGCAGCGCTTACAGCCAGCCGCGAACGACGCGATCAATCTCGCGCGGATGCAACCGGCGCCTGACCTCGTTCCGGAAGACCTGCTGCGTCGTTGTCTGACGCGCGCCACGTCCGAGCATGCAGGTCGCGTCTACGGCTATGCTCCGCCGGAAGGTACGCTACGGCTGCGCGAGTTGATCGCGCTCGATCTCGAAGCGCGCGGGGTGCCGGCAAAGGCAGCCGACGTGCTGATCACGTCGGGCAGCCAGCAAGGTTTGGATCTGATCGCACGCGCGCTGATCAATCCAGGCGACACGATTTTGGTCGAGCCGACGACGTACTCTGGTGCGATCGATCTGTTCACGCTCGCCGGTGCGCGCCTGTTGCCGGTCCCGCTCGATGCCTACGGGCCCGACCTCGGCGCGCTCGAGCGCATCAGCGGGCCGAGCGTGAAAGCGCTGTACTTGATGCCCAACGCGCACAACCCGAGCGGCCGTACGTTGCCGGCCGAGCGTCGTCGCGCGTTGATCGCGTGGTCGCAAGCATCCGGTATTCCGATCATCGAAGACGACTACGCGGCCGGATTGAACCTCGAAGACGAACCGTCGCCACCGCACCTGCGTGCGTTGAGCGGCGACGTGATTCACGTCTCGACCTACAGCAAGCGGCTCGCGCCCGCGCTGCGCGTGGGTTACGTCGTCGCGCCGGCCGAGCTGCGTTCGAGCTTGATCTCGATGAAGCGCGTCGTCGATCTCAGCAGCTCACAGCTGCTACAGCACGCTCTCGCGGAGTTCATGGAGCGCGGCTACCTGCGCGCCCATGGCGAGCGCATGCGTCACGAGTATCGCGCGCGGCGCGATGCGCTCGACGCTGCATTGCGGAAGTCCCTGCCGGCAGACTGCACGTGGCATTTGCCGACGCACGGCATCGTGATGTGGCTGCGGCTGCCTGCCGGGATGAGCGTGCCGGAGGTCTACGAAGAGGCGCTACGCCGCGGCGTGCTCGTGAGTCCGGGCGCGCTGTGGTCCGTCGGAGCCAACGCAGACCCCGGGCTGCGCCTGTCGTTTTGCGCTGAGTCGAGCGAGCGGCTCGTCGAAGGCGCGCGCCGCCTCGGTAAGGCGATCAAACAACTCGCAGGACGCGTGCGCCCGCAGCCGAGAGCTGCAAGCGAAGACGCCCTGGAAGTGGTGTGAGAGGAGATCCGATGGAAAAGAGCACACAGCTGACGAAGCTCGGCCTGGCCGAAATGTTGAAGGGCGGCGTGATCATGGACGTGATCGACGCCGAGCAGGCGCGCATCGCCGAAGAGGCCGGCGCGTGTGCCGTGATGGCGCTCGAGCGCGTACCGGCGCAGATTCGCGCGGAAGGCGGAGTTGCCCGCGCGAGCGACCCTGCGATGATCCGCGCGATCCAAAAGGCGGTGAGCATTCCGGTGATGGCGAAGTGCCGGATCGGTCACTTCATCGAAGCGCGCATTCTCGAAGCGCTCGAAGTCGATTTCGTCGATGAGAGCGAGGTGCTGACGCCGGCCGATGCGGAGCTCCACATCGACAAGGCTGCGTTTCGCGTCCCATTCGTGTGTGGTTGCCGCGATCTCGGCGAAGCGCTGCGGCGCATCGCGGAAGGCGCGTCACTGCTTCGCACTAAGGGTGAAGCGGGTACCGGTGACGTGGCGGAGGCCGTGCGTCACTTGCGTCAGATGCGAACGCAGATCCGGCAGCTCGTGAGCTTGGGACGCGAAGAGCTCGTGCTCGCGGCGAAGCAGCTCGGCGCTCCACTCGACCTCGTGACGAGTGTCGCAACACACGGCAAGTTGCCGGTTCCGAGCTTCGCAGCAGGCGGGATCGCGACGCCGGCAGACGCAGCGCTGTGCATGGCGCTAGGCGCCGAATCGGTGTTCGTGGGGAGCGGCATCTTCTTGAGCAGCGATGCTCCGAAACGCGCGAAGGCGATCGTGACTGCCGTTACGCGTTGGGAAGACCCCGCGACTCTCGCGGAAGTCAGTACTGGACTTGGACAGGCGATGCGTTCGGTCGCGGTAGCTGACTTGCCGAGTCACGAACGGTTTGCAGTTCGAGGGACATAATCATGGCTCACATCGGAGTGCTGGCTGTTCAGGGCGCGTTTGCGCGTCACGCGGACGTGCTTCGCGCACTCTCGCACGATGTGTCTCTCGTGCGAGCTGCACGGGACTTCGATACGCTCGAGGGTTTGGTCCTGCCGGGCGGGGAGAGCACGGTGCAGCTCGACTTGATCGGGCGCTTCGGGTTGGAAGTGCCGTTGCGCGAGTTGATCGCGCGCGGCGTTCCTGTCCTCGCGACGTGTGCAGGCCTGATCTTGCTCGCGAAGACCGTCGAGTCTCCAGCGCAGCCCAGCTTTGGAGCGCTCGATGTCGACCTCACGCGCAACGCTTGGGGTCGCCAGCTCGACAGCTTCGAGGCCCAGGAGGATTCGGAGGCGGGTCTGCCGCTGATTTTCATCCGAGCACCGCGGATCACCCGCGTGGGTCCAACTGTCGAGGTCCTGGCGCGCTACCGCGGTGAACCGGTGCTCGTGCGCGAGCGCAACATCACCGCGGCGACGTTTCATCCCGAGCTGTCGCGCGATCCGCGCGTGCACGCGGCAGTGTTCGGTGTTCAGGCTCGGCCGGCATCAGACCATTTCGCGTCCGGCTGAGCGTATGCGGACTGTCCACGCTTGGACGTGTACTGGCGATTCGGTGCGGGATCTTGGTAGCAAGTTGGACAGGCGAAGCGCATGCCGGCGTCGAAGGTGCGTGAATGCCTCAGCGTGGCAGAACCTGACTGACGACTGATTCGGCCGCAATTGAGTTCACCGGAATTTAGGTGACAGAATGCGGTGACGGTGACGCTCTGATCTAGTAACGCCAAATATGCGTATAGGTTGCGGTAGCAATGATCGACGCTGTGATCAGCGAATCCGCCGAGCTTCTCGCGCGCATATTTCCCGGTGAGAGTGAGCTCGCAGCCCGCATGCGAGCCTACGACTGGGGTTCGACCGAGTTGGGCTCGCCGTCGACGTGGCCCGAGAACTTGCGCGTTGCGCTCGGCATCTGCCTGACTTCGAAGTTCCCGATGTACCTGCTGTGGGGCGCCTCGCTCACGCTGTTTTACAACGATGCGTACGTTTCGCTGCTGGGCCCGGGTAAACATCCCACCGTGCTCGGCCGATCGGGTCGCGAAGCGTGGGCCGAGGTGTGGCACACGATCGGTCCGATGATCGACGCCGTGCGTGCGACGAAACAAGCCAGTTGGTCGGCTGATCTACGGATGTTCTTCGAGCGCGCACTGCCGAAGGAGGAGGTGTATCTCACGTTCTCCTTGAGTCCGGTGTTTGGCGCGAGTGGTGTGGATGGACTGTTCTGTGCATGCACGGAGTCGACGCAAAAGATCGTCGCGACCCGCCGGCTCGAGGCGCTTCGGTTGCTCTGCATGCGCGCCACCGCCGCACAGACGATCGATGGCGCCTGTAACACGTCCGCCGATGTGCTCGCGAACCACGCATGCGATGTGCCGTTCGCGGCGATCTACGCCATCGATGACTCTGGAGTGGCGCTCTTGCGTGCGTCGACCGGATTGCCATCCGATCATTCCCTGCCGCGTTCGATCGCGCTCGAGGAACATGCCGAGGCAACTTGGCCGATCGCCGCAGTTGCGCGACACCAGCGCCCCCACGTGGTGCACGACCTTCCTGCACTTGGGCTGTCAGTTCCGGCGGCGGCTCCGTGGCCTGAACTTACGCGCAGCGCCGTGGTGCTTCCGATCCCGTCGAGCGCACCTGACAAACCCGCCGGAGTGCTGGTCGCTGGAGTGAGCCCGCGCCTGGTGTTCGAGGCCGAGTACCAGTCGTTCTTCGAACGCGTGGCAGGGCACATCGGGACGGGCATCGCCGAAGCGCAAGCATACGACGCGGAGCGCAAGCGCGCGGACATGCTCGCGGAGCTCGACCGGTCGAAGACGGCGTTTTTCACCAACGTGAGTCATGAATTCCGAACTCCGCTCACCCTGATCCTCGGCCCGCTCGAGGACGCGCTGGTGCAGCTCCGAAACGGATCGCCCGAGGAGCTCGCACCCCAGCTCGAGACGGTGCGCCGCAACGCGTTTCGCTTGTTGAGACTCGTGAACACGCTACTCGACTTTTCGCGGATCGAGGCCGGTCGAATGCGCGCGTGCTTCGAGCCCACCGATCTCGGCAAGACCACGATCGAGCTCGCATCTACGTTTCGCTCGGTCGTCGAGCGGGCCGGGCTGAAGCTCACGACGCGATCGGATGTGATCGAAGCGCCTCTGTTCGTCGATCGCACGATGTACGAGATGATCGTGCTCAACTTATTGTCGAACGCGTTCAAGTTCACACTCGCCGGCGCGATCGATGTGTCCCTTCGCTCGACTGTCACCGGTGTCGAGCTGACCATCGCGGACACGGGTGTTGGCATCGCGAAAGACCAGCTGCCGCACGTGTTCGAGCGTTTTCGTCGGATCGAAGACACGCGCGCTCGCACGTACGAGGGCACGGGCATCGGGCTCGCGCTCGTTCGTGAGCTCGTGGGCCTGCACTGCGGCGAGATCAGCATCGAGAGCGAGCTCGGCCGCGGTACACGTGTGACAGTGGCGTTTCGCAACGGGTCGGCGCATCTCGCACAGGATTGGATCGCGCAACCACAGACGAGTTCCAGTCTGGATTCAGTCGTCGGGTTCGTCGAGGATGCCGCGCGGTGGGTTCCGCAGCCAACGGCGGCGCTGGATGCGCTCGATGCCGTTGCGGCGGGAGCGTCGCCACGTGCTCGAATTTTGGTCGTCGACGACAACGCGGACGTGCGCAGCTACGTGATGCGGGTGTTATCCGAGCACTGGACCGTGACTGCTGCCGAAAACGGTTACGCGGCGCTCGATGCACTGCGTAAGGCGAAGTTCGATCTGGTTCTCACCGACGTCATGATGCCCGAATGCGATGGTTTCGAGCTCATCCGAACCTTGCGCGCGGATGCCCAGCTCGCGGCGCTGCCAGTCGTCGTAGTCACCGGGCGTGCAGGCGAAGAGGCCCGGCTCGAAGGCCTCGAACACGGTGCGGACGACTATCTGACGAAACCATTTTCTGCGCGTGAGCTCGTGGCTCGCGTCGCGACCCACCTCAGTCTGACTGCACTTCGCGGTGACATTCTGTCCAGTCGGGCGAAGGGCGAGTTTCTCTCGGTCCTGAGCCACGAGCTTCGCAACCCGCTCGCACCGATCACGACCGCGGTATCGCTGATGCGGATGTCCGGCTCGGAATCGCACGAGCTCGACGTGATCGAGCGTCAGACGCAACATCTGCGGCACCTCGTCGACGACTTGCTCGACGTCGCAGGGATCGAGGCGGGGAAAGTCGAGTTGAACAGAGAGTTCGTCGAGCTCGGCTCAGTCGTCGCGAGCGCGATCGAACTCGCGCGAAGCCAGGTCGAAGCTCGGCACCAGGTGCTGAAAGTCGAGGTTCCGCCGCTCGGGCTCGGAGTGATCGCAGACCCGTCGCGGCTCGCGCAAGTGCTGTCGAACTTGATTGTCAACGCCGCGAAGTACAGCGCTCCGGGCTCTGCGATCGAGATCGAGGGCGAGGCGGTGGACGGCAGTGCACGAATCGTCGTTCGCGATCGCGGGATCGGGCTGGCTCCGGAGATGCGCTCGCGGGTGTTCAACATGTTCGTGCAGCAATCCCAAGCGCTCGATCGAAAGCTGGGCGGGCTCGGTCTGGGGCTCGCGATCGCGCGCGGCCTCGTCGAGCTGCACGGCGGGTCACTTCGGGCTGTGAGCGACGGCGTCGGGCGAGGTGCCGAGCTGATCGTCGAGCTACCTTTGGCCGAGCCATGGCCACCGGGGTGGGCCAAAGAGCTCGCCGCTGACAGCGGCACGTTCAAAAGCGCGGGTCACGAGACTCACCGCGTGCTGGTGGTGGACGACAACACGGACAGCGCAGATTTGCTCGCGAGCGCGCTCACGCGGTTCGGCTACTCGGTCGCGACCGCGTACGACGGCGTCGATGGTCTCAGCACGGCCGGGGCGTTTCAGCCGGACGTGTGCCTGCTCGACATCGGCCTGCCGCTGATGGACGGGTACGAGCTCGCGCGGCAGCTGCGCGATCCTGCGAAGTTTCCGAGCGGGCTACGGCTGATCGCGATCACGGGCTACGGGCAGGCGGCCGATCGGCAGCGCGCGGCGGAAGCGGGCTTCGATGCACACCTGACCAAGCCGGTCGATCTCGAGAACCTACTCGGCCTGTTGGAGCCGGGCGTGCACGGCGTGATTACTTGAGTTCCCCGAGTGATTCTTACCGCAAGCTGACCGCCTCCAACGTTTGCGAAGGCGCCGTGCTACAGAACGCGCGACGATGCGGTCGCGGACCAGCGTGGCGCGGATGGTGTTGCTCGGCTTGCTCGGCGCGTTGTTGATCGCGCTCTGGAAGTGGGAGCCGCTTCGCTCGCCCGACGACACCGCGGACGAGGACGCGCCCGAGGTGCCGCTCCCAGCGGCTGGTGGCTCAGCGACGCGCTCGCCGCCACCCGCTGCACCCGGGCCTGGGCAGGCACCTGCCACGCAGAGCTGCGAGCCGCGTGCGAGTCGGAGCTGCTCCGAAGGCGATCTGTGGTGGTTCGATAGCTGTGGTGAGCGCGAGGAGGTCGCGGAGTCCTGCGCAGGCCGTGGCTGCCAGGCTGCGAGCTGCCTCGCGAGCACTCGGCCCGATCCGCGGTGCATCGAAGTCAGCGCCTACGGTGTGTGTGAGGGTGATCGTGCGGTCGCGTGCACCGGCAATCGCGTGTTCACGATCGATTGCGCTGCCAAAGGCCAGCGTTGCGTGACGACGCGCGAAGGGGCGCGGTGCTTGCCGCGCGATCCGCGTCGAGGTTGCAGCGATCGCGATCTCGCGAGCTGCACCGGCGACCGCTTGCGTGAATGCGTGAACGGCTATTGGATCGAGATCGATTGCGCCGCGCGCCGTGCGAGTTGCATCTCGAACGGTGAGGGTGCGCGTTGTGGAACGAGCCCGCTGCCGGTGTCGACTCCGTTCGAGCCGTCCCTCGAGTTGTGCAATGGACGCGACGACGACGACGACGGGAAGGTCGACGAAGCGGATGCGTGCCGGCCGGTGCCGCTCGTCGCGTTCGTTCCGCAAAATGTCCACCTGACGGATCTCGAGCAGCGCATGGCGTCGGATCTCGAAATTGCGAATCGAGTGTTTGCGCCGATCACGTTTGCGTGGGCGAAACAGGTGACGGTGCCCGCCGAGATGCGCGCGCTCGATCCAGATCGGCTCGATTCGGTCGCGCGCCTGCTCTCGCAATCGGAATCGAGCTTCGTGCAGCAGCGATTGCGCGGCGGTGCGCCGGCGGATCCGGCGCAATCCGAACTCCCGTTCTACATCGCGGTCTTGTTCACCGAGCGTCTTCGCGCAGAACCTCCGAAAGCCGGAGTCTCCACTTTGCCGAACGCGACCTGCGGCGGTGTTCGGATTTCGGATTCGCTCTCACCGCCGTACGGTGTGGTCGTGCTCGCGGATGAGCGAACGCCGCAGACTCTGAGCCACGAACTCGGCCACTATCTCGGGTTATGTCACACACACGATGAGGTCGACCGCGTCGCGAGAGCTGCGTCGGAGCTGCCGATGTGCAGGCGCACCGGCGACGGTATCTGCGACACCGCGACCGATCCCGGCCCGGCAGCGTGCGGTGAGATCGCGCCGTGCGACTTCTACTGCGCGGCGAGCTCGGCACGCCCCGACGCAGCGAACTTGATGAGCTACTACATGCATTGTCGGCGCACGTTCACGCAGGAGCAACTCGCCGAAGTCACACGCGGGCTCGAGCTCCGGCGTGGCTGGTTTCGCTGCCTCGACTCACAGGATTGCCCGTGCCAACCGGGTGCCGAAGCGTGCCCGGCCGAGATGTCCTGCCACCCGCGCGGCTCGATCGCGCAGCCGTGGAGCTGCGAGCTGGATGGACCGAGCTGGCCGGGTACGACTTGCCAGAACTCGAGCCAGTGCGCGTTCGGGGCGATCTGTCTGAGTGTCGACGCGCCGTCCGCGGGCCGTTGCGTTCGACCTTGCGTGAAGAGCGACGATTGCGCGTGCGAGGACGTCGGCTTGCCATTTCAAGTTTGCTCGCAGGACTTGGGCGGCGCCTGAAATGCGCCGGTGCCTTCGCATGTGCAAGTGCAAGCGGGGGCCGGACTTGTGCGAACCATGTCACACCTGTCGCGCTGTGGTTCCACAGCTGCACAACGCGTACGCGACAAATCCGGAAAACTTGCGGGCCGCTGTGACCCGCACCGGGTTGCAATCTCGTTTTCGAGCCAACTCATCGCGCAGATTTGAAATCTTGGCCCTGCACCTAAGCAATTTCCGCTGTGGAATAGGTCACAAGCGGCGGTGGATTCCCCCGATTCGAGGGGCTTGGTGGTGTCGGCACGTTGCGTGCAATAGCGGGCCTCTACCTTCAGAGGTGTACAGAACGATGCTTATCCGGTCCACGCCGCACGCTTGTTACGTCATGTTGAAGAACGGTCTGACGCTCGAGCTTTGCTACGACATCAGCAATGTCGGTCAGAAGTCGGGTGCCGCGGCAGGCGGCGACCGCCCCGCTCGCAGTACGCCGCTGGCGTCCCAAGGAGTCTGGGTCTTCCAAGAAGAGGTCGTGCTGGAAGTGAAGGTCGGGCAGGCGTAATCGCCCCGTAATCGCGATTGCGGGCTGCACCAGTTCTCTGCCGGCGCAGCCCGCTTCGCGAGCGTGACTGTCAATGTCGAAAGTCGTCACTGGCCGAGGCCCGGTCACTGCTCACTGCAGGCAGGTGTTTGGCCCGTGGATCAAGCTCGCGATCGGGTTCCCGTTCGTCAGTGACAGCTTCGGGTAATAGAGCGTGAACGCGTAGCACATCTCGTCATTCGTGCCTTCGCCGAAGCGAGCCGGCTCGCTGTACGTGCACGTCGTCTTGATGCTGTCGCCCGGCATGATCATCGTTCGAACGTTGTACGAGTGCTGGCTCTGAAAATCGAACGGTGCATCGTGCAACATCTCTTTCGCGCCGTCCTTGCGCGTGATCTCCGCCGTCATGTACTGACCTTTGACGTGCATGTGAGGTTGCACGCCGATGACGTGGATCGGCTGCTGTGAGTTCGGGGTGCAAACGCCGCTGGCGGTGGTGCCGCTGATCGAGTCCGTCCCGAGCCATGACAAGCTCGCGACGTTTGTGGGTGCCTTCGGCGTAACGCAAACTTCGATGCCGGAGTTGTCATCGAGCGGGCCTCCGCTCGCGTTGTTGTGATGCGTCTCGAGCGTGTACGAAACGGTGCCCGGCATCTCGAGGCCGACGTCGGAATCCAAATACAGATCCGAACCGCCCGGTGCCCAACCGTGCACGAGCTCTCCGGTCGGGTGTGCGCCAATCGACGGGGCGATGCTGCCGTCCTGTCCGCCGCTGCTGTTCTTGTAGAAGAGCCAGTGGTGGATCACCGCGGAGTTGCCTTTCAGCACGCGAAACGAGCGCGCGTACGCGACGCCTTGCCACGGCGGCATGAACGTGAAGTTCGTATACATGTCAGGCGTCGTGCCGACTGAGAACGGTTTGGTTTTGTCACCCTGCGCGTGGGCACGAAACTCGTAACACTTCATGTCGGCATCATCGTAGGTCTGAGGATCGCTCGTCGCGCCACCGCCGCGCAATGCGTCCGTCGTGCCGATGCTCGATCCCGCTGCTCCAGCGTTGGGCTTCGAGTTCATGCCCGCACCGGCTGCTCCAGCGTTGGGCTCCGAGCGCATGCCCGCACCAGCCTCGTCGCTGCTGCAGCTGATGGCGGCCGATGACACTATGGTGATCAACGCCGGGACGAGAAAGACATTTGTCAGGGCGGGTCGAATCGAACGCTTCATGCATACGAAGTGCGCCCGACGGCGCGTTATGGTTCGTGATCGGAGCGAGTTTCGACGGTTATTCCATGAGATGCGTCACTCAGTGCGCGGCAGAAAGTCTGCTTTTGGACCGCGAGGCGATGAATGGCGGTAACGGATCGCGTGCTGTCCGAGTCCGCGCATGTGATCGCAAGCGCGCGATCAGCGAAACAGATCGAGCTGTGCGATCGGGGCGCACTCGAGTGTTACGTTAGGTACGCAGATTCCGGCACTGTTCGCGTGGTTTGATGCGATCGCGAGCAACTGCGGTGCGGCGAGATCGTCAGGCTGATGCACGAAGAAGAATGCAGCTGCGAGCCCAGCTGCGCGCCACTCCGCGAGTCGTGCGATCCAACTGGCCACGCGTGACTCTTCGGTTGGGTCACCACCTTCGCCGACGAAGCGCACGAACACGAACGGGCTCGTGAGCGACGTATGACTGACGTCGCGCCGGCCTGACACATCTGTGATGACTAGCGCGATTGCGCGTGGCTCGAGCTCGGCGATGAGATCGTTGCGGACTGCACCTGCGGTTTCGAACCACGCAGGGTGACGAACTTCGACTGCGAGCGCGAAGTCCTCCGGGAACATCCGGAGTGCAGCGCGCAGCTGCGGCAACGAATCTGGACCGACGCGCTCCGGCAATTGCAACAGGCCCGGCCCGAGCCGCGAACCGAGTCGCAGCATGCGCGTCGCAAATGCAGTCACGCGCGATTGCAGCTCTGGGCTGGTCAGCTCGTGGCTGATCGTGCGCGGAACCTTCGGGCAGATGCGAAACCGCTCCGACGTTTGCGCGATCCAGCGATCGAGCGTCGCTTCACTCGGTAGGCCATAGAACGTCGAGTTGAGCTCGATCGCGCTCAGCTTCGAGGCGTAGAGACTGAGCCAGTCCTCTGCACTCGAGGTTGCAGGGTAGAGCGTCCCGAGCCACTCGCGATGTCGAAATGCGGGTGCGCCGAGTCTCAGCCACTCGTCTGCTGCGCTCGGAGCGGGTGCGCGCGCGAGCAGTGCGCGACTACGCGCCGTGAGCGGTGGCAGCGAGAAGTCCACCTGCGAGAGATCTGAGACGCGCCCGAACTCCATTGCGACGTGATGCCACGTTTTCCCGAGCGAATCGATGTTGATTCTCGCCGCGTTGCGTCGCAGTTGCTCTAGTGTGCGCGGTGATCGGGGCGCGGTGTATCCCGCCCTTCAACAAGGAATCCCCATGAACACGTCTCGCTCATGCGCCTGCGCCGCCTTCTTCGCGGCTGGTGTGCTCGCTCTCGGTTCTCCTGCGTTCGCGCAGACGCCGCCGACAGCAGCGCCCGCGCCAGCACCGGCACCGAAAGCTGCCCCCGCGCCAGCACCGGCAGCAGCACCGAAAGCTGCGCCCGCACCTGCTGCAGCAGCCACGAAACCCGCCGCCACAAAACCCGTCGCCATTCAAAGCCGCTTCGCCGAAGTGAACGGCGTGAAGCTCCACTACCTCACGGCAGGGCAGGGCACTCCTGTCTTGCTGATTCACGGCTACGCGCAGACGAGCCACATGTGGAAGCCGCTCATCGCGAAGCTCGCGGTGACGCACCAAGTCATCGCGCCGGATCTGCGCGGCTTCGGTCAATCTGCCAAGCCCGCAACCGGCTACGACAAAAAGACCCTTGCGCAAGACATCCACGCACTCGTCACATCGCTCGGGATCAAACAGATCGCGATCGCAGGTCACGACATCGGGTTGATGGTCGCGTACGCGTATGCAGCGCAATACCCGACTGAAGTCACGAAGATCGCCTTGATGGACGCGTTCCTTCCAGGCGTCGGCGACTGGACGACCGTGTGGCTGCTGCGCGATCTCTGGCACTTCCACTTCTATGGCAAGACGCCGCTCGCGCTCGTGAAGGGCCGCGAACGCACGTACCTCGAGCACTTCTGGAACGACTTTGCAGCCGATCCGACCCACTCGGTGTCCGAAGCCGATCGGCGCGTCTACGCGGCCGCATACGCGCAGCCCGGTGCGATCGCAGCAGGCTTCGAGGTCTTCAAAGCGTTCGAGCAGGACTCGAAAGACTTCGCGGGATTCGCCAAGACGAAGCTGACGATCCCGATGCTCGTGCTCTCGGGTGAAAAGGCCGGCGGTCAGTTCCTCATCACGCAAGGCAAACTGGTCGACTCGAACGTCGAGGGCGTCCTCATCACGGGCTCAGGTCACTGGCTCGTCGACGAAGCGCCGGAGCAGACGTTGCCGCGGCTCCTCGCGTTCTTTCAGTAGAAACTTCGACGCCGTGAGCGGCTGCATCGATGCTGCAGTCACTCACGGCGTTTAGTCGGGACGAGAAGGTCGCGGGGGTCAGCGACGAATGCCGTTCTTCTCCATGTAGTCGGCGATGAGCTTCGCCATTCGATCGTTCGCCGCTTGCGTGGGGTGAATGCCGTCCACGAGCAGATCGCCCATCACCGCATCCGTCGTCTCGATCGAGTGGCAACGAATCTTACCCATCGTGCAGATCGGCGGCGGCACCCGACCCATCTCGCGAACCGATGGTGCAGTCGAACCGGCACTGTCCGCATAGCGAATGTAGATGACGTCCGCCACGCCATCCGTCGCCATCTCGCTCCACAGCGTGTTCAGCGTCATCGAGATCTTCATGAGCGTTTGGATGCACGCATCGCCACCCGTCTCGCACGACGCCTGAACGGTCGCGTCTTGAATGATGTCGTTGCCGCCGCCGGTCATGATCACCGTCTTGATGTCCGGGTCGCGCCGCTTCGCGCTCGCGTACTGCGACGGGACCGCAGCTCCGAACAAACTAGCTTGTGTGAGCAGCACGCCCTGCACGCCGTAGTTGCGATACGGCTGTCGCGTCAGGCGGCTGAGTGCGCCCTCGATCGCATTGCCGGTCCCGAGTGTGTTCGACATCCACGAGTCGCCGATCGTGACGACGTCGGCGCCATCGCCTTTGCCGAGGTCTTCGTGCATCGCCGGCGCACCTGCTGCACCCGCTGCGCCACCAGCGCCCCCAGTTGCGCCCGCAGCACCAGCCGCGCCCGCAGCGCCGGCCGCGCCCGCAGCGCCGGCCGCGCCCGCTGCGCCGCTGCTTCCAGCTTCGGAACCGGCTGTACCCGCTGCGCCGCCGCTCCCAGCTGCCGGAGCGCCCGCACTCGCGCCGGCCGCGCCGCTGCCCGCACCGCCGCTGCCAGCTGCAGCCGGGCCCGCTCGCCCGGCCGCACCCGCGCCGGCGGTTCCCACGGTCGTCGAGCCGGCTGCACCCGTTGCGCCCGCTGCACCCGTGGTGCCTGCGGCTGGAACGCCTGCGACGCCCATTCCAGCAGTCACCATCGGCTGCATGATCACGGGATCGTCGCTACACGCGGCCAACATCAGGCCGGCGACGGCGATTCCCGAACAGACGTACCCCCGAAAAGCAGCAGTAAACGAGCGTTTCATCGGTCACCTCTTCGCATCGCGAGGTGACGGCCATGAACTGCAGAAGCCACTACCCGCGTCGCGGACTGATAGCGGATCGGCTTCTCCTGCGGTAGCGAACTTCCCGGTACGAAACGCTGTGAATGCCTACCAATCGTCCGCACACGTTTCGCATCACGGGAAGCCATTCTCGCAACGATGTGGAGCCCCGTCGCAGTCCGGATTTGTCAGCTTTGTGGCTCGTCGCGCAGCAGTCGGATCTCGCTTTGT
>DASRXR010000492.1:0-3368 GCA_035687405.1 Polyangiales bacterium
CGAGATCAGCGTCTCGATCGTGGAGTGGCAGTTGATCGGCGTGCTGCGCCCGACGCCACGTGGATCGAACGCCACGATATCGAAGCGGTCGAGGAGCTTTGCACCGGGTCCCGCTGCAAACCCGGGGAGAAAGTCGTACGCCGATCCACCCGGACCACCCGGATTGATCAGGAGTGAGCCGATCTTTTGTCCGCGTGCAGCGCGCCGGCGGACTGCGAGCTCGATGCGTTCGCCGCTCGGAGCTGCGTAGTCGAGCGGCACTTCGAGTGTCGCGCACTCGTCTGTTCCGCAAGCGGACCAGCGGAGGGGTGCGGGGACCGGCGGTGGCGGAAGTGCGCCGCTGCCAGCTGCAGGTGGGGTTTGCCCTGCTGCTCCGGAGCCCGCTATGGCACTCGCGCCGGCAGCACCCGCGCCGACGAAATCCGCTGTGCCGCCCGCACCGGCGTTCTGTGAAGCGGCGCCGGCGGTTGACGCCGGAACGGTCATCGCTGGTGTGGGCGAAGTCACGGGAGCGGCGCCCGCTGCACCGGCGTTGCTACCTGCAACATCGGCACTGGTTTGCGCGGTTGGGTTGGTCGCCTGCGCTAGACCATCGGAATCGTTCCCACAAGCCGCGCTCAATCCGATCGACGACAGCGTGAAAAGCGCGAGACACGCGCAGCATCGCAACATACTTGCTCCAAAGTTCGCAGCGTCCAGCGCGCGGTGAGGTCGATTGGACTGTAACCCATGGGCTCCGATGCGGCTCAAATCACGGGCTTGCGCGCACCTGGCGAATGTTACTGGCCTGCGCCGGTACTGCGGTTTGACTTATTCGCGCATGGAAGTGTCGCAGACATTCCGCTACGCAGGACGAGTCGAACGTCGCAATGGGATGACGCGACGCCTTCGGAGGAGCTCTAGTCATGTCGACGTTTCGCTCGCGCGTTCCGCAACATCGTTCCTGGTTCGAGTTCGCGTTCGCGTTCGGTGCTGCACTGGCGCCGGTTTGGATCGGATGTGGCAGCGATTCGGCGGTGACGCCGGGGATGCTGCCGTCGCCGACTCAGATGCTTCCAGCTGCAGGCGCCGGCGCGGTGGCAGGCTCGAGTGTGAGCGGAAGCGGAAGCATCGCAGGTGCGATGTCGACTGGGCGCGCGGGCACGACTGCAGCGGGTGCAGCTGCCAGCGGCGGAGCAGGCGCGCCGGCTGCCGGAGCAGCTGCAGGCGCGAGCGGTGCGGCGGCGGGATCTTCAGCGGGTGCGGCTGCAACGGCAGGCAGCGCTGCGGGCGCACCGAGTGCAGGCGGCGGAGCAGGAACAGCCGGAAGTGTCGCGGCAGGCAGTGGTGGTGCGGGCGGTGCAGCTGGCAGCGGCATGCCGGCGATGCACGAAGACCTCGGCAAAGGTGATGGACACGACGTCGTCTTGCTCGGCGACTCGTACATGTCGAACACGCTGCAGTTCGAAGGGACGGGAGGAGGCATCGTGCCTTCGCTCTTGAGTGCGAGTGGCCAGCGTTATCGCAACTACGCCGTGCAGGGGACGATGTTGCTCATGGACAACACGTATGGTCCTGCGATTCCGACGCAGTGGGATGACGCGAAGCGCATCAATGCCGACATCAAGACGGTCGTGATGACCGGCGGCGGCAACGACATCATTCAAAGCTCTTCGCTTCAGGCTTCGTGCATGATGGGTGGCGCTGACTGCAAGGCTCTCCTGGTAAAGGAGACGATGCGGTTCGATCAGCTGTGGACACAAATGGCAGACGCTGGCGTCGAAGACATCGTTCGCGTGATGTACGCGACGGATTCAGGGACGGTCGCCGATAGTTTGCTGATGGATCCCGAGGTTGGGAGCCCGCCACCGATTTGTTCGACGGGTAAGGTGCGCTGTCATTTCCTCGAGACCACGGACCTCGTCATGGGTCAGCGCGCGGTGGACGACATCCATCCACTTCAGTCCGCGAACGAACGCGTGGCGAAGGCGCTCGTCGACTTGATGACGAAGGAAGGCATGCGCCGCTGAGAGTGCACTCGGTGTTTTGGCCAGCCTCACCTGATTATTGACGAATCGCACTCCTGCGCCGAGCCTTGCAGCTGCACGGCCGGGAGAACGTGGGTGGTGAGACTTGTCAGCGCACCGTTGAAAGTGATTGTGCTCGCTCTATCGGGCTGGAGTTTGTGCGGTCAGGTGAACGCACAAAGCGAGCCGGGAGCCGAGCACAGCTTCGCGCTCGAACACGGCGAACATGCGCAGGTCGCAACCGCGCACGAGGGCGGCGAGCACGAACGCGGCGAGCACGAGCATGAACATCGCCCGCTCTCGCTCGGGCTAGACTTCGTCCTCGGGTTCGGCGCGTATCCATTGCTCTTGCCTACTCGAGGGGGCGCCGGCACTGAATCGGAGTCGGAAGAAGAGGGCGTTCCAGCTGGCTGGATGCGCAACCGCGACGTCGGCGTTCACGTGGAGTCGATTCTGATCGCCGGCAGCTACGAAGTCGCCGAGCACGTGG
The DNA here is from genome assembly GCA_035687405.1 of Polyangiales bacterium. Taxonomy (GTDB): domain Bacteria; phylum Myxococcota_A; class Polyangia; order Polyangiales; family JAFGIB01; genus JADGRF01. The sequence goes on from DASRXR010000492.1 coordinate 2,497, forward strand.
GCGTCGGGCTCCGCGTCCCGCTCACTCTGGGCAGTGTTCCGACGACCGACGGGTCGAGCCACGGCACGTTCGCATTCGGCAACCTCGAGCTCGAAGGCGAAACCGAGATCGAGTTGAGCGAGACAGCCGCGCTCGTCCTCAGCCTGGGTGTCGCGCTCCCGACCGCACAAGGCAGCGAAGAGCCCGAGCTCGAAGACGGCGAGCTCAGCAGCGACTACGACCGCTTCGTGCTCAATCGTATTGCCGCGTCGGCGCGTGGCTTCGAGGACAACGCGCTCTTCGAAGTCGACCGGCTCGGCATCATTCCGAAGGTCGGTTTCGACTTACGCGAAAACCATGTGCTCTTTCAGCCGTTCGTGAAGCTCGAAAGTTTGATCGCAACGAACAGCGAGCTCGAACGAAGCTTCGTCGCCGAGCTCGTGTTCGGGATGTTCTTCGGTTACGAAGTCAGCGAGCACTTCGATCTCGGCGCACGCCTCTGGGGCTCTGCCGCGTTCCTCGATGAAGTCGAGCAGGTCGGGGTCGTGGAGCCGCAAGTGCGTGCCCACTTTGCGCCGGTCGACGTCCTGCTCGGCGGAATCATCCCGTTTGCAGGTGAGCTCACCGAGCCGCAGTTCGGCGGCATCCGCTTGGGCGTGACGGCGCGGTTGTGAACGCTCAGTCGAGGTCGGTCCGCAGCTGAGGGCTGCCGACGAAGGGCTGCTACGCCAAGCCGACCTCGGCTTTGAGCAGCACTTCCTGGTGCAAGAGCCAAACGCTCTGGGAAACCGTCCTCGACCGCGTGGGCGCGGATCCGTTTTCGTTGGCCGCGCGCGGTGTGCTCGGTTCCAAGTGGTCGTAACACAACTCGAGTGTTAGACCGCTCGGCAGGA
>DASRXR010000493.1:0-2439 GCA_035687405.1 Polyangiales bacterium
GTCCGCCGACAGTTCTTCGCCGAGCTCGAGCGCGGCCGCAGCACGCAGCGCCTCTTCGTCAGTTTCGTCGCGCGGACCACGAATCTCCGAGATGTCGGACAACAACGGGTCGGGGCGCTCGCTTCGTTCGCGTGAGTCCGATTCGTCCTCGGCCTCGTCCAGCGCGTCATCGTCCTCGCTGATCGTTCCAGCCGCAGCTTCGGGGTTTTCCTCCAGCTCGGCCTCGTCGTCAGTGACGCGGACGACGTCGATTTCCTCGACTTCGAGCTCGATCTCCGCCGCCTCTTCGACTGCCCCACGCGCCTTACGCTTCGGCTCTTCGACCGCGGCTTGTTTGCCGCGAGGCTTCGACTTGCCAGCCGGAGCTTCAGCAGCTTTCGCTTTGGCGGGGCTCACTTTCGCGGCTTTGGCTTTGCCGGGGCTCGTCTGTGCGGCTTTGGCTTTGCCCGCGGGAACCGCGGCAGACTTGGCTTTGCTCGGACTCGGCGCAGCCGCCTTGGCTTTACCTGGGCTCGTCGGCGCCGCTTTCGCCTTGCCGGGGCTCGTCTTCGCAGCGTTCTGTTTGCCCGCGCTCGTCGCAGCCTTCGGTGGTTTCGGCCGCTTCGAGGTCGTCGGCTCTTCGTCGCTGTCGAAAGCTGCTTTCGCCGCGCTGCGCTTCGCGCCCTTGCTCGCTGGCGATTCTTTTTTTGGCGCAACCGCCTTGGCGGCCTTCTTCGGTTTCATGATTTTGCGCGCGTTCATACCGGAGTCTCACGGTCGCTGGCTGGAACTTCGTCGTCGGGTTCGGTGTTGTTCGGATCGGGATCGGGCGGCTGGGGATCTAGTTCGGGCTCGGGCTCCACCGATTCGGGCGCGAGCGCGGCTGCCTCGGGCTCGGGCTCCACCGATTCAGGCACGAGCGCGGCTTCCGGAGCCGAGACTTCTTCAGGCTGCTCGAAGATTCCGGCCATGGCGTCGACCGGTGAGGCGTCGGGCTGCAGCGCGTCGAACTCGAGCCCGCCCGTTTCGATCGCGTCGTCTTCCGGCGCGTCCGATTCGAGCGATGGCTCCGGTGCGGACTCGGCCTCAGGCTCGCTCGCTTCGAACAACGGCTCTTCTTCGGAGCTTTCATCGAGCGACGCGCCCGAAGTGAGCGGCTCCGACTCGACGAAATCGTCGTTTGCGAGAAGCTCCTGCCCGTCGGGCTCGCCCTCACTTTCGCCCTCACTCTCGCCTTCCGAATCGAGATCGAGTGCAGCAGCTTCGACGTCGCCGCTCGCAGCTTCACTCAAATCCAGCGGCGTGCTCGCAAAGGCTGCCGCGAGTTCTGCTTCCGGCGGCAAGGTCGGCGCGTCTGCGTCGAGCAATGCGTACTGGATATGCAGCGGTGCAGCGGGATCTGCCTGATACACGCGCGTGATGCGCAGCTTGGTCATCTCGAGCAGCGCCAAGAAGGTCACGATCACTTCGTAACGCGTGCGATCGGCCGCAAACAGCTCGTCGAACGTACAGCCGCGTTTCGTGCGCAGCAGCTCTGACAGCTGCGAGATGCGCTCGCCGATCGTGATCTGCTCGGCGGTGACCTCGAGCGCGACGCGCCCCTTCACCCGCTTCAAAATCGCGCCGAACGCGTCGAGCAACTTGTACAGATCGATCGGTGCGAGCGGCGCAGGCCCCTGCGCTTCCTCGGTCTGACTGCCGCGCCCGAACACGTCGCGGCCCGCGATCGGTCGCGCTCCGAGCTGCTCTGCCGCCGCCCGATACTTCTGGTACTCGAGCAAACGTCGAATCAGCTCCGCGCGTGGGTCCGCGATGTAGCCGTCGTCTTGCTCCTCGACCTCGTCGAGCGGGTTCTGCGGCAAGAGCATCTTGCTCTTGATGTGCGCAAGAGTCGCCGCCATCAGCAGGTACTCGCTCGCTACGTCGAGGTCCAGCTCCTGCATCATCTGCAGGTAGTCCAGGTAGCGCTCGGTCACGAACGCGATCGGCAGGTCGAGGATGTCGAGCTCGTGCTTCTTGATCAGGTGAAGCAGGAGGTCGAGCGGCCCCTCGAACGTTCCAAGTTGGATGCGAAACGTCGCACCCTCCGGGATCTGGAGCTCGTCCACGCTGCTACCCCGCCATGGGCGTGCCGCGTGCGGCAACGAACGTGATGCGAGTCGGTATGCGCATGGAGGTCGCGCAGCTTCCAACTCCGCACCTGCCGTGTCAACGACTCCGCCGCGCGTCCGCCGCGGAGGGTGCGCCGCATGCCTACGCACGCGCTGAATTCGTCACCGCGGCGTTCATTGCTGCAGCTTGGAAAAGGCGGCACCCTGTTCGAGTGAGCCTGCCTTTTTGCAGGATATGCGGAGTGACGTGAGATGAGCGCGTGCGGGCAATGCGGCTTTGCCTTGGAGCAAGGCGCAGCCCACTGCGGTGGCTGCGGAGCACCTGTTCCGCCTCCGGCTGCGGCCGCTG
>DASRXR010000494.1:0-3017 GCA_035687405.1 Polyangiales bacterium
AGTTCGTTGCTGCCGGTGGCGTGGCTGCCGTGTTTGGCACCGGCGCAGGCAATCAGACCTACATCACGTCGGACGGCGGTCAGTTCAAAGCTGCAGTCACCAAGTACTTCGCAACGCCGACGGCGCTGTAGCGAGCGCGCATGGAACATCCGAGCTGCTAGGGTGTCGGACTGACAATGGATTTCATCATCGTCGGTGCAGGTGCCGTGGGCGCCGTCGTTGGAACGCTGCTCGAGCATTCGGGGCACACCGTTCGCTACTGGGCGCGCGCCGCGCAGTCGCGTCCGACCGCGGCGTTCGAGATCGAGCGCGATGGCGGTGCACGTCTGCGTTCTCAGCCCCTTCAGTGGATCGATGCCCAGACATCACCGATGCCGCACAGCGACTGGGTGCTGATCTGCGTTCGCACCGAGCAGCTGTCGGCGGCGCTCGCGTCAGTCGTCGAACATCTCGGTGCGGACCGAGCGGTTGCGGTCGGCACGGTCACGCTCGATGGCTCACTCGAAGCTGCCCGCAATGCAGGCGTGCGCGGACCTGTCCTCGCGTTTCACGTCTCGTTCGGTTCCGGTTTCGTCGCAGACGACCCACGCCGGCTGGCCTGGTTCCCATTCACACCTCCGAGCACCATATCGGCCGAAGGCCAAACGCCCCTGCGTGCCGCTGCGCGCACGCTTGCGGCCGAGCTCGCACGCGCGGGCCTACCGACGAGCTCGGTTCTCGACATGGGCGGCATGATGCGGTTCATGGTGATGTCGAACATGGCGCTTCTTCCGAGCTGGGAGTTGTGTCACTGGGACATCGCGAAACTCGCCGCAGACTCCGAGCTTCGCCGGCTGACGGCCCGCGCGATGCATGAAACGGCCCGCCGGTTTGCGCCGGACGGCGGCCCGGCGCGGCTGCTCGCGCGTCTGACGCCACCGGCAGCGTACGCGTTCGTGCTGCGGATCCTGCCGTGGTTGATGGGCGCTCGCGCCCGCAAGTTGTGGTTGATCCACGGGCCGAAGGTCACAGAGCAGACGCGCTACTTCCTGCGCGAAGTGCTCGAGCGAGCCGAGCGCGAAGGTGCGCCGCTCCAGCACTTGGCGCAGCTCACCGCGCGTTGGGCAGCCGAAGTCACTCCGCTGCAGCCATTCGCGGCGACCGAGTTGCGCGCGTAACTCTTCCGTGGTGTGCACGCTCGCGTGCGACGTCCGGCACTAACGCGGCGCGTTTTCCCGCAGATCTCTCGGCACGGCCAGCTCGTCCGCATCGCTCTCGACTTGTGCTTTGGCTTTGCCCGCACTCGGCGCATCGGCGTTGGCTGCGCCGTGTTCGTCGAGATCGCTCGGATACATTCCCAAGTACGCGTTCAGCACCGGCTCGGGAAACTCCTGACCTGGTTGCACGCCGATCTTCACGACGCGCTGCGTCGATACCCACACGCACCAGCGCTCGCGGCCCGGCCCTTCGAGCACCCAGACGTTTTCACCTGCGAGCTCCGACGGCTTCAGAGTGTAGCCAGTGAGGTTCTCGAGCGCGGCCCGAGCTTCCGCCGCGAGCGCGGTCGGCTTCTGATATACGGTCACGAACGCGGTCACGACTGCCACGCTATCGCTCGCTCCGCGCCGCAAATAACTCGCCGTATGGCCCGTCGCCGGATTGCCTTCGATCGGAACTTCGACCTCGAGGCTCTTTTGGTAGCGTCGATAAGCGAATGGACCGAGGTCGTGTTCGATCACGTAGCGCGGCGGAAGCGAGCTGCCACACCCGCACGCGAGCACGAGTATTGCTGGCAGCCACGGTGTTCTGCCCATCAGGCGACTCTCCTAGGCAAGAGCTGCAGCTCCCCGCGCGTGGCGTCGAGCTGCACGCGTCGCCCGAATGGCAACTCGGAATTGTCGTCGATGTGCCCCGCCGGAAGACCGAGTACCACCGGAATCCCGAGGTCCGACAAGCGTTCGATCAAGACGTCCGGGGCGCTCACACCGTCGAGGCCCGGATCGCACTGCGTGAACGCGCCGAGCACGATGCCGCGGACGGCTGCGAACGCGCCGGCATCGCGCCAGGTCGTGAGCATCCGGTCGATCCGATACGGCCGTTCGCCGATGTCCTCGAAGAACAGCACCGCGCCCTCGACCGGAAGCGCGTGGGGCGTCGCGAGTAGGGCCGTGAGCACGGTGAGGTTGCCACCGAGAAGTACGCCTTCGGTTTCGCCCGGTACGACGGTGGTCAGCCCCGAGTGCAGCTCGACGAACTGGCCTTCGAGCGCGCGCCAGTGTCGTCCTGACAGCCCCATGTCGACTCGACCGAGTGCTGCGACCATGGTCGCGTGAATCGACAGGACGCGGTGGCGCGCCCATAGAGCGTGCAGGGCGGTGATGTCGCTGAATCCGACGACCAGCTTCGGCCGGGTGTTGAGCGCACTCAGCTTCAACTTCGACAGGAGCCGCGTCACGCCGTAGCCGCCGCGAGCGGCGATGATGCCGTCCACCGCCGGATCGTCGATCGCGGCTTGCAGCTCGGAGAGGCGGCGTTGGTCGTCGCCTGCGAAAAAACCCTTGCGGGCGAGCACGCTCGGGTCGACTCGCACTTCGTAGCGTTCGCGAAGCCGTTCGACGCCGCGTTCGAAATCGGGTGGATCGAAAGGGCTTGCGGGTGCGATGACGGCGACCCGAGCTCCGGCGGAAAGATAACGACCTCGATAGTCCTCGGCCAAGCATCCAATTCTACAGAGAACGCCATGAGATTGGCGAGGCAAAAGCCGCAGCAAATGCGCCGGCTTGGTTTTGGCGTGATAGGAGGCATGGTACGGCGATGCAGCGCGGTCACGCCTATCCACCGGACCTTGCGAAGTACGTCGCAGACCATTGGCCTGCCGGACGGACTTTGCCCGTCTCGAACCGCTTGTTTTGCGAGGCACTGTCGATTGCATTCCAGGCGTCGTTGACGGTCGAAGAGGCTCGGCCGACGCGCTTCCGCCTGCTGCTCACTCCAGTGGACGCTCTGCCGGAAGAGGGCGTCGGCCGAGCCTCTTCGAC
>DASRXR010000495.1:0-2933 GCA_035687405.1 Polyangiales bacterium
GCGCCGTTCAGCGGGCCGTCGTACATGACCATGCCGAACTTCACGAGGGGGTCGAGTGTCTTCACGACGCCGCCCGTTGGATCCATGAGCGCGGGTCGCAACGCGTCCCAGCGACTGCCGCCGGCCACCGGCATCATCGGGTCTGCGGACGCCATGAGCGGATCCGCCATGCTGCCCGAACCGTCGATGACCAACCATACGACCGGCGTCACGCGACCGCCGATGAAATCACCCGAGCCGCAGTCCTCCGGCTTGACGGCGCCTGTGCCGCTAGAGCCGAGCGCACCGCCACCGGCGATCGCCATGATGCCGTTCGGGTTGTCACCAAAGCCCCCGGGGGTACTGATGCCACCGAGGCCGGCACTTCCGATTCCGGGCGTGCTGGTCCCCGTCGTGGGTGGACGCGGCGCGCCGCTGCCCGCCGTAGGGATGAACCCTGTGGGACGCATGGTCTGGGGTGTCTCGGACGCGCACGCCCCTACCAGGCAGAGTCCGAGAACCGCACTTGCGAGAACCTTCCCCAACATGACCGCCTCCTGAAAACCACAAAATCGACTCACGCTACGACCGCCAGGCTCTCAGACATGTCCTCGAGAGCCCTACACACTGCAGTCGTCCGAGAGTGAGCGCACATTCGAGTACGCCGCCCGTGCTGGGCCCATTTTCCTATCACAGCCCACACGTCATTGGTGCGTGAACTTTGCACAAAAGTCCACCGTGTAAAGCCGCTTACTCACTGAGTGGGAGCTCACGATGATACGGCAATACTGGAAAGGGCGCAGTTTGGGACATAGCGCCATCCGAGCACGCCATGGTGAAACCCGCGTCAGCCGCGGGTCAGTCGGGTCCCATTGTCTTGCAGCCGATGCGGACCTCGACCTTGCCCGAAGTGGTCTTCAGCATGTCGCAAGTCGTGCTGCAGGTGACGATCTTGGTCGCTTTCCCGCTCGCGGGGTCGGCATCGTAGTGCCAGCCGAACGCCGTCTTGCCGCAGCTCGCCGCGTCACCGACGTAGCGCAGTTGCTGCGTCTTCTGATCCGAGACCACGTCGACGTTCACGAGACCGAGATCGATCTCGTTACCCTCGGGCGAGGGCGGAAGCACGTATTCGCACGACAGCGTGCCGCCGCGGATCTTCTCGAGCGCATCGAGGAACTGCGCGTTCACGTCCATGCCGGGATCGAGAATGAAAGCCTTGTCGGTGCCGCCCGCTTTGGCCCACGAATCGAGGTTCATGAGGGCGGGCGTCTCTTGCGGCGAGAACACGCCGATCACGTAGGTGTTCAGCGCGGGAGTCGCCCCGGCGGAGTTCATCGCAATCTCGGCAACGCCCGCGGGATCGATCGGATCACACTCCGTCGGCAAGCCATCGGTCGCGAGCAGTGCGATCACACGGTGGGTCGGCTCCGCCTTCGCACGTTGACCGGCTTGCTGAAGCGCACCTGCGAGCGCCGCTGAAGTCGGCGTGAGTCCGACCGGCATCGCGGCCGCGAGCGAAGCGGTGAGCGAGTTAGACTGCCCAGGCAACTCGCCGATGGTTACGGCGGGCGAGGCGTAGTCGGCCGGTTCGCACGTCGAAAAGCCTTTGCACTCGCTTCGCACGTGCAAGCAGTTGCCGAGGCGCCCGCACGCAGCGAAGCCGAAGTCGAAGCACACGACCGATGTATCGCGCTCGCACAGACCAAATTCAGTGCACCCGAGCGTGTCCGCGCCGCACTCCGAATCGCTCGCGCAATACGTCGGAACGAACATCGCAGCGCTCGGCGGCGGCTGACAAAGCTTCGTCATGCATGGCCCGGCCATTCCGCACTCGCTGTCTTCCACGCACTCGGTCGGAACACCGGGTTTACCGAGCGGGAAGTACTGCAGTCCGACGTACAGCCCAGCCGAACGGGGATCAGACACGAACATGGTGAGTGCCGCGCGAATCGCGTCCCACTTCGTCTCGCCTGTGCCGGTGACGCCGAGCATCGACTCCGAGCGATCGAGCATGATGTACATCTCGACCGGTACGCGTACGGCTTCTTCGGTTTGCTTCACGCAGCTGAAGTCGGGCGGCGCCGTGGACGCATCACCTGTCGTTCCAGAGGTCGCACCGGATCCCGATTCGCTCGGCCCGCTCATCAAGCCAGCGGCGCCTGTCGACGATCGACCGGCCCCGCCTTCGTTGCCGTTGCCGCCAGACCCTGATGTCGTCGACCCGCGATTGCCGGCGATGGACGCCGCGCTGTCGGGGTCGCGGCCTGGTTTATCGGCGCTGCATGCTGCGCAGGCGATGATGCAAACAGCAAACCAGCCAGCTCGCTGCGACGACATATCGCGCAACCTAACTCCCGTGCGCAGAATGCTCAACAGGGCCGATCCTAACAAGGATGCCAATTTGCCCCTAGTTAGGGACGCATCATCGTTGCATCTTGCATCATCGAAACTCGCATGCGGTGCCAAAACGTGAGCCCACTGGTTCACACGTGAAACCCGCGACACACAGCGGGATTCCTCCGTTGTGAACCCCTCCGGCCGGGCGTATGGAAGGCCAGGGCATTCGGAGGAAGATCATGTATTTGCGTGGCGCATCCAAGTGGACAGTAGCGATGGGGCTGCTCGGTATCTGGGCGTGCGGCGGGTCGGATGGAGGCAACGAAGAAGCGACCGTTGTCACGAATCCGAGCAACAGCTCGAACAGCACTCCGACGTCACCACTAACCCCGATCACATCGGGTGCAGCTGGCAGCGGCGCGAGCCTTCCGAGCACTAGCTCGACCTTGCCCACAGCCGGCACGAATGCCATGCCGACGAACCCGAGCGCCACTCCGCCGCCCGCGAGTGCATCGAATCCGATGACCCCGGCGGGCATGCCGATGAACGCGGCCAGCGCAGGGGGTGACGTCACCTATCACAAGCAGATTCGAGCGATGCTCGAGACGAACTGCCTG
>DASRXR010000496.1:0-2990 GCA_035687405.1 Polyangiales bacterium
GACGGCGCAAAACGCAGCGAGCCGCTGAGAACCGCGCGCGAGGTGCGCGATGATCCGCCGCTCTGGGCTGCTTGCCCTGTTCGCGCTGATATTCGTCGCGGCTCAGACGCGCCAGGCGAGCGCTGAAGACGTCGACGTGCAGCGCTTCACGCCCTACACGACGAGCGGCGGTTTCCTCCAGACCGAAGGCACGCAAACCCGCTATCCGGTCGACCCGTTCAGCCTCGGGGTGTGGCTCACGTTTGCGTATCAGCCGCTCGTCGTCGTGAACGGCGACGAAGAGACGGGCAAGATCGTCGGCGCACAAGTCGGGCTCGACGTCACGGCGGCCTATGCATTTGCGACTTGGTTCGAGCTCGGTGTGCACGCGCCGCTGAGCTACTTGAGCGGCGACGATCTGAGTACCGCCGCACTCGGCGACATGCGCTTGGTGCCGAAGTTCACGTTCCTGCGCGACGATCGCGATGGCATCGGCATCGGATTGATCACGGAGCTGCGACTCCCAACCCACTCGAACGAGTTCACGGGTGGCGCGCGCAACCTCGCCGGTGCGCCGCGGTTCTTGGTCACCCATCGGTTTGGTCTGACCGGTTTTAGACTCGGACTCGACCTCGGCGTGTTGCTGCGTGAAGCGACCCACTATCGAAACGTCACTGCCGCGAGTGAGATCCAAACAGGCGTCGGCCTCGGATATCGCTTCGACGGCGGCCGCGCCCCAGTCGAGTTGCTGATCGATTGGCGGACCGGTGTCGGCCTCGCGGAGAGTGACGCGGAAGAAATCAGCATGGAGCTGATGGGCGGTGCCGCGATCGACCTGACACCCGAGTGGAAGTTCAACGCCGCGGCCGGGTTGGGCATTCTCGAAGGCTTTGGCGTGCCGACCTTTCGCGTGCTCGCTGGTTTGCGCTGGGAGCCTTCGCCGAACGATCCCGATCACGATGGGCTCGGAACCTCGAAACAACTGCTCGAGAAGCAGGCTGAAGACCTCGATCCCAACGCGACGCAGCCACCCGAGGAACCCGGTGCGGTCGCGAACGTGGACGCGGTCGACGATCAAGAACGCGCGGAGGCGATCCGCGATGGGTACGACGCGTGTCCGACCTTGCCGGAAGACATCGACGGCGACGAAGACGAAGACGGTTGCCCTGAGGGCGACTCGGACGGCGACGGCGTGCTCGACTACCTCGATCAATGCGAAGGCGAGGAAGAGACCATCAACGGCTTCAAGGATGACGATGGTTGTCCGGATGAAGGCCCGGCGCAGATCCTGATCGAGGGCGGGAAGATTACGATCCTCGAAACGATTCGGTTCCGGCCGAACTCTTCCGAGATCGAGACGGATTCGTATCCGATCATGGATCAAATCGCGCTCGCGCTGCGAAAGCACAAAGAGCTCGATCGGATCGAGATCGGCGGCCACACCGACAGCACCGGCCGCTACGAATACAACATGCGCTTGTCGCGAGCCCGCGCGCGTTCGGTGCGGCAATACTTGCTCACGCGCGGCATCCCGCCGGGTCGATTGTCTGCGCGCGGGTACGGGCCGGACAAACCGCTCGGCGACAACAAGACCGACGAAGGCCGGACGAAAAACCGGCGAGTCGAGTTCATTGCGAATCCCTAAGCACTTCGATCTCGCTGCGATCGGTTGCTGCGCGCTCGCGACGCTGGCCGTGTTTGGACAGACGCGCGGGTTCGAGTTTCTCAACTTCGACGATCCCGGCTACGTTACGAACAACCTGGAAGTGTCGAGCGGGCTCACGCTGCACTCGCTCGGTTGGGCATTCACGACGCTGAGCGAAGGCCACTACCATCCGCTCACGTGGTTGTCTCACCTGGCAGTGGTGCAGGTGTTCGGCCTTGCACCGGGCGCGCATCATGCGGTGAACGTCGCACTGCACGCCGTGAACGCCGCTCTGCTCTACCTCGCGCTCGCGCGCATGACGGGGCAGTCCTGGCAGGCGCTGATCGCCGCGCTGCTGTTTGCGGTGCATCCGATGCGCGCAGAGTCGGTCGCTTGGGTGACGGAGCGCAAAGACGTGTTGAGCACGGCGTTCTTGCTCGGCAGTCTGCTTTGCTACGTCGCGTACGCGCGGTCTGGCGGAGCGATGCGCTGGCTCGGCGCGCTGGTTTGTTACGCGCTCGGTCTGCTCGCCAAGCCGATGGTGATCACGCTGCCGGTCCTGCTGCTGCTGCTCGATCATTGGCCACTCCGGCGGAGCTGGAATCCGAAGCTGCTGCTCGAAAAGCTACCGTTCTTCGCGCTCGCCGGCGCATCGGCCGTGATCACGTGGATCGGACAGCAACATGCCGGTGCCATGTTGGAGCCGGTTCAACACGGACTCGGCGCGCGGCTTGCGAATGCTTGCGTCGCCTATGTTGCGTACCTCGGCCAATGGATCTGGCCTTCCGAGCTGTCGATCTTTCATCCGCTGCGCGCGGTTCCAGCCGGACTCGGCGTGAGCTCGGCACTCGTGCTGATCGGTCTCAGCGTCGCGGTGTGGCGTGTTCGCGACACCGCTCCTGCGCTGGCGATCGGCTGGTGCTGGTACGTGATCACGCTCGTCCCCGTCATCGGGCTCGTGCAAGTCGGCGGGCAGGCGCACGCAGATCGGTTTCTGTACCTGCCCTCGATCGGCATCGGGATTCTGCTCGTGTGGGGCATTCCCGCGCTGCTGAGAATGCCGCGCGACCTACAGCTTGCAGCCATCAGCGGCGCACTCCTCACGCTCGGTTGCTGGGCGTACGTTCAAGTTGGAGCCTTTCGCAACAGCGAGACCGTCTGGCGGCACGCGCTCGCAGTGGATCGCGACAACTTCATGGCCCACAACAACTTGGGCGTGGAGTTGAACACTCAGGGCCGCTTTGCCGAAGCGGAGCCGCACCTGCGTGAAGCGGTACGCCTGAATCCAACCTCCCCGCCTGCACGCGCCAACCTCGGCAACGCGCTCGCGCGCCGAGGGGACTACGCGGGCGCGCTCGAGCACTAC
>DASRXR010000497.1:0-9291 GCA_035687405.1 Polyangiales bacterium
GGTGCGGGTGGCTCGGCTGCAGGTGCGGGTGGCTCGGCTGCAGGTGCGGGTGGCTCGGCTGCAGGTGCGGGTGGTTCGACTGCAGCTGGCAGCGGCGGAACCGACGGCGGGGTGGACGCGGATGCGGCCGTCGCAGATGCAGGACCCGCCGAGGACGACCCGTTTGGCGGCCTATTCGGTCCACTGCCCACCAGCTGCGATGGGTTGTTGTGTCTGGAAGACGCAGACTGCGCGACCCTGTATCCCGACGAAACCGCAACTTGCAAGCTCACGCGCTGCGTGGACTTCGTGTGCGAGTGACGTCGAGACTCAGTCTGTCGAAACGATGCTGTCGCCGACGAACGTGTAGTCGCGCGTGACCGTTCCACCCGTGCTCGGACACAGCGTGCCGGCGAACAAACAGTGAATCGTCACGGTGCCGTCGTGTCTTCGCCGCAGTCCCTCGAGGTTGGAGTCGTGCTTCCAATCCATCAAGGTCACACTCGCGTCGTCTGACGTCACACTGCCGGTTTGTGACACGAAGTCACTCGCGATGACCTTATTGTTAGGCTGGGTGGCCATCGCCGTGTAGACGACGGCGGTGTCGACGCCTTGGATGCTCGCCTCGTCGTCGGCATCGTTGTAGTACAGCTCGATCCGCAGCTTGGACGCCGTGTCGTAGTCCATCAGATAGGTTTCTTTGCGCGTCTTCTCACCGGCTTTGCGCGGTACGGGGTTCATGCGTACGAACGGCATGTCGATGACGACGCCGTTCGTCGGATCGCAAATCTTCGCGCCCTGGTTCGCGTCGCAGCCGGACGTCTCGAATGCCTGCCCGAAGTTTTCTGGATTGAACACGAGATCCACTTTGATCTCGGCTTGGGCATCTACGTCTTCTTGCGTGATCGCAAACGGCTTCTGAAAGGTGAACAGCGCTCCACCGTTGTCGAGCATGTACACCGTCTCTTCGGTCGGCCCGGACAACGTATCGCCGATCTCGACACGCGCCGTGTTGAACCGACCGTCCGACGTGCGGCCTTCGTCAATTTTCGTCACGGCGCGAGTGCGGAAATAGTCTCCCGACCCATCCACGATCGGAAACTCGGCGGTGACGCGGATCGGTCGATAAAAGTTGATCAGACCGAACCGATACACGCCCGCTTGCGAGTGCGGCTTGTCACCCTCTTTTGCGTCCGGGTCCGCGACCGGTATCTCGAGCGTCTTGGGATGCCGGAGCAGCGCTTGGCCTTCGGCGGTCATCAAGTCGACGAAGCGGCCCGGCGCGTCGTCGTGCTCCGCTGCGCTGACTGTGTAGTCGTCGTAGCTCGGAGATGTGTCTGGGCTTTCGTACAACGCGATGCAGCCCTCCGCGGCACTGAAACCGGTTCCCATCTGCTCTATCCACTGGCAGAGTTGAATCGATGTCACGTAGTACTTGAGGCTCTGGAGCCTAGTCGCGCTCGTCGAACCGATCCGGAGCGCAGACGCAGTCCCGCTGACGTCTCCCTGGGTCGACTGTGCGGTGGAGCTGCCGGCGACGACGTTCGGTGTCATCCGAATCTTTGCGACCGACCCGTCCCCACACGCAACCAACAGTAGGCACGCAACGCCCCAGTGCCGCATCGTTTCCTCCTCGCGGCCGCATGCACCGCGTTAGGAGTTCGCTCGATCGCGGGCGAGACTTGAGCAGGCCATTCGACGACGCAGCTGGTGTCCACTACGGCTATGCCTGGACGCGCCCGGTTTTCGTGGGCTTCGGCTTCGCCGGGCGTCCCAACTCTTTCAGTGCATCGCGGCCGACCCACTGCGCGCTCTCGCTCGTCGCGCTCGCCAAGCGTTGCGCCGTTTGCATTGCTGCTGCTCGCAACTTTGGGTTGCGCTTTCCGGTCGCTCGCAGTGCCATGTTCACCGCTTTTTTCACGAAGTGGCGGTCGTCGCTGGCGGCCGACTCGATCAGCTTCAACGCGTTGACGAATGTCGCATCGCCGGCCTGCTTGTCGTGAACCGTCAGGCCCCACAAAAGAGCGAACGCGGCTCGCTTCTCGAACTCAGGTTTTCGCTTCGCCCACTTTTCGAGTTTGCCCCACGCGTGCGCGGTGCGGTCGAACAGGTGAAAGCAGACTTGGTCGCAGACCGCCCAGTTGTCGAAGTCTTTGCACCAGCGATCCATGAGCGCAGCGGTCACGCGCTCTGGCTCGCCGACGAATGCGGCCAACATGCGTGCTTCGTAGATCTCCGTGTCCCAGAGTGCTTCGGCCAAGGCGTGTTGGCGGCCGAGCGTCTTCGAGATCTTCTTCAGTTCGCCGACGGACACGCCGAGCGCGCTCGGCGCGACGATGCCGTAGCGCGAAAGTGCATCTCGTTGCGCCTTCGTACTCTGTCGCCGTAGCTGATCGACGACCTCGCGCGCACTAGCTTTCGAGCTCAGAGCCATCTGGCGATAGTCCAATGCTGACGGCCAGCAGCACTAGCAATTCCGAACTCGAGCCCGCGCGTTCACCGGTCGCGATCGACTCAGCCCTGGCGTCTTCGGCGCCGTTTGAGGGCTGGATGCAGCTAGGCACGACATTTGCGCGTACCCCGGTAACCGGCCTTGTTGTGCCACTCTGAGTCATACCCACCCATGTCGAATCGCGAACGAGTTCACCTCCAGGGTAGTTTTCCGAACGGCCGCCTTGCCGGTCTCGCGGCTGCGGTATTCACGGCCACGCTCCTAGGCTCGGCCTGTGGGAGCTCGGCGAGGACTGCCGGCGACGACGACGAGCTCGCAGCCGTCGGCGACTCGAGCCAAGCGGCCGGGCGTGCGGGGGATGCGGCGCGAGCATCGGCAGGCTCGGGGCAGAACCCGTCCGGCTCGGGCTCGGTCGGATCGGTAGCAGCTGTCAGCGGCGGAACCGGCGCCACTGTCGCTGCCGTTGCAGCTGGCAACGGCGGCTCCCGCGCCGCAGCCGCGAGTGCGGGCGGCGCAGCAGACGTGGCTGCCGGCGCAGCCCTCGAGTCACGCTCCGAATGCCTGTGCAACGGATCCGGCGCCAAGGTTCCGATCAACCCGTTCACCGCGCGGCCGCACGAGGTGCCGAACCAGATCGTCCTCAAGTTCGTCGATGGCGCGCGCACCCTCGCACTCGAAGTCGGGATCGGCTTTCGAGCTCGCGAGCGATCCTCACAAGACTTGGCCGAGCTCGACTGCGTTCAGCTCAAAGCAGACGCGGCCGACAGTGCGCTCCTTGCGATCAATCAGGTGCTCGCGGCATCGCCGTCGATCTCGATCGAGCCGGTATTCCCGGGAGCTGCCTCGAGCCACGATGGCGAGCGCGACTTCAACGGCCGCCATTGCGTCGCCGCAGGCCAGGAAGCGCTGGCGGACCTGACCAACTACTACACGCTGCACATTCTGGAGTCCGATGGGCCTCGATTGATGCGTGCGTTCGACGAAAGCCCAATCGTGCAAACGGCCTATTTCGCACCGGAGCCGGCCCCGCCGCCGTGAGCGGCAGACGCACGAAGTGCGGTGACGAGAAGGCTGCACGACCGAACCAAGTGAGGCGAAGAGCATCACTCGCGTGAGGCGATCGTGTCGCGCGCTCGCCGGTGACTGGCAGCGCCCCACGCTGGTCATCGACCGCATGCAGGGGAGTACCTGGCGAGGCTTCGTCGCGCTCGTTCAGCTTGGGATTGCTCACATCCAGCACGGAACCGATCACCGACTGTTTCTGTTGATGTTGCTCCTGCCCGCACCGCTCCTCGCCCGCGGGCATCGCTGGACGACGGCGAGCGGGGTGCGAGCCAGCCTACAAACGATCAGTGGCATCGTGACTGCGTTCACGGTCGGGCACTCGCTCACGCTGCTCGTCGGCGCGCTCCAGGGCGCAGCGCTGCCCACGTCGCCTGTCGAGATCCTGGTCGCGGTGTCGATCCTCGTCACGGCGGTGCACGCATGGAGACCGATGTTTGCCGGACGCGAGATGCTCGTGGCGGCAGGCTTTGGTCTCGTGCACGGCCTCGCGTTCGCCCGCGAGCTGCTCGGCTTCGGCTTCGACGGCCAGTCACTCACGCTCGCGCTGCTCGGCCTCAACCTCGGCATCGAGGCGATGCAGCTCGCAATCGTCGCGCTGGTGATGCCGTGGCTCATGCTCGCGAGCCGGAGCGCGCACTACGCCTGGATCCGCAACACCGGTGCAGCCTTCGGTGGCATCGCAGCATCGGGCTTGATTGCGGCGCGTGCGTTCGGCTTGCCGAGTGTCGTCCCGCCTGCGGTCGAGAGAGTTGCGGCGGCAGCCCCCTGGCTCCTCGGGCTACTCGCGTTCACGGCTCTGGCTTTGAACGCGAGATCCTGGTTCGGCCGCGATGATGCGGTACGGTCCACGGCGACCGGCGGGCGTGATGGGTGCGCTCAACCGAGCTCGATCGGCGGCTCGACCGTGCGCATTGTCTGTGCGAGTTTCGGTCGGATGGAACGAACGACACCGGAACGGATTCTCGCTGTGCGCACGGCCGAGTATTTGCAGCAGGTGGGGACCCAGCGCTATGCCGGGCTGCCGCGCGAAGAGATTGAGCGGCTCTATGCCAGCGTCGAGCTCCATGCGCTGACGTCTGACGAGTTGACCCGCGAGAGTTCGTCGTACCTGCCAGTGGTGACGTACACCGCGGTTCATTACAACTACACGTGGCTCACGTATGAACGCGCGGAGCGATCGCTCGGTGTCTCTGGCCCGGTCTACAGCGAGGGCGAGCCCCCGCTATTTCTCGACGAGTCGCTCGAGCTTGCGGCGCGCCGCGAGTTGGAAAACGCGAGAGTCGTGGCCGCACCTGTCGACTGGCGGCTCGCGGGTCTGATCCACGACGGTCAGCTTGGGCTCGTCTACATCGCGAGGCTCCGGTCGCATTGGTCGCCCGAGCAAAATCGCAGCGCCGGCCGCGTCACCTGCTGCAACAGCGGCGAGCTGAAGACCGAACGCCACCGATTCGAGCCGTGGAGCCAACTGCTGATCGATAACCTGCCGAGCCTGTGAGGTGTTCTGAACCTCCAGCGCTGCCCTTCGGTCACTCGACGGCGAAGAGGCGCGTCGCCCAACCGCGCATCTCGAAACGCGTGCTCGTCGTCAGGTCGTCCTCCAACGCGACGACGCGGGTCGCCTCGTAGTTGGTCGAAGGCACCATCACGTAGTGCACGTCGTCGATGTCGAAGACGTAAGTTGCGCCGCTGTTCCAATCCAATCCTTCGACGGCGCTCGCGCTCGATGTCTCCGGATCATAGAGCCAGGTGCGCCAGTTGCGCTCGCCGAGCAGTTCGAACGGATCGGCGTCCGCGTCCGTCAGGTCGACGCGCTCTTGGTGAAACACCGAAAACAGCAGCTTCCCGTCTCGAAAGTTGCGAACCGCAGAGCCCTCGCGCCCCTCGGTCACGTCGGCGAACTTGAACGCGACGCGTGCACTCTCTGCGCTGGCGGGAATCGTCGCGACGCAGTTCGGGCTTCCTTTATCCCAGAGTGGTTGGAAGACGCCGCTCGTCCAGGTGCTGAAGTACAAGTTGCCCTCGTCGTCGGCCGAACCGATGTCGAGGCCCGCACAGGGCGCGTCGATCGTGTCGATGACGCGGTCCGTCGCGATGTCGATCACGGCGACGCGCGAGTCGGGCGCGAATCTCGCGTAGTCCTCGTCTGACCAGTACATTGGCTGGTACAGCTTGCCGTCGCGGATCACGTTGGCGCGATCGAGTGTGCCCGCGCGGACCAACAGCCCTTCGCGTTCCGGTAGCTTCGGTAGGTCGAACGTGCCGGTGATCTCCATCGTCTGAGGATCCCAGATCACGTAGCCGCGCGTGCCTTCGATCATGTAGGCCTTGTCCGGCGCGACGAATGTGTTGCTCCAAAATGCGACGTCGACTTCACCGTACTTCGCGAAGCTGATCTGAGCTTCTTCGATGAGCGTGTTGTCGTCGTCGATCGAGAATTTCGTGACCGTGTGTTCCTCTCGGCTCGAGACGTAGACGGCGCCTTCGTGGATCCAAACGTCGGACCACCCGGCAAACTCTCGCGCGCTCGCGTAGTCGATCTCCTGCGAATCGAGCGAGTCGAGCACGCTGACGTAGGTCTGCTCCGAGTCGGCGTCGAAGACGACGCTGCTCGCGATGTACTTCGTGCGCTCTGAACCAGAGGCGTCCGCTGTTCCCGACTGCGAGCTAGGTCGCGAGGAGCGCGCCGGAGCTGGGTCCTCGTCACAACCGCTTGCGAAGAGCGCACATACCGCAAGGAACCAGATGCACTTTTTCATGACTTCTGACGCTTACTAATATTGATTTTCATTTTCAACAAGAGTCGACGCTGAAAATTCATGCGCGGCGCCGGCTTGTTGGCGCGCCGTGCATCGCATGCCGCCACGGGCGGGTCGTGGCCGATTGCGAGCGGGGAAGGGGGCAATTGGGTCGTGCCCTGCAGCTAGCAGCTGCAGGGCACGGCAACCACCGGCGTCCTCGCGGTGTGGAGTCGCTTGCGCCGACCGATCATCGACTTTGGTGAGTGTGACGCTGAGCTACGGCTGGCAGAAGTCGTCTGCTGCTTGTTCGCACGCCTGGGCGTTGGCTTGAGTCACGACTGCGTTGCAGTCGCCTCGCTCGAAAATGGAGAGCCGGGCGCAACATTCGGCCAACGTCGTGCACGCGGCTGGAGGCTGCGGAGTTGCGGAGCAATATTGGAGCGTCACGAAACTGCATGCAGCGCCATCTCGATCTTCAACCACGCCGTTGCAGGCCGTAGCAGCGTCTTCGTTGCTCTGCGTCTCGCAACATGGCTCGAGGGTCGCGCACGCAGCGGGCAGTGGCGTCTCGCTCGGTGGAGGCTCCGCGTTGCAGAAGCGATCCGTCTCGTTTTCGCAGGCCTGCGCGTTTCGCGCTCCCGCCGTTACCTCACACACCTGACGATCGCCGGCATTGGTCACTTCGTCACAACACTCTGCGAGCCTCGTGCAGGCCGCCGGGTTCTCAGGCGGTTCGGGCGTGCAGAACTGGCGCGCCGCAGTCGTACACTCGTTGGCAGTGGCGCGTTGCACGACAGCCTCGCAGTCGCGGCGGTCGGATGCGTCTTCGATATCCGTGCAGCACTCTGCAAGTGTTGAGCACTCCGCGGGCGGCTCCGGAACGCGACTCGTGCAGTACGCAATGTTTGCCGCGGAGCACACGACGGGGTCGCGCGCATCGAACACTTGCCGGCAGTCGCGTTCATCGCTCGCGTCGTCGAGCATGTCGCAACAAACACCGAGCGTCGTGCATTCTGCGGAGGGCTGGGGATTCGGTTGCATCGGCATGCAGAAGTTGGTGTTGGCGGCGGTGCAGATCATCGCATCTGCCGCGCGAACTACGAGCTCGCAGTCTCCTCGATCGCTCGCGTCGTTCAGCGCGGCGCAGCACACACCCAACGTCGTGCATGCCGGCGGCTGAGGCGCGGGCTGCGCCGGCGCGCAAAACCGTGCGAGCGCTCCGCGGCACATCCCGTCATTCTGTGGCTCGGCCAGATCTTCACATGCGGTTCGGTCGCTACCGGTGCGCATCTCGCAGCAGCGTTCGAGCGTGATGCAGGCTGCATTTGGCGTGGGTGCGGCATTTCCGGCGTTACCGCCTACTCCGCCTGTGCCTGCGCGTGCGCCGCCTGCGCCACCTGAACCGCTCGCACCGCCTGAACCGCTCGTCGTCCCGCGGCCGCCGGAGCCGCCGGAGCCGCCTTGCATACCACCAGCGCCTCGACCCGCGCGCGGCATGCCCGCAGCGCCCGCTCTGCCGCCGCCACCGGCTGAGCCTTCCATGTCGTCGTCGCTTGCGTCTTGCATTGCGCCGTCCGTGGCGGCGTCTTGCATGCCACCATCGTTCGCTGCGCCCGGCATCGAGCCGTCATCGCTTCCGCCGCTACCGGCTTGACCCGGCATCGCGCGATCGCCCGCGGCGCCTTGCGTCGCACTACGTCCTGCCGACGGTCCGCCTCCGCTTCCGCCTGTCCGGCCTGCGCTACCACCAGAGCCAGAGGTGCGACCGGTGTCGATTGATTGCACACCTCCGCTGCCGGAGTTACCGACACCCGCTGTTGCGTTGGGGAGCGTATCAGTGCCAGGGCCGGAAACCACCACCGGCTTTTTGTTACAGCCCGTACAGATCAAGGCGACCGCGATTCCACACGTGACGAATCGAATCATTGTCTTCTCCGCAGCGCTTCAGTGCTTCGGCGCTTCTAACAAGAGACACTCGGACGAGTGAGAGACAAAGTTCGTTATTCGTTCGATCGAGTCTGTATTTCTCGAGCTTCCGTCACGTTTGCGTGATCGCTCACGAACCAACGATCGCGATGTGCATGTTTGAAAAGTCGCCTTCGGAAACGCAAAAGTGTCCGCAGCGGACTTTCTCGGGGACCCGCTCGACTGTGATTGAAGGTTTCTCGGCGCTGGGCTTTCGACGTCATCGAGAAGCCTGCGTCATCACACGTCAACGCAGGGCATCGGATCTAAACGCTCGTATCTCGAGAGCCGTGAAATTAGATTCACCAACGCCGAAAATAGTTGCGTCTGCGGGACGTTCACATCGTTGCAGAACATCGTAAACTGACTCTCCATCACACTCTTCTGCTTGGCGTCGTCGCGATGGTACCAACGGCTGTCGCAGCGCGACCGCCGCAGCCCGAAATCGAACGTCGGACCGCCGCTGTCTGTCGCGTTCGCAGGCGCTGCCGAGTGTTTCGCCTTACCGCCCGTGCAGCCCGGAGCCACACTGCTCGCGATCCTCGAGACGAGCCAAACCAGTTGCGCCAAACGTTGGTGGAGCAGCTGGACTAGTCATCGAGCCCCATGTTCTGACTCTGTTTTTCTTGTGCGCGGTTGGTTGAGGCCGCCGTTGCGCTCGCGCGGCTCGGCGATTCCGGACCGTGTTGGTTTGTAGTGCGGCTCACTCAGTTGAGACAGTTCGTCAGCGGTCGCGTGCGTGGGTCGCGTTGTCGCTTGAGCGCTCGGGCTCGTTGCTGAGCCCCGAGTTCTCGCGGCGTGAGTGGCTTGGATGCAGCGTTGGATGTGTTCGCGACTGAAGTCTCGCTCTGCCATCAGAGCATTGTGAGCACGACAGAACAGGACGATGTTCTTCTCGGTCGGAGGTCCGCCGAGCCCAAATGCTTGGATGTGATGAAACTCGAGACGACTTCGCGCACGACACCGGTCACCGGTTGGACTCACGAAACGGCATTGGCCTTTGTCGCGTAGATACACGCGACGCTTCGTCGCGTTAGGAATATGTCGCGAGTTCGGATTCGAAGTCGAAGTCGCGTCCGATGAACGGCGCGG
>DASRXR010000498.1:0-5468 GCA_035687405.1 Polyangiales bacterium
AGCGTGAACCGCTGCTACGAGTACCCGACCGGGGCTGGCTGCGCCGGCGTTAGCATTCCGACACCGGGAGGACCTGGCGCAAAACCGGCAGCACCGGTCTGCCCGTCGTACGTGAGCGGCAGCATTCAATGCGTCACGTACAAAGGCCAGCCCGAGTCTTGCACCGGCTCGTTTTACGATTGCCCGAGCGACGGCAGCGAGTGCAAGGAACTCGATCGCAGCAAGGTCCAAACCACGCGCAGCTGCTCCGTCAACGAGGAGTTCCGCTACTGGAGCGTCTACGCGTTCGATTCGCTCGACGTGAGCGATCCGGCGAACCTCGTGCTCGGCGACCGCGTCCAAATGGACAAAAACGACGAGGGTACGACGATCTACTCGAACGGCGAAACGCTCTACTACAACTTCCAACGGCCGCTCGTAGCGTCGAACGATCCGCGCGGGATGGTGAAGCGCTTCTTCAAGGCGATCGACTTCGCCGATCCGCAACACGGCAGCGCCGGACCTGCGATCAACGTTCCCGGCGACGTGATCGCAGCCGATGGCGGCACGATCTACACGCGCGACTGGGTCTGGGAGGATCAAGACGCCCGCACCCTCGTCGCGCGGCTCACGGTCGAAGACGATCTCGCGTACTTGCAGGCGAGCCGCGTCTTCAGCCAGCGCAGCGTGAGTGCGGTGAAGCTCGACGGCGCCGGTCACATGCTCGTGAGCAGCGATCCGACGTATTCCAACTCCTTGCAGGATCGTCCGCCGACGGTTGGGGGCACGCCCGCCGAGCAACCGCAGCACAAGCTCAGCATTCTCGATGCGCAGTCGCTCGAAGTCAGCGGCGAAACCGACATCGACACCTGGGCGACGTTCCAGGACGCCGCGAACGGCCGCGCGCTGTTTTCGGTCTCGGGCGGCTTACTCGTCGTGAACGTGTCGGATCCCGCGAAACCGGCTGCGCAGGCGTACTTCCCCACGCTCGGCTGGCCAAACCAAATCTACTTCGACGGCAACGAGGCGATGTTCGCGGCAGGCCCCTACGGCGTCTACCGGTTCAACACGGACGTGTTCAACTTGCTCATGAAGTAGGAACGGACCAGGCTAGGAGCTTCGGCGTACGCACGTGGGAGGGGACATGTTGCGCTACCTGCAGCTCCTAGCGACGGGGACTTTGCTCGCAGCTCTGGGCCCCGTCTCGTGCGATTTCAGTGACGACCGACCGCTGGCAGTGCCGCCCTCGAGTGCTGCCGGCTTCGCCCCGGCGGGCGGGATATTCGAAGGTTCCGCTGGCGGCGCGGCCGTCGCATGTGGCGGCGCCGGCACCTTTGGTCCGACTCCCGAGCCCTCGCCGCAGCTCACAGCTGCTTTGGTCCAAGCCGAGACACCCCCGCCCCCGATCAGCGGGGGCACACTTCTCGCGACCACCGATGGCGCGAAGCTCGTAGCTGCAGACCCGGATCGCGATCAGCTCTACGTCGTCGATGTCGCGACGCGCACACTCGATCGCCGCATCCCACTGCGCGCCGGCGATCAACCGGGACGACTCGTGGAAGACGCAGCCGGGCGCATTCACGTGGCGCTCCGCAACGGCCACGGCATCGCGACGTTCGCGTTGAACAGCACTGCCGAGCCTCGCTTCAGCGAGATTTGCGACTTACCGCGCGGCATCGCGTACGACGCGGCGCACGCTCATTTGTACGTCGCGTGTGCCGAAGGAAAGTTGGTGCGCGTCGATCCCGCGACTGGCGCAGCTCAGCTCAAAGTCGAGCTAGGGCGCGATCTGCGCGACGTCGTCGTGCATGACGGCCAGCTCTTCGTCACGCGCTTTCGCGCCGCGGAGCTGATCCAGCTCGACCCACAGTCCGGCAAGATCATCAGCACGCGCAAGCTTCCGAGCTCGTCCGAAACGGACACCGCGGCTAGCGCGGCAGCGCGTTCGTCGTGCGTGCAGATGGGGTTCCCCGAACCTCGCGCCGTGCAGTTCGATCCCAGCGTCATGTGGCGCGCGATCGACGTGCCCGGACGCGGCGTCGCCATGCTGCACCAGCGCTCCGAAAACGCTGAGATCCGTACGACACCCGGTGGCTACGGAGGTGGATTCACGTGCGGGCCTGGGATCGTGCGAAGCGCGATGACGTTCGACAATCAGGCGTTCGCGGGCGTCACAGTCGATCTCAACGCGAGCGGCTTGTTCGTCGATCTCGCAATCGATCCGACCGGCACGATGGTCGCGCTCGCAAATCCGGCCGGCTGGGGCACGGCCGCAAGCGTTGAAGTGTTCGACCGTCCCGAGGCCGACACGACGAGACAGAACCCATCGGCGAGTACGTGGAGCATGACACCCTGCGCTCCGGCCGTGCGAAGCTTGCCTGCGGACGGTCAGGTGACTTCAGTTGCGTGGACACCGCAGGGAGGCCTCGCTGCACTCACGCGTGAGCCCGCTGCAATCGTGTTTTACGATGTCTCGACGACTCTGGTGATTCCGCCTCCGACTCCACAGACGCTCGATCTGCAGCAACCGAGTCGCAACGACAGCGGCCACGCGATGTTCCACGCAACGGCGGGCGCCGGAATCGCCTGCGCATCGTGTCACCCTGAAGCCGGTGACGACGGCCACACCTGGACGTTCGCGGGCATCGGCGCGCGGCGCACCCAGAACTTGCGTGGCGGCATCCTCGGCACCGAGCCGTTTCACTGGAACGGTGACATGCGAGACTTTCCGAGGCTCGTCGACGAAGTCTTCGTGAAGCGAATGAACGGGCCGCAACCGGATCCGGAACGCGCGAGCCTGCTCGCACACTGGATCGATCGGCAACCCGCGCTGCGTGCGACTGCACCCGATGCGCTGGCGGTCGAGCGCGGCAAGACGTTGTTCGAGTCGGACGAGCTCGGTTGTACCAAGTGCCACACCGGTGAGCACTTCACGAACAATCGCAGCGAGTTCGTCGGCACGGGCGCGCTACTCCAAGTGCCGTCGTTGCTCGGCGTCTCGTTTCGCGCGCCGTTCCTCCACGACGGCTGTGCGAAGACGCTCGCGGAACGCTTCAGCACGTGCGGCGGTGGTGAATCGCACGGCCACACCGCGCACCTCAGCGATCCAGAGCAAACTGACCTGACGGCATACCTCGAAAGTTTGTAGCGATCAGCGCAGCCCAAAGCGGCGGCGCATCGTCCACTCGAGCGCGAGCACGGCGACGAGGATCGCGAAGTACCACGGCGTCGCGAACGGCGAGTAGATGTCGCTCCCGAGCACTCGAGTACGCGTGCTCGGCAACGAGTCGAGCGGCGGCGGATCGCTGTCGGCATCGAACGAACGGCCGGAGGTCGCTTCCGCGATCTCGCGCATCCAGTCGGGACGCGCCCGCGGATCGGCGAGCTCGTCACCGCCGGTCTCCACGACCAAACCTTGCTCGGCGAGCGTTTGATTGCTGCCGTCGCGCCGTACGACAAGCAGGTACGCACCTGCGCGCTCAGGCGTCGTGAGCTCGAGTTGCGCGCGCCCTTCGGCATCGGTGTCGATCGACAGCTCGCGCTCCGGCTCGCCGCGATCGTTTTGCAACACCACGTGAAACGAGCCAGGTCCGAGCGGCCGGTACAAGTCGTCGCGCAGCCACACGTTCGCGCGCAGCTTACCGCCGGGGCCGTAGCTCTCGCGATCCGTCGTGATCTGCGCCGCGTCGAGCAGTGGATCACGCGCGAGCCAGCGCAGCGAGCGATCCCAAAAGCGTTCGTACGCCGATGCATCTCCAGTGCGTCCCGCCGTCGCCATGCCCCAGCGATACGCGGAGTCGGTCGTGAGTGCGAGCGCGCGACCCCGGCCGGGCGCCGCGACCGAGAGCACCGGCATCGGGCTACCATCTTCACTCGTGAGGCTCGGATGCACGAGCAGCGCGTGGGCATTCGCGCGCAGGCCCGCGACGACGTCGGTGCCGGCGAGCGGCGCAAGCGAACGCCACGCCGCAGCGTTGTCGAGCGCGCGCGGTGCGAGCTCCACGACTGGATGGTGCGTCGCTTCGGGAACCACCGTCGGCGAGAATTCAGCCTCATCGGTGTGTTTGCCTTGCCGCGGCAAATTCACCGGCAAGATCTCCGCGATCGGTGTGCCTGCGTAACCGCCGGCACCGAAGCTTCGATCGCCACCGAGCATCGCGAACGAGCCACCCGCGAGCACGTAGTCGCGGATGCGCGGCAGATAACGAGCCATCTGGTAGGGCCCGAAATCGAAGTCTTGAAAGATCACGAGATCGAAGCTCGCGAGGTGCTGCTCGAACAACTCTTCAGTCGGGAACGGGATCAGCGACAGCTCTTCCGGCGGCGCCATGCTGTTGTCGTTTTGCGTGCGCAGGATGAAGAACGTGATCAGATCGATCGCGGGGTTGCTCTTCAAGAACGCGCGCAGAAACCGCGCATCCCAACTCGGGTGCCCGCAGACCAACAGCGCGCGCAAACGCTCGCGCGTGACCCGCAGCATGAAGCCGCGCTCGTTGTTTTCAGGCACGGCGTCGTCGGGCTCGGTCGGGATCGAGACCGTGTACACACTTCGGCCGAGGCGAGACGGCGTCCAGCTCAACGTCACCATGCCGTTGCCGTTTTCGTCGAGTATTACCGAGGTCTCTCGAACGACATCCGTCCCGCGGCGCAAGGTCACCGGCAGCGTCTGTGACCGAAGGCTGCTCGAGTGCACGTGCACTTCCACCTCGGCCGGCTGGCGCAAAAACGCGACTGGATCGACTTGCAGCGACGTGATCGCGGTATCGCGCAACTCTTTTTCGCCGCCGATCGCCAGCGTGTGCACCCGCACCCCGAGCGCTTCGAGCGCGCGCGGGTTGAAGTGACGCGAGCGATCCGCGCCATCCGACACGAGCACGACTGCGCCGAGTTCGTCTGGAGCGGCGCGAACGAGCTCCTCGAGCGAGCGTGCGATGCGCGTGTCGTCGCGCGTCGGGAACGCGCCGGTCTCGAGTGCGCTGCGAGAGATCGGCGCGATGTCGGCGCCGAACGCGAAGAGCTCCGGCTTCTTGCGCGCCGCGTCGTACGCCTTGCGCACCCACGCCAGCGCGCGATCGCGCCGCGGCGTACCGTCTTCGCGGACGAGCATGCTGCGCGAGCTGTCGATCAACACCACCAACCTGCCCGCCACGTGCTCGACGCGCTGCCCGATCCACTCCGGCCGCAACACGAAACAGCCGAGCGCGATCACACTCGCCACGCGCAACGCGAGCAGCAGCCGGCGACGACCGGACTGCGGGAGGCTGCGATACTCGTATACGCCGAGTGCGATCAGCGCGAGCCCGACCGTGATGACGAGCCACAACGCCACGAGGCCACCCGCAAGTCCGAAGCGAAGATGCTCACCGGCCCAGAGCTCGCTCATGGATTCACGGCCGAGCCGTCCAGCGACGCATGATGAACGGCGCGTGCACTTGGTCGTCTTTGTAGTCGAGGCAGAGCGCGTAGAGCACGAGGTTTACGCCGAAACG
>DASRXR010000499.1:0-6206 GCA_035687405.1 Polyangiales bacterium
CCGAAGATGCGGAGTGACTGGATTGCTGGGCCAGTATGGCTTTGCCGTCGAGACGATTCCGGTACACGACCGCGCGTTCGTGAAACCCTCCGAGCGCGAGCCGGCTCGACTGATCCGGAACCACCTTCCAAGTGGGGTTGACCCGGATCGTGTCGCCTTCGACCGCCGTCACGTCCCGGATTTGCCCTTCGCCTTTGCCGTCGATCACGACCGCGACGTATCCCCAGCCGGGCTCCAGCGGGTGTGGTGCAGCTGACAGCTGCAGCGAGCTGGAGTCGCTCCGCGGGTCATTCACCGCACGGACGACTTTCGACACGGGTTGGCTGCTCGCCTCGTCCCAAGAGATCTGCTCGCCCGTATTCTGCCCAGGATACTTTGGATGCACTCCGAGATCGGTGGTCGTGTTTTCGCCGATGTAGATGTCGCGCGAGACCCCCGCGCGGTTCACGATGTTCACGAATCGGCCTTGGGACCACCCGGCCCCAGTCGTGTCGTCGCCCAGGTTGTAGTCCTGCGCGGTGCAGCGCGTGACGCTCAGCTCGCGAATGCCGCCGACGGCGAACAAGGTGATGCCCCCAGAGGTGAGATAGAAGTTACAGCGATCGAATGCGACTTGGGTGCTGCCGGCGACTGCGGCTAGCGGACCGAAGAAATCCACGCCAGTGAACTGCGCGCGTTTCGCGATTAGCCACATCAGCTGCTGGTTCGGATCGTGGAGCGCGATCAGTCGGACATTGCGAACGCGTAGGTTCTCGACGAAGCCGTTCATCACGAATGCCGGTGCAGCGCGCATGACAGGGCCGAAGTCGAGCGTCAGATCGGCGATCTCGATGTCGTGCGTTTGGTCGAACACTACCAAGTGGGAGTTCGGAGCGAACTTGCTCGTTCCGGTCAGGACCGTCTTGCCTTTGCCGGCGCCCAGGATGCGCACGTTCGAGGGAAGGCGGAGCGTTTGAGCGAACAAGAAGCGCCCGGCTGCGAAGCGCACCGTGGCGTTGCGACCGCTGCTCCGCGCCGCTTGTTCCGCCTCACGCAGCGCGGTTTGAACCTCAGCATCGTCGGGGAGTGCATCACTTGCGTTTGCGCTCACGTCGACGGTCACTCCGTTCCAGACTGTTCCGTCGTCGATCGCGAGAGACAGCGGTTCGCTCCAGCCATACCGACCCCCATGGCCGTTGTGCGACCAGAGCTCGTACGTGCCGTTTGCAAGGTCGTCCGGTACTGCGAATCCAACTCGATATGGATTGACGCTGACCGGCGCGAGCCACCGACCCGGTTTACGTCCGACCGGCTTCAAGTACAGCCAGGCCGTGCTCGTGCCCTGATCGTGCGAGAGGTTGCGACCGTACACCTGAACGACGTCCCCGCGAGTCGCGCGGTCTGGTCCGATCCACCATGCTTCGGTTCGATTCACCGCAACTGGACGACCGAACCCGTGCTGATTACCTGGCCAGATCAAGTACATCGACGAGGTGGGTAACGCCTCATCGAGCCCGATCACACCGCGGCGACGTTCGACACGTTGAACCGATGCAAAGCTGAGATTGCGACTCTCCGCACTCTGACCGAACACGGCAAAGTGAGTGTCTTTGCCGGTGTCATCGCCACTGACTGCGGTCAGTTGTTCGCCCGTGAGCGCGAGTGAGTCGCCCGCGTTGGCGGAGCGAGTCCATTCGGCGAGCGCAGGAGCGCCGCGTGCGGGCGAGCTTGCAGCGATCGGCGGCGAAAATGGATCGAACTCGTCTGGATACCCGGGCTCGGGTCGAGGCGCGACGACGCGTTCGAGGTCAGGGTAGGTTGCGACGGCATCGAAGACCGGTGGAACGCCACGCCAGACTCGAACCTGCTCGACGCGTGCGACACCCCGATTCCAGCGCAGGCCGCTCGCGCTTCCGAACGCGTGAACGGTCAGATTCGTCGCAATGCCACCGGTCGAGGGCGCGCACGCACGCGCGGCCGGATCTGCGTTCGGATCATCGATCGGCGGAGCAATCGCGCGAGCGATCTCGAACGCGGTTTGCGCGACGTCGATCGGCGTGTTCTGCGGTGCGGCATACAGCTTCGCGGTGACCCGGCCGTCCAGAGAGTTGGTCTCGAGCGTCAACGCCAGGTGATAAAGCGCGTCCGGGACGATGTCGACGCCATCCGCGGCAGCAACGAGCGACCAGGTCTCCTGGTCGACGCCGTCTTTGGCTGCGAGCCGAGCTTCGAGGGCGCGCGGGCCGGTCGCGCGAATCGAGAGCGACATGCCGTTCGCTCCACCGTCGATGAGCAGCAGCGGCGCGTCGCGCGAGCTCCAGCGGCGCGAAACCTTGCTGAACCGGGCGAAGAGGTCGAGCGACCCAGCGAGCAGATCAAATCCGCTTCGGCCGCGGTCGCGGTACCAGGTATCGGGTGAATGTGCTGCGGTGCTCGGGTCGGCACCACCTGACTGCGACACCACGCGCGCTTTGGGCGCCGGCCCCGGAAACCACTTCGCATTCAGGTACTCGAACACTTCGCGAAGCTCGTTGACGCCGAGTGCACGGTCGTAGACCAGCACTTCGAATACGTCGCCAGTGAGCGCGGTCGCAGGGTCGTCGGTACCGCCGATTCGCAGCACCGAGGATTTCGCATCGACAACGCCGGTCGGAGTACTGACGCGAATCAAAGGAGGCGTGACTTCGCCGACGTACCCGCGAACGTACTTCTCGCTCGCACGCGTTTGAGCGAGCACACTCGGCCCGTCGAGACGTTCACTCACGGCCGAGCTCGCGGGCTCGGCGAGATCGAGTTGCGGATATCGAACCTGCATCGCCGGTTGAGAACCGAGCTTGCGAACGTCGAGCGACACACAGCTCGCGCCGTCACACGCAGAGATCAGGCTATCGCCAGTCCCGCGCGCGTGTCCGACGACGATGATCGTGTGTTCGCGGCCGAGTCGGACCGAATTGTCGACGACCAAGCCCCGCGCGGCGCCGTCGAAGCAAACGCCAGCGAGGCCGTGGAGTCGATCGGCCGAGTATACGGGAGCAGTCGAACCCGCGCGTGCGGCGAGTCCGCGCCCCCGCACATCGGGCCAAATCGTAACCGCAGCTCCATCCTGCAGCTGAAGCGAATCGGCTTCGAGCCAGAGCACCAGATCCACATCGTCAGGATCGGGAACCGACCCCGACATGACCGATGCGTGCGCGGTACCCACTGCCGATGTGACTGCGACGACGCTGAGGAGCAGCCCAACCCTGCGGCCGTTCAGCATGCAGTTCTTGTATCCGACCGATCGCCGAAAGTCAGGCGGGTCATCGCGGGGGACTTCTCAGCGTGAGGCTCGCCGGCACGAAGCTGGTAGCGATCGCGACATGCGCTATCGTGCGCGCGTGCCGCCACGCGTTTTGCTCGCCACCGACTCGCTGTTGCCCAGCGCCAACGGCATTGGGCGCGTGGCTCGACTCACCGCGCGCGTCCTCGCCGACCTCGCGCGCCGCGGAGAGCTACAAGTGCGCGCGATCTCTCTCAGCGACGACCGCGCTGCCACCGATCTCGGCTTACCGATCAAAGCCTTCCACGGCTCGCGTGCACGCTTCGTTCTGGCTTGTCAGACCGCCGCTCTCGGCTGCACGCACTTCGTCTACGACTTCGCGGGCATGGCTCGTGCACATCCGCGCTGGATGCGCCCGCGGCGGCGCTCTCTCGTCTGGGTCCACGGCGTTGAAATCTGGGAACAGGCGCGACCCGATCGAGTCCGCACACTCGCTCGCGCAGACGCCCTGGTTACGAACACCGAATACACGCGCGCACGCGCCGATCGAATCCACGGTGGCTTCAGCCGCGCAACTCCGTGCTGGCTCGGCACAGAAACCGACGATCTACCTGCGGAGGGGCCACGCCCGAGTGGTAGCGACAACGTGCTCTTACTCGGCCGGATCGATCCGGGCGGCGGCGAAAAAGGCCATCGCGAGCTGATCGAGTGTTGGCCCGCCGTCGTCCACGCCGTTCCAACTGCTCGACTGCTCTTCGCCGGCGGCGGCCCCGCGGAATCGCTCGTGCGAACTTGGGTCGAACGCTCTCCGGCGCGCGATCACATCGACCTGCTCGGATTTGTCCCCGAGGAAAAACTCGCTGCCTTGTGGTCACGCACTGCGGTCTTTGCGATGCCCGCGCGCGGCGAAGGTCTCGGGCTTGCATACCTCGAAGCGATGCGTCACGGCATTCCGATCGTCGCATCCGTGCACGACGCCGCCCCGGAGATCAACTTACACGAAGTCACGGGCTACAACGTCGACCTCGATCAGCGCAACGATCTCGCGACCCGTATCATCCAGCTGCTTCGCGACCGACAGTTGCAAGAACGGCTGGGAAGTGCCGGGCGGGACCGCTGGCAGACGCACTTTCGTTACAGCGCGTTCCAAGCTCGCTTCGAATCGGTGCTGCGCCAGTTCCTCGCACGGTGATCAGTGATGATCACGGCTCACGGCACGAGATCGATACACGCAGGCGGCGTCCCGCCGCGATGTGTCCACACGTAACAGTCTTCCATCGCGCGCGCCGTCCCAGCCAGTGAAAACTCGCGCGCTACGAGCGAACGGCCGCGCGTGCCCATCTCGCGCAGCGCCTCGGGCGAAAGCGCCAACGCTTCGCGCAAGCACTCGCTGAGCGCGTTCACGTCATTGCTCACGTGCCATCCCGCGTGCGCCTGCTCGAGTGCAGCCCACGGCGTCCCAAGCCCCGCGATCACCGGCAACCCGTGCGCGAGTGCCTCCGCGATCCCCTGCCCAAAGTTCTCGGAGTGCGAAGGCAACGCATACAGCTGCGCCGCGCGATAGACCGAAGTCTTGTCACGACCATCTACCGGCCCGCCAAAATCCACCCGCGAAACGCCGAGCTCGCGCGCCAGCGACTGCAGATAGGTGAGGTATTGGTCCTCGTCGGGACCGACGACTCGAAGCCGCCACTCCGGCACGGACGGCTCCACGCGAGCCCAAGCCCGAACCAGCAGGTCGACCCCTTTCTTCGGATGGAGCCGGCTCAAGAACAACAGTGTTCGCACCTCGCCTTCGAACCGCGCGACGTCACCCGCCTCGGGAACTTCGACCGCATTCGGCACGACCGCGATCGGCGCGCGAAGCTCGAGCTCGCGCAGAGTCCTAGACTCGGTCGAAGCGGTCGCATGCAGCAACGCAGCACTGCGGACCGCCGGGCCCTGAAGAAACCTCCAGACCCAGCGTTTTTGCGCAGCGTTCTGCTCGAGCGCCCAAGGCTCCAGCATCCCCCGCGGCGAAATCACCAGCTTGCAATGTGTCCCCAGCACCGCCGCCGTCGGCAGCAAGCTCGCGAGCGTCCAGAGCCCGTGCACGTGCAGAATCTCGCCGCTCGCAGCTGCCGACCGCAATTCAGCTGCCATCTGCCACGAAACGCCGAGCCGCCGCCGCCACGGCAAAGCCGAATACGCTCGCACTTCGAACCCGCGACCGACCGGCGAAGTCGGCACCGGCGCATACGTGTGCAGCACCACGTCGTTGCCACGTGCCGCGAGCCCTTCGCACAACGCCGGCACGGACTGGCTCGGCCCGCCGTACGTCGCTAGCAAACTCGAGACGACGTGGTGAATGCGCATGATCGGTTTGCCGCTCCGAGCGGCGACTCAAACGAATTGCTGAAGCACGGCATAAGCATAACGCCGCGCCCAAGGGCAACCCTCGCGCGCGAGCGATGGCACTTGCCGATACGCGTCCAGTTCCGGCGCTTCGGCCATCCAGGTTGCGATCGGCGTCGTAAACCCCGTCTTGTCTCGATGCCAGACGTGCGGCGACAACGCCTGCTGCGGACTCTGGGCAAGCCACGCCTTCCGGTTCGTGTGCTCCAGATGGGCGATCGCAGGCGCGAGCCGCTCGAGTAGGACGTGATCGACCAGCGGCGTTCGAACTTCGAGCGAGTGGTACATGCTCGCCCAGTCGGTATCGCGTAGCAGTTGGTTGCGCAGGTACTGACCGCCTTCGAGCGCCGCGATCTTCGCGAGCATCGTCGCCGGCTCCGGCGACAGCAGACTCGCGACGCGATCCGGTTCGTGCAATCGCGAGAGCCCCTCGCGAGCTCGCGCCTCGTCCATCAAGGTCTCGAGCTCCCACGGCATGAAGAGCCCGCGCTTGAGCAGATACGCGCCCCCGACCGTTCCCCCGTACTCGAGCACTCCGGCCAACTTCGGATGCGCGTGCAGTCGCTCGGACACC
>DASRXR010000500.1:0-11740 GCA_035687405.1 Polyangiales bacterium
CAACCTCGCGGACCAGTGCAAGCACTGTCATCGTCAACCCGGTCTGACAAGTACATGCACCGCGCTTGCTGGCACGTCACGTTTCGCTTGGTTCCCCGGCACTGAGTCGCGTCGTCGCACTTCAGATCAAGGGCCATCTTACACTCCGAAACCATCTTGCAGCACTCCTGGTTCGCACCACAACACACCCCGTTGTTGCAGTTACCAGTCGTGCACTCCATCGGGTTCGTGCATGCCTCGCCGTTTGGTTTCTTCGCCAAACACTGACGACCATCACAATACGCAACATCTAAGTCGCACTGCGACGACATCGTGCAACTCGTTCGACACTGACTGCTCCGACCCGCCATACATGTGATGTCTTGATAGAAGCCGCAGAGCGGACCCGGCATTCCGTCACACGCACTGTTCGCCTGCATCATCATCGAGCTGCAGATGTTCGCGATACACGTCGCTCGCGTTTCGTTTCCACGACACATCTCCGCATCAGTACACGTCGCCGCCTCACGATAGTTCGCCGGACAATCATCGGGGGTCGCACAACAATCGCCGACCAAACCGCAACACACACCCTCGCCGTTCACGATGTTCTTGCAGAAGCCCGCCGCACAATCCTCCGGACGCGCGCACTTCTGACCGTTCGGCTTGTCCGCCTCGCACACGCCCATGTTGCAGTGCGCATCCGTATCGCACTCACCATCGTTCGCACACGAGGTCGCACACGCAGGCGCAGCCTGCTGCAACTCACCGCCCAAACAGAACACCGATGGATACAAACCACAGTCGTTCGCTTCGACGCGATTGGTGCACGCCCTATCGTTGCGCGCGCCGTTCACCGTCACACACTTGAACTCGCTGGTGCACGTGATCTTGCCGGCGGTACCGCGGCACGTGCTGCGGTCGTCACACGACATGCCGAGACCACCTTGGGTGGTGCAATCAGCGACGACCTTGCAGCACTCGGAACCCTTGTCGCAGCAGACCGAGTCGCAATGGCCACTCGTACAGCGCGCGTCATCCGTACACGCCTCGCCATTCATGAGCAGCGGAGGCGGAGGCGGCCCACCATCCGGACCCATTCCGCCAGCGCCGCTACCAGAGGCGGGACCGCCGGCACCAGCGCCACCGACGCTCATGCCTCCCACACCTGTACCGATGCCGTCACCCGACTGACCACCAGATCCACCCGTTCCCGACGAGCCGTCGAGGAGTGGTGTGCTGGCGTCGCCAGGGTTGACGGGGTTGACCGCGGAGCCGGGACCGGTGGCCTTGGGGTCGAAGAAACAGGCTCCGAGCCCGAGAACAAAAGCTAAGTATTTCAATCGGCTGGCTTCGATCCGCATTCGCACCCCCACACGCAACCCGCGGTGGTGTGTGACTTCATATCGGACCGATGACGTAGCGCAAGGCCAATTAGGGCGAAACCCTAGTGCCGCCGGGCTCTAGAGCCTGCTGCGAGCTGAGCTTCACAACCAACTGACGCCCACATGTGCGATAAGACGGCCGCCTCTGCCAGCTGCAGAGCGTTTGCGCCTCAACTTCGCATTCGAGCGCTACGCGAGTCCGCCACGCTTGATTCGCGGCGGCGCTTGCTTTTCCACCATCGAAAAGCGTCCAGACTGTTGCGGAATGCGCTGCGCACGCGCCAGCAGCCGCTGCACCGCAGGCACGAGCGTGTCTTTCATCGTGAGCTTCGAAACCGCAGCATCCGCACTTACTTCGCCCGCTGCCGTCACGAGCTCCTCATCTGACGCACCCGAGAGCAACACGATGCCGACATTTGCGAGCCGCGGACTCTTGCGGATCACCTGAATCAACGAGCTACCACGCATCGCCGGCATGTTGAGATCGATCACCGCCACTTGGATCCCGCGGCGCAACGCGAGTCGTGTCGCACCGATCGCAGACGGAGCGCCGACGACCGACAACCCGGCAGCCTGCAGCAACCGGATCACACTGTTGCGACTGATCTGATGATCGTCGATCACGAGCACTTGAGCAGGCTCGTCAGGGCCTTCTTGCCCGGTCTCTGCTGACTCGTCGTCGTTCTCGTTCGACATGAAAACTCCGCGTCCGCTGAACAACGGTAGTGGCCGTACACGACTGCGGTCAACCGACAAATGCCGTTGCGCCTGACTCTTCGCCTAAAACTGCGACACACACCGCACGCGTGCACATACAGGCTACGAGAGGCTAGCCGTTCCAATGGTCGTCGACACGTCAGCGCACTCGCGCAGTTCGATCCGCGTGAGTTAGTCGCCGCACTCGGCACCACGTATTCCTACCGAGCACATAGCTTGTGCTAGCCCTACGACCTCGGCGTTGTCTACCGTGTTGATTCGACTCGCGAGGGACGAAGGTTGGCGAAGTTCAAAGGCACGGTGTTCGAATCGACGCGTATGTTCACCGTGCAAACCTTCGGGGAAGACGCGGTCGAACGCGTGCTCGCCGAGCTCGATCCGAGCGAGCGTGATCTGCTTCGCGACGTGCAAGCGATCAGCTGGTATCCAGTCGAGCCGATCTTGCACTACATGCACGCGCTCGATCGAGTCTACGGCCAAGGCGACTTGGGCGTGTGCATCAAGGCCGGTCACTACAGCGCCGGCTGGTCGATGAACACAGTGCTCAAAGTGTTCTTGCGCTTTCGCTCGCCGGTGTGGCTCGTCGACCGCGCGACGAGCGTTTGGAACCGCTACCACGACACCGGCAAATGGCATGTGCAAACCCTGACGTCGGAACGCATGCTCGGCGAGCTGCGCGA
Organism: Polyangiales bacterium; assembly: GCA_035687405.1. GTDB lineage: Bacteria > Myxococcota_A > Polyangia > Polyangiales > JAFGIB01 > JADGRF01. The sequence goes on from DASRXR010000500.1 coordinate 2,762, forward strand.
TTTTGCCGTGCGCGACCCCGCGTTCTGCGCGCGCCTGTGCGGCTGGCTCCAGGGCGCGATCGAGCTCACGGGCGGCGACCGCGCCACCGTGACGGAAGTGCGCTGCATGAACCGAAACGACGATCACTGTGCGTTCGCGCTGGAGTGGAAGACCTGATCTGATCTGTCCCGAGTCGTGGTAATAGGAGTTCCGAAGACCGCACTCACGTCACAGGGACAGCTCGGGATGAACAAACGCTGGTGGCTCGCAGGCTTCGGCGCGCTCGCGATCGCGCTCTGGCTTCGTCTGTTCTTGGACCCCGGCCAGCGCCCTAACTTTTCCGACTTTCGAGTGTATTGGGTCGCAGGCAGTAAAGCCGCCGAGCACCTGACTGTCTACGATGTCCAGGGTCACTATCAGTTCAAGTATTCGCCGTTCGTTGCGCTGTTGTGGGCGCTCCCAACCCACTTTCGCAGCGCCTACCTCTGGTCGCGGCTGCACTACGTCGCCACGGGTATCGGCTGGTATCTGCTGCTCTACTGGCTCGCGCGCAGACTCGATCCCAAGCGCGCGTTGCCGCTGTGGGCTGCAGCTTGCGCAGTCTTCTCGCTCGCGATTCGCGATGAGCTGAAGCTGGGCCAAGTCAATTTATGGCCGTTTCTGCTCGTGCTGCCGGCGTGGTTCGCTGGGCGACGTTCACCCGACAGCCGCGGCTCCGACGCGCAGGGCTTCTGGATCGGCGCAGCGTGGGGCTTTGCGGTGCAGTGGAAACTCTACGCGCTGCTGCTCGCGCCGTTATGGCTCTTGCGTCGCAGACCCGCCGTGTTTGTCGGTGCGATCGCGGTCACGGTGGTGACGCTGGGACTCGCAATGGCGCTCGCGCACGGCCCGCAATTCGCGCTCGAAGAGAATTTGCGTTGGGTGCAGAGCCTGACCACGTCGTCGCAAGAGCTGCTGATCTCGCAGTACAACGTGTCGATCCTCGGCGTCCTCGGTAAAGCTGCGCGAGCGGCCGGCATTCCGTTCGGCGCGTGGGCGTATTTGATCTGGCTCGCAGCGCTCGCGCTCGGCCTCGTCGCGCTCGCGCGGGGCGAGCAAGCTGCGCTCGATTCGTCGGAAAGGCTTCCCTGGTTCTGGCCCGCGTCATTCATTTGGGCGCTGGTCGCCGTCGTAAATCCGCTGGTCTGGCCGTACTGGCAGCTTCTCGTCCTGCCGTTGTTCTTGATCTACTTCGCGCGCGGCACTGCGAGCAGCTGGCGCGGAGACAGCGCCACGTTCTGGCTGGTCGTCGCGTGCTTCACGATCACGAACTGGTTCCAGAACACTCCGCTCGTGCACTACGGCGCTGGGCTCGTCGGGATCCTCGTGCTGCTCATCGATGCGTATCGACAAGCGCGCGCTCGCCCACGTTCGATCGAGCAAAGCGACGGCGACTTGCCTTCGTCGCCGCTGTCAGCGTCGTCCAGCGTCTAACGCTTGACGTTGTACTTAGCGATGCACCAAAGCGCGCGCACGCCGTCTTTCCAGCCGATCTTCTTGCCCTCGGCGTAGGTGCGTCCGCTGTAGCTGATCCCGATCTCGTAGATGCGGCAGCCTGCTCGCGCGACCTTCGCCGTGATCTCGGGCTCGAAACCGAAACGGTTTTCTTCGATCGTGATGTTCTGCAAGACCTCGCGCCGGAAGAGCTTGTAACAAGTCTCCATGTCCGTGAGGTTCAAGTCGGTCATCATGTTCGACGCGAGCGTCAACACCTGATTGCCGAGCGAATGCCAGAAGTAGAGCACCCGGTGTGACTCACCACCGGAGAAGCGCGAACCGAACACGACGTCGGCTTTGTCCGCGAGGATCGGCTCCATCAAGCGCGGGATCTCATGCGGGTCGTACTCGAGGTCAGCGTCCTGCACGATGACCATGTCACCGCGCGCTTGCGCGAAGCCGGTCCGAAGTGCGGCGCCTTTGCCCTGGTTCTTTTCGTGCCGGAAGAAGCGAATCCGACCCGCATCCACGAGGCGTTGCGCGACTGCCGCGGTGCCGTCCGCCGACGCGTCGTCCACCACGATGATCTCTTTGTCGACCGGGACGCGCTCGACGCGCTGCACGATCTCTTCGAGCGTGTTCTGCTCGTTGTAAGCCGGTATCACAATTGAGAGCTGCATGGGAAGGGCCGCAGCATATGATGCGGCTCCGCACTTCACCAGAGTTCCTTGCTCTCCCACTCAACAGCATCCGAACCGCGCGAACTCCACGAAATGCGCGAATCACGACTCAAAGTCGGAGTCGTCGCGACGTGGTCGTGCCTGGCGCTCGGCTCGATTCTTCGCGTGTTGTGGCCGCTCGACATCGAGTGGAAGTACGACGAGAAGTGGATGCTCGAGCGCGCGATCCAAATCGCCGATGGCAACTCGCCATGGCCGTGGATCGGCATGCCGAGTGGCGCAGGCGTTGAGAACCCGGGCGCGAGCATTTGGCCGTTCGCTCTGCTCGCGCACATCGCGCGCACCCCCATATCGATGACGTTTGCAGTCATGCTGCTGAATGTCGTCGCGCTGTGGGGTTTCGCGTTGTGGGTGCACAAGACGTGGCCAGCGGAGACTCGCGAACGCGGTATGTGGGGCATCGCGCTGTTCGCGGTATCGCCGCTGCCGGTGTTGTTCGCGCGAAAGATCTGGGCGCAGGACTTGCTGCCGGTGTTGCTCGTGCCGTGGCTGTGGGCGCACACCAAGCGTGAGCACTTTGGAGCGGCCTTTGCGTGGGGCCTAATCGGCGCGACGCTCGGGCAAATTCACATGTCCGGCTTCTTTGCGGCGGCCGCGCTGGCGCTCGCGACGTTGATCGTCGATCGCAAGGGGACGCGCTGGCTCGGGTGGTTTCTCGGTAGTTGCGTGGCTGCGCTGCCGCTGCTGCCGTGGATCAAGTTCGTGGCTTCGCCGGCGGCGAACCACATCAGCGCCGGCTACACGGTCTCCGTCATGTTCTTTTGGGATGCGCTGCTGAATGCGTTCGGTTTGCGGCTTCGGTACTCGCTGAAGCACGACTTCCTCACGTACTTGAGTGGGCCCCAGCTGTTTGGAACCTCGACGTATCTCGCGGGTGCGGCGCACGTGGCACTCCTGTCGATGGTGTTCGTGGGCGGCTGGCTCGCGATTCGAAATCGCGTCTGGCTGAAGCTGCCGACAGACCTGCAAATCCACGCGATCTCGATCCTCGGGTGCGGCGCGATGTTGCACGGGCTCGGCGTGAAATTTCATCCGCACTATCTGATCGTCTTCAGTCCGCTGTTGCAGATGTTCGTGGCGTGGGTGTTTGCGCTGCGGGCGCGTTTGTTCTGGTGGACGTGCGGCTTGCAGTGTTTCGTGACGCTCACGTTCATGTGGTTCATCCACACGAATGGAGGCGCGCCGCGCGGCGACTACGGAGTCTCGTACCGCGCGCAAACGCCGGAGCAGCGAGCGCCGCTAAGCGCGAAGTAACGCTTGCGAGTTCTGCTGCCTGTTTAAATAGCGTCGCATGGTTTGCGAGACATCACGCGAGGCGCCGCCGGGCCCGAGGAGCGCGCGGAGCGTACGCTTTGGTACGTGAGCACGCACCGCAGGGCCCGGTGGCGGATCGCGCGATGTATCGCGCGCCAGGCGACACTGTTTCACCGAGAGCGGTCTGGGACGAGATAGATCGCGTGGGTTGGGCTGTCGAACACGCGGGTCAATGGTTCGAGCTGTGCGTGAGGGCGCGAACCGAGCCAGGCCTTCTCGACGACGGCGTAGCGCACCGGCACGCGCGAGATCAGTCGCTTGGTACGCTGGCTCGGGAACTCTTTGAGCGCGTCGATGTATGCGTCTGCGATGCGCGGAAAGAAACCCGAGTAGCCGTTTAGCAGCGGATGGCCGTGCTGAAGCGCCTGAAACATCGCGACGGTCGTGGGTTCGAAGGCTTCGGCTTTGCCGCTGAGTGCGGGCGGCACCATCGCGACTGCGCCGCCCGGGTGCGCTGCGAGGTATTCGATCCAACTTTCGTGGAGCGCTTCGACGGGGAACCGCTCGAGGCGGGCTTCGATGGTCATCGCTTCGGCGCAGCCGACGGCGGCGGCCGCTAGAAGCAGCAAGCCGCGCCATCGGCCCGGTGGGCGGCCGCGCCAGGCTGCACGCCGCAAGGCTTCGAGTCCGACGCCGGCGAAGACGAGCGCGAAGACTTGAACGAATACAGCGAAGCGGTAGGGACTGCGCGCGTTGCCGAAGCCGGGCAAGTGTCGTTCGACGATGACTTCGTAAGGCCGAAACGAGCCGATCGACCAGCGCGCGCCAAACGAGAGAACGAGTGCGAGGACCGCGCCGATGCCGCACCAGAGAAAAAAGCGGGTCGAACCGCGAGAACGCGACGACACGCGTCGAACCGCGAGCCACGGGCGGCGCCTGCGCGAGGGGGTGTTCGTGCGTGGGATTGCTGGCGTGGGTGCATCACCGGGCACGCGTGTTCGCGCGGCCACATCTCCGCCCGCGGCCGCATCTGCGCCCGCACTCGTGGGCGGCGTATCGCGTGCGGGTGTGACTGCTCGCGCGGAGACGTGTCTCCGGCGCGTGCTTCGCGACCAGATTCCGATTCCTGCACACAACAGGAGCACCGTTCCCGGATACAAGCTCCGCTTGTCCGTCTTTGCAGCCAACGACGGCACTACCTCGCCACCGAGCGCACCCCTTGGCAACCGCGTGTACGCTCGCAGCGTGGCACCCCCGTCGTGAATCGTCTTCGTTGAACGCGTGTAGCTGCCAACCACGCGCTGCTGCGACATGAGCGGATAGGCGGCCACCAACAGGACGAGGAGCGCTAGCAACGTCGCGCCACGGAGCGGCGACTGAACGAATGCGCGTCGCGCGAACATCCCAGCCGCCAGCAGCAGAAATACACTGCTGAACAACGCGTAGTACGTGCACGTCCAAACGATCGCAGCACACCAGACCGCGAGCCGCACGAGCGCAAACCCGAGCGCGCGAGTCTCGGGCTCGAAGCGCGCCGCGTCGCCGCTCGCGCCCGAAGAAGACACGGCTCGCGTCGAATCGCCGCTCGCGCGCGGGAGGAGCCCGCCGCGTTCACCCGAACTTCCGCCCTCCCCCGCTTCCGCGAGCACTCCCTCGGCTCCTGACAGAATCGCTAGCTCACTCCACGCGAGCCACACCGGCCAGAGTACCGTGAGCTGTAAAACTCCGAGCTCTTTCCAAACGAACGGTAAACCGAGCGCCAGTAACCCACTCGCCGTCGCAACTGAATCCACCGCGCCGAGCACGCGCATTAGCCGGCGCGCGGCGAGCGCGTTCGCAATCAACGTCATCAGCAACACGAGATTGTAGGCAGTGACGCCGCTCACAGCTGCAGTCAGCGCCGCGAAGCCGAGGCCCGTGAGCGCCTGCGCTTCCGAGAGCGCAAACGTACCCGGCGTCGGATAGAAGATCGGCGCGTCCCAGTACCCGCTGTAGCCGCGTGCGAGGCTGCGCACGTTCCACTCGAGGGTCCACAGGTTGAAGAACGGCACGGTTGCATTGCTGAGCGAGCCGAGCGGCAAGTGCGTAGAGATTCGCAACGCGAGTGGCCACGTCCCCACGACGGCGGCCAGCGAGTACAGCGCAAAGGCGGCGAGCCACGGCCGAGAACGGCTCGCAATCATGCGTAAGTCCAGCATCGCGCGTGGTAAATCGCTATCGCAGTGTCACCGCAAGGTGGGTGCGGCAAATGGTCGCACGGCGTGTTCGTGTCCGCGCGATACGTTTGGGACGTCGCGAACCATGCAGTACTCGAAGCGTCATGCCGGGGTCCTCAGCGCAGTCGGCTTTCTCGTCTCGTTCCTCGTAGCAGACTCAGCGGCGGCGCAGAGTTGCCATCCGCCGTCGCTCCGCGAGCCGACCGAGACTGGCTTTCACGTCGGCTTCGTCGCCGTCGCAGCAACCTTCTCGGACGTCGAGCACGGCGACTATCAAGGCGTGATTCCAACGGTCAGCTGGCATCACCCGTGGGTTACGGCGGACGTCGCACTGCCTTGGTACCGGCTCGAGCGCGACGGGGAAGAGGCGATCGGACTCGGCGATCTCTCAGCGGACGTTCGCGTCGCGGTGTTTCGTACGGAGTCGGGCGCGTTTGCATTCGGGCCCGAGCTCGGTGTCAGCTTTCCGACTGGCGACGCAGACAAAGAGCTCGGCATGGGTCACGTCATGGCGATGCCCGGCGCGTGGGCGCGGCTCGAAATCGAGAAGCTCTCGATCATGGCGCAACTCGGTTGGGGCCGCGCGCTCGCCGATGCCGATGCGCACGCGGAGCACGCCGGCCACGAAGGACACGAAGGCGCTGCAGCCGAAGCGATGCACGCAACTCCGCGCGTGAATCCGATGAACATGAACGAGCTGGAGCACGCGCTCGGCTTGCGATACGCGGTGCACCCGAACCTCGCAGTCACCGGACGTTGGCTCGGCGGAGTGCCGCTCGACGACATGGGCCTCGCGCGCCAGTTGATCGGACCCGGCGTGCTACTGACGGCAGATGCGCTCGACGCTGCGATCGAAGCGCTCGTACCGATCGCGGGCGACCCGTTCGACGTGCGCATCTCGATCTCGTTCGGCGCGCAGCTCTGAAGCGATGAGAAGTGCCGAGCTCCGCGTGACGCTGCTTGGCAGCGTCACGCGAGCGAGCTCTGGCACTCAGACTGGGCGCGTCAGGCTGGGCTGACGATCGGCTCTACCGCGAGCGGAGCAACTGCAGCGGCCATCACGACCGGATCGACCGGAGCGATCAGCTGCCGCGCACGCCGCATGCGGCGACGCCGTGAAGGGAAGATGCGTAAGCTTTGCTTCGCTGCAACCGTCAACTCGCGCAAGAAGCGAGTCGTCGTGCGATTGCGCTTACCACGAAGCAACACCACGGCGTTGATCGCCGTCGTCTTGATGCGTTGCAAACGAGCGACGATGCGCTCGCGAAACGCCGCACCAGATTCATCAGCCTGCTGAACCAATACGACTGCTGCTTGCCCTAACAACTGCGAGGCTGCAGCCCAATGGGACCAGTCGGCGCCGCGTTCCACGACCAACAGATTCATGGCTTCCATGCTCGGCCCTCCGTTCTCCAATAAGGCGCGCATTCAACCAAACGAAGCATGCGATTTCGTCGTCTCTCTGAAACCCACGACGGCTTGGATTTCGTCCCCCGAAAAACCAAAAAAGGCGAAGAACCTACGCGACCTCCAGTCTACGGAGGAAACATGTAACGGCAACTGCTCGCGCAAAGAAAATCGACTCGCGTTTTTCATATTTCGACTTCAGCACGAGGCGTAGTGCTACGGCGAAATTTTGCGAGGCGTACTCGCCTCACCCCGGAGTCCCTAACGACACTGCCTACACGTTGCAAGTCTCGACAAAACACGATTCAGGCAATGTCCCGCTGTTGTAACTCACGCGTCATCTTCACGATCACAGTCGCTTCGACGCAGGCATTCTTCCAAAGATCGTCTGCAGACGATCCTCTGTGAGTACCCGCTACCACCGCATTCGATTCCCCAATCGAATGTGTTGCCGCTACGAACGGCAGGAAGTCGGGGCGGGCTGCAGCTTAGCGCGGCAGAGCTCCGAGGCGATGACGAAGTTCACATCCCAGGCATCGAACATTGTGTGCGACCACGCGAAATACGGGTCGGTATGCAGATCGGGCTGGCTAGCGCACATCAGGCGTGGGGAGAGGTCGAGAGTGATACTGGGCTGGACGCGGGGTTAGGGGAGGGGTTGGGCTCGGATTGGCGGCCCCGAGCGCGCAGTTTCCGAGGGCGATTTAGGGGCACGAGCACATGGTCGGAGACGTGTTCGAGAGCAGGAACGCGCGCGAGCACGTGTACACCTGCGGTTCTCGAGCACGTGCTCGTGAACGAGAGCGAGTATGTGAACTAGAAGCAGAGTCACCGCCCGAACGAGAGGCAGAGCCCGAACGAGAAGCAGAGCCCGAACGAGGGCAGCGTCACAGCCGGAACGAGAGCAGAACGAGCGGAACGATCACGTGCGCGAACACGAACACAACGCGAACAGGAACACGAGAACGTGGTCGAGAGCGACAAACAGACACGAACGAGCACCAGAGCGATCACGCGTTAGTGCACAACGCGCCGCCGACGCCGACGCCGCCGACCTCGGACGCTCACACGTGAGACGGGACGCGCCACTTCCTTATTGATGATGCACATCATCACTCGACTTCGGGCACCACCGTCGATGCGACGCAGAATTCACGACAACGACCTGCCACACTCACACTCCGCCGCCGCCCGCTGCAGCACGGTCACTCACTCACCCGACCAGCCTCCAGCAGCACTTGTGCACACCCAGTCGAACCACGGTATAAGCGAACCAATGGCAGGACCCTCCGTGATTCGCGGACTCGCTTTCGCAACGCTGTTGCTCGCCGCACTCGTTCCCGAATCTGCCCACGCGTTCTGCCGCGAAACCGTCATGTCGGAACCGTCGGGGCCGTGCGTCGAAGAAGCAGGCGTGCCACTGCTCCATTGGACCCGCGACTGCCTCACGTACGTGTTCAACGACGAGATGTTCGGCCTCGTCGCACCCCTCCTGACCGAAGCTCAAGTTCGCAGCACGTTCAAAACCGCATTCGAGACCTGGGCCGACGTAGATTGCGGCGACAACCGCAGCCCCTTCTTCGTCGAACAAGCAGCCGGCACTACCGCCACCAGCAAAGCCGAGTTCGTCTACGACGAGCCAAACGAATCCGTCATCGTCACGCGCAATCGCGCCGACTGGAGCGCGCTGCCGAATCACGACCCGACTGCCCTCGCGTTCACGCTGCTCTGGCACGACAAAAACACCGGCGAGATTCTCGACGTCGACATGGAGCTCAACGCCGGCGCCGGCCGCTTCGCCGACTGCGTCGCCACACGCTGCTCGAGCAACATGGTCGATCTCGCGAACACCGTGACCCACGAAGCGGGACACTTGCTCGGCCTCGGCCACACGACAGTTCGCGGC
>DASRXR010000501.1:0-12003 GCA_035687405.1 Polyangiales bacterium
CGAGCCAACCCGGCCTCTTCTTCGTCGGCTTGCACTTCTTGCACGCGATGTCGTCGTCGATGATCCACGGCGTCTCGCGGGATGCGGAGCGCATTGCAAACCATGCGGCGAAGCGCGGCCGTGTCCGTGCGACATCGCGACCGCAGGTAGCAGTCGGGGCGAGCTGAACTCACTCCCGGAGCGGCGCCGACTTGACCCGTCGCTGGGCCCTCGGGCTACTTTAGAGAGTGGGTCATCGATTTTCCTGGGCGCTCTCCTTCGTTTTCCTGCTTGGTTGTCCCTCGGATGGCGACGGGCGCATGGTGGCCGCTGGTAGCGGCGCTGGAACCGGGGCCGGGACCGGCGCCGCTGGAAGTAGCGCTTCCGGCGCAGGCGGAGCGGGCGCAGGCGGTGCAGGTGCAGGCGGTGCAGGTGCCCCCGCACCGGCAGGCACCGGCGCAACTTCGGGCATGTCTGCAGCTGGCAGAGGCGGCGCTGGAACCGCAGCAGGCACCGGCGGCGGTCGCAGCGGTGCGGGTTCAGGCGCTGGAACGGGTGGCAGCGCTGGCGCGAGCGGTGCAGCTGGCAGCGGCTGCACGCAAGACATCCGGTGCAAATTGGCCGCTGCGGCGACCAACGGCGACGTGAAGCAAGACTGCGTCGATCGCATCAATCAGTTCCGCACCCAGTGCGCCTGCCTGCCAGCGCTCGCGCGCTGGACGGAGGCCGAAGCGTGCGCCGACATGATGGCCCAACACGACAGCATGACCGGCGAAGCCCACTCGGGCTTTACGGGCAAGGTCTGCACGCCGGGCGGGCAGGGACAAAATGAGTGCCCAGGCTACAAGTCCGAGACGCAAGTCGTCGGCACGTGTTTGCAACAGATGTGGAGCGAAGGCCCGCCGCCGATGAGCCCGTGCAACGGCGACTGCTTTCAGACGTACGGTCACTTCATCAACATGACGAATACGAAGTTCAAGAAGGTCGCGTGCGGCTTTTTCAAGACGACTTCGAACTCGCTGTGGGCCGTGCAGAACTTCTCGCCCTGAGCTTCTCGGCCTGAGCTTCAGCCGCCGTCCGCTTCGCCAGCATCAGTGCCCGCGTCTGCAACGCCGCCGTCCTCTTCATCGCCGGCGTCAGGGCCAGCGTCAGCGCCGGCGCCCGCATCGGGCTCGGCACCGGCGTCGGTCGGCGTGTACATGTCGTCCTTCACTTTGCTGAGGTCGGCTTGCACGAACACCGAGCACGCGGCGACGCCGAGTAGAGCGACACACAAAGCCGGCAGGACGAGCGTTTTCATGGTTCGTTCACGGCCGTTATTCATAGCTCGACTCAAAAGCTAAGGTTGAGCGCGCCACCACCGGTGCTCGCGGCAAACTTCGCAGTGACTTTCTTGCCCGGCGCCATCCCTGAAGCGACCGGCGCCGCTTCGGGTGGCTTGTCGGCGAGGAAGTAGAACACCGTGCCGGTGATGCCTAGCACGAGACCCAACCCGAAGCCGACGTCCGCCGCGATCGAACGGTTGTGGACCGAGTCCCCGCGCGCGTACGTCGGGTCAGCGTCGAAGTCGCTCTTCGCAGAGAGCGTCGACACGCCGTAGATCGTTCCGACGATCAAGCTCACCCCTGCGCCACCCCACAAAATGTAGGCCGGGATCTTGGACGGCTGCGGAAGCATGGCCGGCGGCGGTTCGAGTGGCGGCGGCGGCGGATAGGTGAACGGTTCATCGGGCGGCACTTCGACTGGAGCGCTCGGAGGCGGCGGCTCGAGCGGTGGCGGTGGAGGCGGGGGTGGAGCAGCTTCAGCCGGCGGAGCGTTGGGGTCGGCAGCGGGTGGCGGCGTAACGATATCGGAAGGCGGCGCAGTCGGCGCCGCTGCGGGCGGCACGGCTGGAATGGTCGGAGGCGTGGCGGCGGGCGGAACCTCGGGTGAAACGGGCGGCGTCATCGGCGGTGCAGCCTGCGCGAGCACGAGGCTCGGAGCGAGCACGCCGATCGCGAACGCGTACACGAACGCTTTTGCGCTCGAGGTCCTGGTTGTCGTGAGGTGAGGTGTTGCTTCCATGGCTGACCGCCGCCGCCGAGCTCTTCAAGAGCTAGAGCGAGTTCCCCTTCGGCACGCAAAACGCGATGTCCGGGTCACAGACGTAACGCACGTTTGGACTGATGCCGGAGCCCAACAGACCTTCACTAGGATCGGCCTTCGGATCACACTGGACCGGATCGAGCACGGGCATCCCGCCGTCGTTGAAGAGCGGCATGCCGCTATCCGGATCCGAAGTGCCGCACGGCACTGCAGGTGCGAGTGCGAGTGCCCGATACTCGATCGTGCAGCGTTCACCGTCCGGAGTGAGGCGGGTGTCGACCAACTCCGCTTCGAACTCCGTGCCGATCACGGCTGCAGTCAAAAACACTCTGATGTTCGACCATTCGAGCGTGACGTCGACCGCCGGCTGACCTGGAAAGCTCTCGTTTTCGTCTTCGGTTGCGGGATCGTCCGCTACTTCGGGCAGCTCCGGCAGCACCACGCGCGTCTTGCTGAGCTTCGGGACCTTGCAGAAGTTGTCCTTGTCGGGGAGGTCGGCCGCGTAGTTTCCCTTCGAGTACAACGAGGCGTCATCGGCGATGTTGTCTTCGCCGTAGGTCTGCGCGGTGTCGACGAGCGCACCGAGCTCTGCTGTCTGGATCGCGACCGAGCCCTTGCTGTAATCCGGCTGCCCTTTGTTGTCGCGCTTGAAGTACGAGACTAAACCGATCTCGGGGTCCAGATTGAAACCGGCAGGCCCAAATGCGTCGCAGGCGCCGGGGCTGCTCTCATCGCGGCTGCGCTCGATCAGCTTGACCGCGTACGGCAACGGCGACGAGATGCAGTTCGGCTTCGGCTGATCATCGCAGGCGACGCTGCCGACCAGCAGCGTGCCGAGCATTGCTCGGTAGCCGATCGAGTTTCGAAGCTTGCGTGCAGCGTTCACCGTTGTGCCTCTCCCTAACGAACTAAGACTAAAAGGAACCCTTCACGCCGATGCGCATGGAGATCGGCTCTTGATACTCTTCCGGTGAGCCGAACGCGCGATTCCGATCGCTTGCTTCGAACGGCCGTTCATCTCCGTCTTCCGGGACGATCTTGTTCGGATCGATCACCTTGTTGTCATTGTCGCTAAACGGCTTCTTCGCGGCGTCGCCTTGAATCGCGCGAACGGCGCGCAGCGTGTACGTCTCGCTACGCCGGGTCACCGCTTGGAAGTTGAACAAGTTGAAGATGTCCGCGGTGAGCTGCAGCTTTGCGGCTCTCGTTTGGTAGAACGTGTAGCCGACGTGCAAGTCGACCCGGTGCACGAACGGGAGCCGCTCACCCGAACCGCTGGGGAGGATGAACACTTCGTCGGTTCCGTAGACGAGATGCCGGCCGAGATAGCTCGTCGGACCGCCGGAGCGCGACACGAAACTCAGCCCGAGGTCGAGGTGGTGTTCGGGTGCGAGCTCGATGTCGCGCGCGAGGAAGAGCTTGATCTCGTGGCGCCGATCGGCGCTGAGCGGGCCGTTTCGATTGACGATGATCGCCGGAATGTCGAAATCCGCGTTCGTTCCGGGGTCGAGCTGGAACGTCGAAGGCCGGAACAGGCCGTCCCAGTTGCCGCGCAAGTACGAGAGCGTGTAACTCGCCTGCGCCAGCCACTGATCGGTAAACGTCTTCGTGAAGCTGAGGATACCGGCATCGTATGTGCGCTTCGGCGTCGGAAAATCCGTCGCGATGCCACTGCCGGGGTTGCCGACGAAGTAGGTCGTTCCGCCGTCGCGACTCATGTCTTCGATGACGTATCCCATCCAGCGATGGATGTAGGTCAGGCTGATCCGCCCGTTCGGAATGATCTCGTACTCGCCGCCGCCCGAGATTTCATTCGTCGACTGCGACTTGATGTCGGGGTCGACGACTAACTTGCCGGTCGTGAGGTAGTCGATCTTTTTGTTAGGTCCGCTCGCTCCGACGACCGGCAGCAGGTTGTCGTAGTCGGCGCACGAATCCGGGTAGCCGGAGCTTCGCGGGTCGCACGCCGACCTCGGCCGCAAGCTGGCGAGCCCCGGTTCGCCGGAACCCGCGCGGTCCATGATATTGAGCGGGAACGTCTGATAGTAGATCGCGTAGTTCGCGAAGAGCTTTGCACGGCCCTGCTGCGTCGGATCGAAGATCACGCCGACGCGCGGAGACCACTGATTCGGTAGGCGTAGCCCGAGGCCCTGGTCCGCATACAGGCTCTGCGTGTCGTAGCGAATGCCGAGGTTCAGCGTGATCTTGTCCATGATGGACCAGCTGTCCTGCGCGAACGCTCCGAAGCTCAGCACGTAGGTCTTGTACTTGAGCAGCGCGATGTCATAGGCCTCGTCGGGCCCGGTGAGTCCGCCGTAGTTTCGAAAGTTGCGGATCTCCGAGCCATCTCCTCGTTCCTCGTACAACGAGACCCCGGGATAACCTCGGCGGGAGCTGTACGTCATGTATTCGAACTCGGCGCCGGCCTTCATTACGTGGTGGCCGAGGCCGGGCGTCACGAACGTCACTAGCTCACGCGCTTGATAGCGATCGTACCGGCGATCTTGCAAGATTTGAGGACCGCCCAGAGCGTAGCGCGCGGTCGGGCAGCGCGGGTCGCCGTCAGGCGCATCGTTCATGCAGAGTGCTGGATTCGAGATCGTCTCGAAGTCCGTGATCGAATGGATCGGCGTCGTCGCTTGGAACGTGAACAGCGGAGTTCCCGACAAGCCGGAACCGCCGATCGTCCCGTCGGACGCGAGATCGGCCGTGCGCTGGTGGTGCCAGCCCAACGTCGTGTCAAACGTCAGTCGCTTGTCCGGCGTGGAGTGCGTCCACCGGAGCGACGTATCGTAGGCATCTGCGACCTGTTTCCAAGCTGTCGGGGCATACGGACCGATGATCGTCGAGGTCCCCGGGTTGCCCCAAATCTCCGGCAAACCCGTTTCATAGTCGACCGAGTACTTTCCCTCGCCACCGCTGTGTGTGGGAGTGCCGCGATGCGTCAACTCCAGGCGATCGTTCTGCGTCGGACTAAATGTCAGCTTGCCGATGTACTGCAAGCTGGATTGATCGGCGAGCAACACGCGGCGGGATCCGGGAATGCGCTGGGACCGGATGAGACCTTGGTCGTCGAACGCGTACTTGCCTTCGTCATCGACCTGCAGCGAGTTCAAGTAGCGCGTCAGGTCGTAGCTCAAGCGCGACACATCCGCGCCGAGGTAGAACCACAGTTTGTCTTTGACGATCGGACCGCCGAGGTCGAAGCCGAAGTCGCGCACGCTATCGAGCGCGTAGGTCGTGCTGATCGAGTCTTGCGGCGGCGGGAACTTCGGATTTGCCGTCCACGGCATCACGTTGCCGAACACCGAGCCGTGAAACTCGTTCGAGCCGCTCTTCGTAACGACGTCGAGAATGCCGCCGCCACCGCGGCCGTACTCCGGCAAGTAACCACCGGTGATGATGCTCGTCTCTTTGATGAAGTCGATGCTGAGCGGCGTACCGTTGTACCCGAAACCCGGGTCGTTCACGGTCATGCCGTCGATCATGTACATGTTCTCGGGCGACGACGTGCCCGCGATCGATGCACCGAAGTGATCGTTGTGGACACCGGGTGCGATTTCCGCGAGTTGCTCGAATGAACGGTTCGCACCGCCTTTGCCCGTGGGCGGCGCGACCGGAACACGACTGATGAAGTCCTGATCGATCGTCACGCCTTGCCGCGCGCTCCCGACGTCGATCGTCGGCGCCTTTCCGACGACTTCGACCTCGGCCGCTTGAAGCGTCTCCGGCAACAACTGCGCGTCGACACGGAGAGTGACGGTCGAACGCAACGGAATGTCTTTGTGCTCGTACGGCCGATAGACGTCCGCTTCATAACGCAAGCTGTAATCGCCAGGCGGTAGGTTCGGGATGCGGAACGAGCCGGTTTCGTCCGTCACCACCGTTTGTTCGCCCTGAAGTGCGGGCGAAGTTGCAGTCACGACGACGTCCGAGATCGGTTTGTTCGTCGCTGCGTCGGTGACTTTGCCGGTGAGAGTCGAGGCGCCAATCTGCGCGCGAACCAGGCTCGGGAGCCAGGTTGCTGCAGCAACCATGACGCTCAGAACTACCGACTGTAGCTTACGGCTGCGGCGCAAAACTAAGTTCATATACAGGCCGTGTGAGATTGAGATCTACGCGGGCTTGGATTCCGGACTGTTTCAAACAACGCGACTTGTTATGGCGTGTTGCTAACGCACGTGTTTCCGAGCTTCTGCCTAATGTCGAGAGGACACTACTCCCATGCCTATGCCAATGAAACGGTCACCGTGAAGTGACTCGCGGCGCGTTGACTCGCGGCGCATGTGCAAACTGATCTCACTCGCGTAGCGCTGTGGCAGGTTTGCAGATTGCCAAGCTTCGGCTATCCGCGTTAGAACACATGTCTCGAGGAAACGCGGTTTCCAGGTGCATGGATGTTCGATTCGGTTCTGTCGAAGTCACGAGCGCCACAAGGAAACATCGCTGGTCTTGGACTGACGCTCGCGGTGTGTGCGGCGATCGTAGTCATCGTCGTATTGCTTCCGTCGGCGAAGCGAATACAAACTGCCAAGCCTGTCGACGTCACGTTCGTCGCGTCGCAACCGGCAGGACCGAGCGCGCAGCCTGCAGCGGCGCCGGCACCTGCCGCCGCTGCTGCAGCACCCGCGCAAACGCAGCCAGTGCAGCGTAAGCCGCTGATCAAGAAGCCGGACGTCGTCAAGCCCGTGCCAATGCCGGACCCCGTACCGGTTCCAGTTCAAGCGGAGCCGACGCCTGCGCCGCAGCCAGTAGCGACGCCGGATCCTGGAGCGACGGGCGTACCCGGTGGAACGCAAGGCGGTGTCGCATCGGGCACTGTCGGTGGCACGGTCGGCGGTACCGTCGGTGGTGTTCGCGGCGGCGTAGGCCAGGGGAGTGGAACCTCGGCGTTACCCTTCGGCCAAGGCATGACGCGGCCGACTCAAATCGCAGGCAAGCCACCGGAGTACAACCGCGAGGCACTCGCAGCGCGAGTTGCGGGCAAAGTGTTGGTACGTTGTGTCATCACCGTTCGCGGAAACGTCGAAGACTGTAAGATCATCAAAGGCGTACCGATGCTCGACAAGATCACTGTCGACGCGCTGTTGAACAGTCGGTTCACGCCGGTCCTGTATCAAGGTCGTCCGGAAGCCGTTCAGTACTTGTTCACGTTCAACTTCAAACTGCCCTAGCCGATCTGGCTGGACTGCGAGGTACAGATGTCCTTTCGAATATTCGACCTGTGGGCCACCATGGGCGTGTTCGCCAAGAGCGTCATCATCGTGATGCTGCTGATGGCGCTCGCTTCGTTGTTCGTGACATGTGAGCGCGTCGTCGTGTTCATTCGCGCGCGCAATGCATCTCGCAAATACGCGGCGAAGGTGGCCCAAACCCTCGGCAGCGGTCGGCTGCAGAGCGCTGCCGCGGGTAGCGGCGATGTCGGCTATCTCGGTCGGGTCATCGAAGCTGGTATCAGTGCGTTTCAGACGAGCCCCTCACGCGACGAGCAGTTCACCGTCGAGACGGTCGCGCGCGCGCTCGAACGCCAAGCGCAGCGTGAGATTCAGCTGCTCAAGCGCGGGCAAGGTTTGCTCGGCACGGTCTCGTCGACGGCCCCGTTCGTAGGGCTACTCGGCACGGTCATGGGCATCGTGACTGCGTTCGAGCAGATGGCCGCGAGTGGCTCGGGTGGTCTGGCTACGGTTTCGGCGGGTATCGCGGAAGCGCTCGTCACGACCGCGCTCGGACTGCTGGTCGCGATCCCGGCTGTGTTCGCGTTCAACTTCTTGCAGAGTTGGATCGACGCGCGCGCGGTCGACCTCGCCGAGTCGTCGAACGAGTTTCTCGACTTCGTAGCGCGGCAGTTTCATCGACCGGCGGCGACCCCGACCGACGTGGCGAGCTGAGCCATGGCGTTTTCGGGGCCTTCGCGCGGAGTCAAAAACGACATCAACGTCACGCCGCTCGTCGACGTGGTGCTCGTGCTGTTGATCATCTTCATGGTCGTGACGCCGATGCTCGAGCGCGGCATGAATGTGAACTTGCCGAAGGCGCACACGAGCGATCAGGAAGAAGACTCCGAGGCGTTGATCATCTCGGTGATGTCGGATCGCTCGATCTGGTTCGACACGACGCGCGTCACGCCGGAAGGCTTGAGGGCGCGGCTCGCCGACTACGTTCGCACCGATGCGCATCGCAAGATTTTGATCAAAGGTGATGACTCGCTGCGGGTCAAAGACGTGCGCGCCGTGATGGCCGAAGCCAAGGCGGCTGGTGCGAAGGGCGTCTCGCTCGCGGTCGAACAGCGGAAGCCGCAATGAAGACCAGGCACAAGCCGATCGTGGTTCGACTGCAAAACGAACCGAAGAGCGCGATCAACGTCACGCCGCTCGTCGACGTGGTGCTCGTGCTGCTGATCATCTTCATGGTCGTGATGCCCCTGCTCGAGCGTCAACTCGTCGTGCGGATCCCGGCGGAGGAGCAAGCCGACACGCAAGCCGAGCCACCACCGGAGCAGATCGTCGTGCGCGTCGCGAGCTCGGGTGCGTTCACGATCAATGGCGAGGCGGTCGAAGCCAGCGCCTACGTGAAGACCTTGCAGACGCACCTTCTGCCGCGGACGGCTGCAGACCGAGTCGTGTTCGTGACGCCGGAGGACGAAGCGCAGTACAAAAAGCTCGTCGAGGCGCTCGATGGCGCGCGCGAGGCCGGCGCCGAGACGCTCGGCATGCTCACCGACCAGCCGTCGCAATGAACTCTTCGACGAACTTCGATCCTGGGTTCTGGGCGAGGTCCGCCCACGTTCCGCGCTGCGTGATCCGGCCGGCTTCGAGAACGGCGATCCGGGAGCCGAGCTGTTGTGCATCCGCTGCATCGTGCGTGACGACCAACGTGGGCAAACCGAGCTCGCGTAGATAGCGCGACAGAAACTCGCGCACTTCGCGTCTCGCGTGGACGTCGAGCGCCGCGAGTGGCTCGTCGAGCAGCAGGGCTTGGGGCCGCACGCAGAGCGCGCGTGCGAGGGCGAC
This sequence comes from Polyangiales bacterium, assembly GCA_035687405.1. Lineage (GTDB taxonomy): Bacteria > Myxococcota_A > Polyangia > Polyangiales > JAFGIB01 > JADGRF01. Next base: position 9,075 of record DASRXR010000501.1, read on the forward strand.
GCGTTGCTTCTCGCCGCCCGAGAGCCCGCGCGTGCGGCGCTCCGCCAGCTCACTGATCGCGAGATCGCGGAGCACTGCCGCTACCCGCTGCGCTCGCTCCTGCCGCTCGATTGCAGCCGAGCTCGCGAGCGCAAATTCCACGTTCTCGCGCACAGTCAGGTGTGGAAAGAGCGCGTAGTCCTGCGGGACGTAACCGAGGCGCCGGTGCTCGAGTGGAACATCGATGCCGGCTGCGGTGTCGACGAGTACGGCGCCGGCGACTTCGATCCGTCCGCGCTCCACCGGCGATACGCCGAGGATCGACGAGAGCAAGCTCGTCTTGCCTGCGCCGTTCGGCCCGATGATCACGAGTGGGCCCGGACCGGTCTCGAGCTCGACGTCGATTTGCAACGCGCCGATCCGCGATTCGATGCGCAACGTGAGGCCTCGCGCGATCACGGCGTCATCTCCCGCTCGCTCCAGCGTCGCAGCACGGAGCGCACGAAGATCAAGAGCCCGAACGCGACCACGACGAGCACCACCGACAGCGCTTGGGCCGCGCGCAAGTCGATTTCGAGCGCGGTGTAGATCGCGAGCGGCAACGTCTGAGTCCGCCCCTCGAAGTTGCCGGCGAACATCAACGTTGCCCCGAATTCGCCGAGCGCCCGCGCCCAGCTCAGCGCTGCGCCTGCGACGAGCCCCGGTGCTGCGAGCGGCAGCGCAATCCGACTGAATACCCGTAACGGCGTCGCGCCGAACGTCCTCGCCACCACGATCAGGTTCGGATCGATCCGCCGAAATGCGCTGGTTGCGGCTTGCACGAAGAACGGGGCAGACACGAAGACTTCGGCCATCACGACCGCTGCGGTCGTGAAAGGCAGCGAAACTCCGAGTGGGTAGAGCAGGCTACCGAAAAGCCCGCGCCTTCCGAACGCGAGCAGCATTGCGACGCCTGCGACGGCCGGCGGGATCACGATCGGCAGTTGCACGATCGTCTCGATCGCGCGCGCGAATCGCCCACGCGAACGCGCAAGTGTCCATGCGAGCGGCGTTCCGAAGAGCACGACGAGCACGAGACTGGAAGTCGTGGTCAGGAGCGAGAGCCGCAGGGCGGGCCACACCAACGGTTCTCGCAGACCGGCTTCGAGACTCGCGACGGTCGCGGTCGCGATCAGCGCGAACAGCGGCGCCGCCAGGAAAAAGACCAAGATGCCGCCGCTGATCGCGAGTGCGCGCTGTTCGGTGCGTAGGCGCGGGTCGGCCACGTGGTTACTTCGCGGGCGCTGCGCCGCTTGGAGCTGCAGCCGCTGGTTCGCCGGGCGGTAGGAAGCCGGCGCTCTGCAGCGCTCGCTGGCCGAGCTCGGACTGCACGAGCTTCACCCACTGTTCGGCGAGCCTCGGGTGTGGTGCATCGGTGACGACCGCGATCGGATACTCCGCGATCACGTTGATGTCGGGCGGGATGTCGACCACCGTGACGTTCTCTTTGCCTTCTTTCAACGACAAGGCATCGGTGCGGTAGACGATGCCGGCGTCGGCTTCGCCCAAGCTGACCTTCGCGAGCACCTGCCGCACGTTCAGCTCGCGGGACACCACTTTCGCGAGCGTTTGTTCCGCGAATTTCTCGCCGAACTTCTCCGAGGCGCGGTCGAGGATCTGCAGCGTGTAGCGGCCGATCGGCACTTCAGGCACGCCGATCACGAGCTTCTTCAGCTTCGGCAAATCCGCGATGCCCTTCAGCTTCTTCGCGCTCTCTTTCGCGACGACGATCACCGGCTCGTTGCGCGCGAACAACGCAGGGTCTTTGACGCGCCCGGCTTTGAGCAACTCGCCCATGTGCTTTTGATCGGCCGAGGCGAACACATCGACCTGCGCACCCTGCTCGAGCTGCGTCCGCAGCTCTTGGGTACCGGCGAAGTTCAGCGTGACCGTGATCCCGGAGTTCGCCGCCTTGAACGCGTCACTCAACGTCGTGAACGCGTCACGCAACGAAGCCGCCGCGAACACGACGAGTTGTTCTTCTTTGGCCGGTACGGGGGCCGGTGCCGGTTCGGGCGCGGCGGCTGGTGCCGGTGCCGGTGGTACTGGGGCGGACTCCTGTTTCGCCCCACCGCAGGCGAGCAACAAGAACGTCGAAAGAATCAGTGCTCGGACAAACACAGATTGACCCGCCGCTGGCTTGTTCTTCGGCTCCGTGGCGCTCGCGCGCGAACTCGAAATACGAAGAGTATTCCCTCGTACGCGCGCGGGCACCACGAAGCCGAAGCCCTGCGCCATCGACAGGTCAATCTGTATTTGTCCGAGCACTGGCGAACGTCGGGTGAACATCGCGACTCCTTTGTTAAGCAGATAGGTCGGTAACGCGATCACCGGACGTGCGCGCGTCGTACCCCAAAGACTCGAGCTCACGGCGGAACGCCCCGGATGCCACTTCGTCCAGCAGACGTCGCACGCGCAAGTCGTTCAACTCGGCAACCGGCAATACGAGGTCGTAGCGCTCTGCCGAGAGCGGCAAAAACTCGAGCCCGAACGCGAGCGCCGCATCGCGCGAGACGATGCCGCCGTCGGCCGCGCCCATCGCGACCGCACACGCGGCTTCGAGCTGGCCGCTCGCCCGGACCCGGGCTGAACGTGCGAGCGACAGCGGTAAGCCGGCGTGCCGCAGCTCCGCTTCGAGCACGCGTTGTGCACCTGAACCCGACTCGCGTGTCACGAGGCGCAGCTCACGGCGGCCGAAGTCGGCGATGCTCCGAATGCGTTTCGGATTTTTCGCGGCGGTGACGAGACCGACTTCCCAGCGTGCGAGCGTGATCAGCGCGAGCGGTCGCGTGCGAGCGAGCGTCCGTACCTGGCGCAGATCCGCCGCGCCCGTTTCCGGGTCTACGAGGTGCACGCCCGCGAGATGCGTCTGCTCGCGCGCGAGCGCGCCCATCGCCGCCGTGCTCGTTCG
>DASRXR010000502.1:0-11433 GCA_035687405.1 Polyangiales bacterium
CAACGTCAACGACTCGGTGACGAAGAGCAAGTTCGACAACCTGTACGGTTGCCGCGAGTCGCTCGCCGACGGCATCAAGCGCGCGACCGACGTCATGTTTGCGGGCAAGGTTGCCGTGGTCGCCGGTTTCGGCGACGTGGGCAAGGGTTGCGCGCACGCGCTCCGCACCGCTGGTTCGCGCGTGTTGATCACCGAGATCGACCCGATTTGCGCGCTGCAAGCGGCGATGGAGGGCTACGAGGTCACGACGATGAACGACGCCGCCCCGCGCGCCGACATCTTCGTAACCGCGACTGGTTGCAAGGACATCATCCGTGCCGAGCACATGAAGGTGATGCGGAACGAAGCGATCGTCTGCAACATCGGTCACTTCGACTGCGAGATCGACATCGCTTGGCTCGAGAAGAATCCCGAGATCAAGGAAGAGCGCATCAAGGATCAGGTCGATCACTTCATCTTCCCGGATGGCAAGAAGATCATCGTGCTCGCGCGGGGTCGTTTGGTGAACCTCGGTTGTGCGACGGGTCATCCGAGCTTCGTGATGTCGACGTCGTTCACGAACCAGGTGCTTGCGCAGCTCACGCTTTGGAAAGAGACGAGCAAGTACAAGAAGGGTGCGGTCTACGTGTTGCCGAAGCAGCTCGACGAGAAGGTCGCGCGGTTGCACCTCGGTAAGCTCGGCGTGAAGCTCGAGCAGCTCTCGAAGGATCAGTCCGAGTATCTCGGTGTTCCGGTCGAGGGTCCGTACAAGCCTGAGGCGTACCGCTACTAATCGGTTAGTCGCTGGATGCGAACGGGACGGCTGCGGCTGTCCCGTTTGCGTTTAAGGGGTCCTTATCGTTGACGTTGACGTAACGTCACCGTCAACGTCGACGAACTAAGAGATGGCGCTTCAGAGTTTCGCAAGGTCGGCCTTCTAGCTTCTGCGTCATGGGCACCTTCGCCCTGTGAACAAGGAGCGCACATGCCGAAGCACGACCACGACCGCGGACTCGCGTACGACCTCGAACGCATGAATGTGTTGGTCAACCGCCGCCGCATGCTCGGCTACCTCGGCGCCACGGGGCTGATTCCGCTGATCGGCTGCGCCCAAAGTGGTGGTGGCGCGAGCGGATCGGCTACGAACCTCGGTTCAGCCGGAAGCTCCGGCGGCGATGCGGGCGCGAACACCGCAAATGGCAGCTGTGCCGTGATTCCCGAGGAGACTGGTGGCCCGTACCCGGGCGATGGGTCGAATGGCCCGAACGTGTTGACGCTCTCCGGGATCATTCGGAGTGATATTCGGACGAGCATTGCAGGCTTGACCGGCACTGCGGAAGGCGTGCCGCTGTCCGTGAAGCTGTCGCTCGTGAATACGACTGACGGGTGCAATCCGCTCGCCGGGTACGCGGTGTACTTGTGGCACTGCGATCGCGATGGGAAGTACTCGCTCTACAGCGTGGCCGATCAGAACTACTTGCGCGGGGTTCAGGAAACGGATGACGACGGTAGCGTCACCTTCCAGACGATCTTCCCCGCGTGTTACTCGGGACGTTGGCCGCACATCCACTTCGAGATCTATCCGAGCTTGAGCTCCGCGAGTGCGTCGGGGAACAAGATCAAGACTTCGCAGCTCGCGCTGCCGCAGGACGTCTGCAACGCGGTGTTTGCGACTACCGGGTATAGTCAGAGCGTCGCGAACCTGAGCCGCATTACGCTCGCGAGCGACAACGTGTTCAGCGATGGAGCGACGCTCGAGACGCCCGTCGTGCTTGGAAGTGTGAGCGCGGGGTACGTGGCGAGTCTCACGGTCGGCATCGCGGATTGAGCTTGCCGGAACGCCGCCTCGCGCGCCACACGAGCGCGACCGCAAAGCCCGCAGCCAACAGCGGCGCCGGCGCCTGCCGATCACCACCCGGCACGCTGCACCCGCACCCGTCATCGTCTTTCGACGGCTCGCGATCCGGCTTCCCCGAGTCGCGATCATCCGCGCCCGCATCCTTGTCCGCCACCGGCGCTTTGGGCACGTCCACCCCGAGCGCAATCAACGCCTCCGATGGATCCACAATCCCCTGCCCGTACCACGGATCGTGACCCATCGCATCGGGCGTCGCGTACGGCGCACTCCGCGCACTGCTGATCAACGCCGCAGCGATCTCCATCCCCGTTCGCTCCGGAACCGCACTGACTAAGAGCGCTGCAACTCCCGCAACCACCGGACAAGCCGACGAGGTTCCCCCAAACAAGCTCGTGTAGTCCGACTTGTCCGAACCGTCGGGCCCCGAGATGTCTGTCGTGAGCGTGCCCGTCGGCGCAGTCACACTCAACGACTTGCCATAATTGCTGAACGGCGCCGCTTCATCGTAGTTATTTACCGCACCCACGTTGAGCACACCTGGAATCGCCGAGATTTCCTCGTCGTCGATCTCTCGGTTCTCGTTGCCGGCAGCAAACACCACGAGCGCGCCTTTGCCTCCTCGCCCGCTATCGAGCAACTCCTGAATCGAGGCGCGCACCAGCCTCGGCACCGGCTGCGGCTCGGCAAAACCCCAGCTGTTCGAAACGACTGCCGCGCCCGTCTCGTACGCGAAGTTGAACGCACGCACGTCGGCGCTCACTGGAACCAACGCGTGGCTGCGATCGAACAAACGCACGCAGCGCAACGTGCACGTCGGACACACGCCCGTGATCCCAACCTTGTTGTTGCCGACCGCGGCGATGATCCCTGAACACGCGGTGCCGTGCTCGTTGCCAGCGATGTTCGGCGTGTAGCTCGGATCGTCATCGTCATCGAGCAGATCCAAGCCGCCCAGCATCGCCGGCGCGAGATCCGGGTGTTGTACGTCGCACCCGTCGTCGATCACGACGATGCTCGTGTCCGCATTCCCCACCGCAACTTGCCACGCGCGCTCGAGCTGCAGCTTTTTCAGATACCACTGCCCGGGATACCGCGGATCGTTCGGCGGTGACTCGAAATCCGCGAGACGTCGCTCGTAGTGGAGATCCGGAATTGCAGACTCGATGCCGTCCACGTTCGACAACCGCGCCGCAAGCGCAAGGCCGTCTTCAGCCGGGTCCGCACTCTCGACGAGATACAAACGCAAGCGTGGATTCAGCGCGACCGCCTCGCGAGGTGAGCGCTCACCTGACAGCAACGGGTCAGTCTTCGCAGCTAAAGGCTGCGGCGACGTCTTGAACGCGACCGCACTCACGCGCTGCGCCCGCAAAAACGCGCCCGCGCGCCGATCCTCCGTCGCTGACAGCTGCACAATCGCGCGCTTGTCGATCGAGGCTCGGCCGGCGCGCCCGCGAATGCGCAAGGAAATCTCTGCGCTGCCACCGGGCGAACGTTCTGCCTGCACCCAATCGGCCCCGTCGCGGAACATAACGATCGACGGTCGACCGCTCGGCTGCGGCCGGGCTTGCGCGCGCGCGTCCCGGCCTGAAAACGCCACTGCCGCCATCCCGACAAACCATGCAACCCGGACTTTATTGAAAATGGTTTTCATTTACGTTTTGCAAAAGCCCGGGAAAGATCGTAGTTCATTCGCGAGGTAAGGCCCCATGCGTTCCATTGTAGGCGTCTTGTGCGTGCTGATGTTCGTAGCTTGTGGCGATGACGACGAAGCTAATAACTCGAAGCCAGACGCGGGCGACCACGACCACGAAGCGGGCGATCACGATGAACCGGCGATGCTCCGGGAAGTCGCATGCACCGACAAATCGGTCACCGACTTGATGCTGTTCAATGAACCTGCCACGGGCAAGATCCGCGAGGAAGGCAAGGGGGACGACTTCGTCACCTTCATCGACGCGACCGGCGGCGGAATGGCAGCGTCGGAGAGCTACCTCTACGCCCGGTTCACCAGCAAGGGCCTCGAAAAGCTCGACATCACCGACGAAGAAGCCTTCGAGTCAACCGACTGGGAAATCGCGTTCCGTCGCTACGTGATTCGTTTGAACAGCGGCGTGTCCGGCCCAGGTGACGTCCGCGGCGGCCGCACCGCGCCCGCGACCGTGTTCGGCGATCTCGCGGAGGTTCCTGACAGCCTCGAGTTCCGCACCGAGGAGTACTTCATCGGCGACGCCTGCGAGCTCGTCTCGGATGGCTCCGGCATCGGCGCGCCTGCCACTGCGCTCGCGAGCTTCTGGACGTACCAGATGTGTCTGCAAATGACCAAAAACGTCTACGTGCTCGAGCTACCGAAGAAGAAGCACGTGAAGCTCGAGGTTCTCGCGTATTACACGCCGGAAAATCAAAAGCTGTGCGACGAAACCGGTCAGATCAACCTCCCGTCCGGTGCAGGTAACATTCGCATGCAGTGGGCATTCTTGGATTGAGCGTGCGGATCGGCCTGCCGCTAGCAGCTGCAATCGGATGCGCGCTCGCCGCGTGTAGCGGTGCGGAGCCTGTTTCGGGCCACCTCGGCGTGACCACCGCCGCACTTCGGCCGGACAGCCCGAACACCGACGAGTTGCCGCCCGTCTTCGGAGCGAACGAAAACGTCGAGCTCTTCGACTCTGCCGGCGGCTCCTTTCGCGTCCATTACACCCGCGCCGGCGACAACGCCGTCCCAGCGGCAGACGCGGACGGCGACGGCGTCCCCGACTACGTGCAGCTCGCAGCGGCTGAGTACGACAAGGTCGGCGACTACTACGCGAGCGAGCTCGGTTTTGATCGTCCGCCCTCGGACGAAGCCGTTCCGAACGACAACGGCGGTAACGCGCGCTTCGATGTGTACTTGGTCGACTTCTCCACGACGTCGGACGGCTCGTTTCGCGCGGAGCAGTGCACCTCGGCGACTGCCACACGCTGCCCCGGCTACATGAAGCAAGAGAACGACTTCGCCGGCCACAACTACGCGTCACTCGCTCTCGCCACCCGGATCCTGGCGAGCCACGAGTACTTCCACGCGGTGCAAGCCGGCTACGACGCGAAGGCCGGCGCGAACATCAACGAAGGCACGGCGGTTTGGGCCTCCGAAGAGTACGACCCGTCGCTCGAGGATCTCGAAGGCTTCGTCGCAGGCTACTTGGATCGGCCCGATCGCGGACTCACCCAAGAACCGACCGGCCCGGTCGATGCATTCAGCTACGGCAGCAGCTTGTTCTTTCAGTTTCTCGGCGAGCGTTACGGTCGCGAGACGATTCGGCAGCTGTGGGCGGCACTTCGCGAACGCAGCGTGTCGGACGGACCAGACGTGACGTGGCCACCCACGCTCGACAGCGTGTTGAAGGCCGAACACGCCAGCTCCATCGCCGACGCGTTTGCGGAGTTCTCACGCTGGAACCTCTTCACCGCAGGCCGCGCCGATCCCGAGCGTGCGTATGCGAGCGGGCGCAGCTATCCGGAGCTCGTGACGAAGGCCGTGACCTTGCCGTTCGAAGACACGGCACCGCGCGTGTTCCCGCTGGCGGCGAAGTTCTACTCGGTCCGAGTGCGGGACGCGGGCTCCATCACGCTCGCACTGCGTTCGGATGTGTCGCTCGAAGGGCTACGTCTACTGCTCGCGCGCGAATCCGGCGGGAAGATCGTGGAAGCGCAAGAAGCCAGTGCGAGTGAGATGCCCGCTGTGACTCTCAGCGCGGTCGAATCGGGCGACACGGTGTTTGCCGCGCTGCTCAACACGAAGCTCGAAGGCGAGAGCTTGCGGCCGGATGTGTGTCTCGGTGGCGCAGCCGAGATCAAAGCCTGCACGGGGAAGGGCGGCGCCGAGTCCGACGCCGGTTCAAGCGAAGCAGATGCCTCCGACACCACAGATTCGAAGTCGGACGACGGCCGTTGCGACGTGAGCGCACCGGGTGTGCGTGGCGCGCGCCGCGGGAGTCTGCCCGCCATCCTGCTCCTGCTGGGCGCAACCCTCGCTAGTTGCCGCCGTCCGCTGCGCCGCCGTCGGGCGGGAACCCGGAATCCGGCGCCTCGATCTCCTTCCAGTGAAACTTGAACTTCGCGGGAGTACCGGCGGAGTCGTAGTACCCCTCGATCCGGAACTTGTAGAACCGCTTCTCCGTCGATGCGAACACGTACGTGATGTCCTTCGGTGACAGCTCGTGCGTCGTCATGTTGTAGTCGTACCAGTCGTCGGTGCCGCTGTTGAACACGTTGTCGGGGTCCATGTCGGCGTCGCCGGCATCGCCGACGCTGTCCGGCCGATCCGCCGCAAAGCCCATGTTCGGCGCTTGCTTGAGATCGTCGAACGCCTGCCCCTCGAGCTGGACGACGTAGACGCCGCCCATCCCGGTCGCACCGCCGTTCGTTCGAACCTTGAAGCGGTTGAAGGCGAGATCCCAATCGCGATCGCTCTTCGATTCCTTGGCCGTGTCCAAGTCGAACTGCTGCCACTCCATCAAGGCAGTCGCATCGGCGACCGTGACGAACGAGTCGTCACGCCCAGCGGCGTTCTTGAACTTGCCGGTATAGACCGGAATGCCGCCATCGAGCACCGCATTCAGATCGACTTCACCCGCATCGGAGGCCCCCGCGTCGCGCGGCGTCTCGTCCGAGCGCGGTTTCAGCTTGCCCGCGCAGCCTGTCGCAGCCATCAGCAGCAGGGCGCACAAACTCAGGCTTTGGAACATCGGGTGCATCGCCGTCTCCTCTTCCGTTGCTCAGTAACGTCCACCGATCGAGCCGTACACGGTGCGCGGTCGTAGTAACGCGAACTGATCGCCCGCATCGAACAGGTTGTCGACTCCGACCGCGGCCTCGAGGTGCGGGCCGAAGTGCTTCGCCAAGCGCAGATCGCACTGTGTGAGCGGGTCGGTCTCGGTTCTGCGCTGGACGTCGTTCTCGTCCGGGACGAAGTACACGCGGCCGAGCTGAACTGCGAGTCGCCCGACGAGCTCGACACCCCAATCCGGATAGGCGGCTCGGACTCCGCCGGTCAAGCGATGGGTCGCGCGCCCTTCGAGCACGCGAGCGTTTTCGCCGTCGTGTGTCGCCATCCAGGTGTCTCCGACGTCGATCGCAAACACTTGCCCGACCCGCCACGACACTGTCGATTCGAGCCCCATCGTCCATGCGCTGGTCAGGTTTTCGTACGTGTACATCGTGCCGAGCGACGTCAGTGCGCCCGACACCGTCGCGATCATGTCCGTGATGTCGTTGCGAAAGAACGTCGTCGCGAGCTCGAGCCCTTCCACCGGCGTCCACGTCACGCCGACGTCCACACCGTGACTCTTTTCCGCGCCGAGGTCCGGATTGCCGACCACGACGTAGCCCACGCTCGGATTTTCGAACCGCAGCAAGAGCTCTTGAAACGACGGTGCGCGAAAGCCGCGGCCGTAACTCGCGCGCACCACCACCTCTTCGACCGGCGTGAATTGAATCGCGAGCTTCGGCGACAGCACGGTGCCGAACTCCGAATCCACATCGAGCCGCACGCCCGGCACGAGATCCAAACGCGACTCGCCGTGCTTCCAGACTTGCCACGCATGTTGCGCAAACGGCGAGAGCCGGTAGCGGTTGCCGCGATGCGACAGCCGTTCCGAGTCGAACACTTGAAAGACGTGCTCGAGACCGAACGTCGTTTTTTGCGCGGGCGAAAACTCGATCGACATCAAGCTCGTCAGTTGGCCCAGGTGTTCGCTGTTGTCTTCGTATTGATCGAGGTCTTTCGCGCCGCGCTGATCCGTCAGGTACTGATCGCGAAACAGCGAATACGTCCCGCGCGAGACCATCTGAACTTTCGAGCTCGCCTTGAGTTGGTACTCGAGCGAGGTGCGAAACTGCTCCTGCAGTTGCGTGCGATCCAGCACTGCGCCACCGGCGCCTTCGTCCGTGCCCTGGAAGTCGTCGCGCAAGTAGTCCGCCCCGAGGATCAGCAGATCGCGCGCGTCGGCCTGATACCAGAGCTTGAGCCCGCCGGTCGCTTCTTCGTACGCGCTGCCGTGTCCGCCGTACGAGGTGTCGAAGCCGTCGGCGCGATGATAACCGCCCGTGACTTGGGCGCGTAACGGGTCTGCGACTTGCGCCGCGACGCGACCGCTCGCATCCATCGAGTTCCGCGTGCCGTAGGTGAACGAACCGTCCGCTTCGAACGGCCGGGTGGACTGGCGCGTGATCACGTTCACGACGCCGCCGATGGCGTCCGAGCCGTAGAGCGCGGAGCCGGGACCGCGCACCACTTCGATGCGCTCGATGTTCTCGACGGTGAATCGCGTCAGATCGATCGCGCCGTTGATCTGACCGGGCACCCGATCGCCGTCGACGAGGATCAGCGTGTATTTGGGATCGAGCCCGCGAAGCCACAGCGCGCTGCCCGCAAACGAACGCGTGATGTTCACTCCCGCGCGCTCTTCCAACAGCTCGGCCGCATTGCGCGCACCACTGCGCTCGATCTCTTCGCGCCGGATCACGTCGACGTGGACGAGCGACTCTTTGGCGGGCTCTTCGATCCGAGTCGCGGTGACGACCATCTCTTCGCCTGCGCCGCCACCTTCTTCGATCAGCGTCGGTTCGGGCTCGGCCGGTGGTGTTGCAGCTGCGGGCGGCGGCTCCGGCGCGACTCGCGGCGCGCTTTGAGCGCGCGCGATGGACACGTGCGCGTAGAACCAGAAGGCCGGGATCCACGCGCAGCGCTGGAGCGTCACGCGGACGGCTCGTGCACTACGTCTCACCGCTCCGGTCTAAGCGATTCGTCGGTTGGCGCGCAACATCGAGATGAAAATGAATATCACTATCAGGTGTATGCCGGGGACCCAGCTTGGGGCTAGGTCGGTTGCGGCCGCCATGCGAATCACGTATTATAAGTGCTCAACTTCTACGAAAGTCGTACCGAGATGCCCATGAAGATTGGAATCCCGAAGGAAATCAAGAATCGCGAGTACCGCGTGGCTGCCACCCCCGACTGTGTCCGGGCCTACGTCGCTCAGGGCAATAGCGTGGTGGTTCAGCAGGACGCCGGTCTCGGGGCGGGTTTCGAGAACGCCGAATACGAAGCCGCTGGCGCGAAGCTCGTAGCGGACGCGGCGATGGTTTGGGCCTCCTCCGACATGATCGTGAAGGTCAAAGAGCCGCTCCCGAGTGAGTACGACCTCATGCGGCCGGGGCAGCTCCTCTTCACGTACTTGCACTTGGCAGCCGTTCCCGAGCTCGCGCTGGCGTTGATGCGGCAGCGCGTCACTGCGGTGGCGTACGAGACGATCGAGATGGCGGACGGCACATTGCCGTGCCTCGTCCCGATGAGCGCGATCGCGGGCCGGCTCTCGGTCCAACAAGGCGCGAAGTATCTCGAGAAGCAGTTCGGCGGTCGCGGTGTGTTGCTCGGCGGTGTTCCGGGCGTGGAGCGCGGCAAGGTCGTCGTGCTCGGTGGCGGCGTGGTGGGCACCCACGCAGCCAAGATGGCTGTGGGCTTGGGCGCGGACGTGACGATCCTCGAGCTGTCGCATCGCCGCCTCGCCGAGCTCGATGACCTGTTCGGGGGCCGCGTTCAGACGTTGGTTTCGAACGAAGGCAACCTCGTGAAGAGCCTCGCGAAGGCCGACTTGGTGATCGGTGCGGTCCTCGTGACGGGTGCGCGCGCTCCGAAGCTGATCCGCCGCGAACACTTGAAGGGGATGCTGCCGGGTTCGCTCATCGTCGACGTCGCGATCGATCAGGGCGGTTGCGCCGAGACGATCCGCGCGACCACGCACGACGAGCCGATCTACGAGGTCGATCGCGTGCTCCACTACGCAGTACCGAACATGCCGGCTGCCGTCGCGCGCACTTCGACCCAAGCGCTCACGAGCACGACGCTGCCGTACGGGCTCTTGCTCGCCGCTCGTGGCTTCGAAGCTGCCGCTGCGATCAAGCCCGAGCTCGCCCCCGGCTTGAATGCCGCCAACGGCAAGATCATGCATCCGGTCGTCGCGGCAGCGCTCGCGATCCCGCAAGCGGCCTGAGTCGGCCCCGGGCCCCCGCGTCGTTTTCGCGTTCACGTAAGGATTGCAACTCATGCGCGCTGCTCAGTCCGAAGAAGGTCAACCGGTGCAGCAGGAGCTCGATGCGACCGATCGCGGCATCATCGAGCTGCTGCGCGAAGACGGTCGTGCGAACAACTCCGCGATCGCGGCCAAGCTCGGGATCGCGGAAGGCACCGTTCGCTTGCGGCTTCGCAAACTGGTCGAAGCCGGCGCCTTTCGCATGTCGGCGCTGGTCAATCCCGAGATCATCCCCGGGCACCAGCTATGCGTGATCGGGATGAAGGTCCAAGAGAGCCGGCAGCTCGAAGCGCGCGCGCGTGACGTCAGCCAGCTACCGGAAGTCCGCAGCGTCGCGATCGTGACCGGTCGCTACGACTTACTCGCCGAAGTGCTCGTGACGTCGAACGATGGATTGATTCGGTTTTTGTCCGAGTCGCTCGCGAAGGTCCCGGGCATCCAGAGCAGCGAGACGTTCCTGTTACTCAAGACCTTCGACAAGTGGATCTGACCCTGCCTATAACGGAGGCATGACGACGCCTCCGCTGACTGGGCCCACGTCGCACATCTACTATTCGCAGCGCCTGCGCCTCCACTACGTCGACTGGGGCAACGAGGGCGCGCCTCCGATGTTGCTCGTGCACGGCAATCGCGACCATTGCCGCAACTGGGATTGGATCGCCGAGGCGTTACGCGGTGACTACCACATCATCGCGCCGGACTTGCGCGGCCACGGCGATTCGCAGTGGGTGATCGGCGGGACGTACCCGCTCGTCGACTACGTCTACGACATCGCGCAGCTGATCCATCAAAAGCAGCTCGCGCCGCTCACGGTCATCGGGCACTCGCTCGGCGGGTCCATCTCGATGCAGTACGCGGGCATGAACCCGGAATCCGTGAAGAAGCTGGTCTCGATCGAAGGCTTCGGCCCGCCGCTGGCGTGGATCAAGTCACGCTCGAAGCGCAGTGCCGCGCAGCGCATGCAGGATTGGGTGCTTCAGTTGCGCGATCTCGCGGGGCGCGTGCCGCGCAAGTACACGAACGTCGACGAAGCGGTGCAGCGGATGCGCGAGGCGAACGCGTTCCTGAGTGAAGAGCAGGCACGGCACCTGACTGTCTACGGCATGAGTCAGAACGAAGACGGCACGTACTCGTGGAAGTTCGACAACTATGTTCGGGCGCATTCGCCGTACGTCTTCAACGAAGCCGAGATGGCGGAGCTGTGGGGGAATATCGCATGCCCCACGTTGCTCATTCGCGGCAAGCAGAGCTGGGCCGGCGATCCGGCGCAGGATGGTCGAGCCGGCTATCTCAAGCAGTCTGAAGTCGTCGCGATCGACAAAGCCGGCCACTGGGTTCATCACGACCAGCTTCCGCAGGTGTTGGCGGCCATCCGTACGTTCCTCGCCAAGTGAACGCCGTCACAGCCGCTCGCAGCGGCATAGGGTTTTTGCGAGTCGGCATTCGACTGGACGCACGCATTGCGGGGACATCGCTGGCTGGAGGGCGGCTTTGCGCTACACTCGTCCTCATGCGGTCATGGGGTGCGGC
>DASRXR010000503.1:0-6759 GCA_035687405.1 Polyangiales bacterium
GACAGCCGAGGAGTTCGCGCGGCTGCACGCGTCGGTCGAGAAGATCTTGAATCTGTGGGCCGACAAATTGCGCGCAGAGCTCGGGCCCGATGGTTTCCCCGAGCAAGTCACGGCGTTTCGCGCGGGCATGGCCGTGCACGGAAAGTATGGCCAGCCGTGTCCCGTGTGTGGCGCAAAAGTGCAGCGCATTGCGTACGCTGACAATGAGACGAACTATTGTGCAAACTGTCAGACCGGCGGGAAACTGCTGGCAGATCGTTCGCTCTCACGGCTCTTGCGTGACGATTGGCCGAAGACGTTGGCTGAATTAGAAGAGCGATCGTCGCAGCGGAAGTAGCGCAAAAAGCGCGGCCCACTCCGACCTGGAAGTTGTTTCTGAATGAGGACCTTTCCGCTCTCTCGGCGCTGGTCTAGCGTCGGTGCATGTCGCGCTCGAACAACGCAAAGTCTCACAAAGTTTCGTGGGCCTGCTCGGCACTGGTTTTGTTCGCCGCTTGCAGTAGCGATGAGCCCGCGGCCATGACTCCGACCTCTACCGCTGGCGCGGATGGTACTGCGACGACAGCCGGCACGGGTGCTGCTGGAAGCGGCACCGGAACGACGAACACGGCCGGGAACTCTGCTGCAGCTGGTGGCGGCGGGCGGGGTGCGGGTGGAAGCGGCGGTTTGGCCGGCGCTGCTGCGGGAAGTGGTGCGGCGGGAGTGCCTGGCGCAAATCCCGGGACCGCAGGCGGTGGTGCCGGGGCGGGCGCCGCTGGAACGCCGAGTCAGCCTGCCGGACCGACGGAGTGTCGTGGGATCAAGCTTCCGCCGCGTGCGCTCGGGACGCCGGGTCCCTATCAGATCGGGCCCGAGGCTGCGGGCTTGCCGGCGTATTGGCCGACGATGGAGTGGAAGACCGAAGCGCCGGACAAACTCGGCTTCGATCCAGCGAAGCTGATGGCTGCAGCGGACTACAAGACGCAGTATTCGAACACGCAAGCGGTGTTCGTCGTGCGACACGGCTACGTCGCCCTCGAGAAGTACACCGGGATCTCGGCGACTTCGACTCACGAGAGCTACTCGATGGCAAAGAGCTTCACGAGCGGGCTGATCGGCATCGCGATTGGAGAAGGGAAGATCAAGTCGACCGACGCGAAGATCTGTGAGTCGTACCCGATGCAGTGGGACTGCGCGGACACGATGGATGCGCGCAGTCGAATCGCGATCGAGCACGCGATGAACCTCACGACCGGGTTACGTTGGTCCGAAGACTGGCGCAGCAACGCGACCGGCACCAACGATGCGTACAACCCAAACCTGCTCGATACGGTGCTTGCACGCGAGTCGGTCGAAGAGCCGGGGAAGACGAAGCGCTACTCGACCGGTGATCCGGCGTTGTTGTCCGGCGTGTTGCAACAGGCGACGGGAATGACCGCGTACGCGTACGGCAAAGCGAAAGTGTTCGACGTGATCGGCGCGACGTCGATCCGCTGGAACTCCGACAGTAGCCAGCGGACGACGACCTACGCGGGCTTGCAGGCCTCTGCGCGCGACTATGCGAAGTACGGGTACTTGTACCTGCGCCACGGCGAGTGGGATGGGAAGCAAGTGATCCCGGGCGAGTGGATCGATCGCACGACGAAGGGCATGAATCCGTGCGAAGACTGGAATCAGTGGTTGTGGCACATGAACCCGCCGGCGCGCCTCGGCAAACAACCTGCGTCGTGTGACGGTTTGTTTTGTCTGCCGGACGACTACGCCGATCTACCGCCCGACGCGTTCTTCGCGGAAGGCGTGAACGGTCAGTTCGTGTTCGTCGTTCCGTCGGCCGACCTCGTGGTCGTGCGGCTCGCGACGGACCAAGCGGGCAGCGAACACTGGGACGAGTTCGCGCGCGGCTTCCTCGGCGCAGTGATCGACGCGATCAAGTAGTGGATTCACCGAGCTCGCGGCGCAAGCTCGCGAGCACTGCTTCGGGTGCGCGCACTCGCAGCCGTGCACCGGATTCGTCGTAGTTTTCCTCGAGGACTCGGCTTCGTTCGTGCAAGACCTGCACGTGGCGCTGCTGGTCGTACGGGATTACGAACTCGGCTTCCTGCATGCGCTCTTCGAAGTAAGCGACGATCCGCGCGTGCAGGCGCACGACGTCTTCGGGATTGCGAGCCGATAAGATCACGGCTTCCGGAAACTCGCGCTGCAGCTCGCTGACTTGCTCTGGGCCCAGGCGGTCGGCTTTGTTCAAGAGCAGCAGGCGCGGATTGTCCGCGGTGCCGATGTCTCGCAGCACTTCGAGTGTCACCGCAAGTTGGTCGCGAAATGCGGGATCCGATCCGTCCACGACGTGCAGCAAGAGGCTCGCGTCCTTGGCTTCCGCGAGTGTGGACCGGAACGACGCGACGAGATCGTGCGGCAACTTGTGAATGAAACCGACCGTGTCCGAAACCAGGATGCGTGGGCGCGTCTCCGGCTTGAGTGCGCGCACGGTGGTGTCGAGCGTCGCGAACAACTGATCCGCGACGTAGACCTCGTCCCCAGTCAACCCGCGCATCAGCGACGACTTACCGGCGTTCGTGTAGCCGACCAGCGCGAGCGTGCTCGTGTCGAGGCCCGTCCTACGACTTCGCCGCGTCTCGGCTTCGCGCTGCACGATCTCGAGCTCTTTGCGAAGCTCGGCGATGCGATCCCGAACCCTCCGCCGATCGAGCTCGAGCGCGGACTCGCCCGCGCCTTTTCCACCGATGCCGCCGCGCTGCCGGTCTTGACCCGCGCTCGCTTCGCGCAAACGCGGCGCGAGGTAGGCAAGCTGTGCGATCTCGACCTGAATGCGGGCTTCTCGCGTGCGCGCATGCCGCTTGAAGATCGAGAGGATCACCATCGAGCGATCGAGAACCTCAGCGCCCGTCGCACGCTCGAGGTTGCGCGTTTGGCCGGGCGTGAGCTCGTGATCGACGAGGACGACCTGCGCGTGGGTCTTGGCGTTGGCGTTGGAATCTGGGGCCGCGTCCTCGTCGCCGTCCGCTTCAGGCTCGCTGGCTTCGCCGCCCTCAGCTTCCGGTTCCGCGTCTCGCCGTGCGCGCTTGCCCGGCGGCGCATACGGCTGAAGCACTCCCGAACCGCCGGTGATCACGCCGAGTTGCTTGAGCTTGCCTTCACCGAGCACGCTGTTCGACACGAGCCCGTGCCGCCGCTGCGTGACGCGCGCCACGACGTCGAGCCCGAGCGTGTCCGCGAGCCGTTCGAGCTCTACGAGCGAAGCTTCGAATGCAGCCGCATCCACGTCGGGAAGCTGGACGGCGACGACGACTGCGGTCGGCCGATCGGCTTCGGATGGAACGGCGGAACGGTCGGAATTCATCGCCAGCACGATGGCAGCTGAGGCAGGAAGTGCAAGTCAGTCATCGAGCTCGATGCGGCTAGCCTGCGGACCGGTTTGACCGTGGTAATGACTGCCCCGCTCCTTGCCGTATGGCCGCTCCACCGGCGACGTCAGCTGGTGCAGCACGATCTGCGCGATGCGCATGCCGGGATAGAGCCGCACCGGAATGCGCCCGAGGTTCGACAGCTCGAGGGTGATTTGTCCCTCGAATCCCGGATCGATGAAACCCGCAGTCGCGTGAATGACGACCGCAAGGCGCCCGATGCTGCTGCGACCATCCACCCGCGCGACGAGGTCGTTCGGGATCGACACGCGCTCGACCGTCGAGCCGAGTGCAAACTCGCCGGAGTGCAGAATGAAGGCGCCGTCATCCGGCACTTGAACGCGTTCGGTCGCGGCATTCAGCGTCTCGCGATCGCGCGGGTCGAGGCACGCGATCTGCGCCGGCTTGTACACGAGAAACTCGTTCGCGAGCCTCAGGTCCACACTCGCCGGTTGGATCTGCAGCTCCGGGTCCGAAAGTGGATCGATCTTGAGATCGCCCGCGGCGAGCCGCGCTCGTAGGTCTCTATCCGAGAGGATCATGGTGCGGTTAGTTTCTTCTCCGCCGCCCTCAGCAGCGCGACTAGTTTCACGCGCGCGTCGTCGGGATTCGCCAGCGGCGTCTCGAACGCCAGCCGTGCTGGACCGATTCCGCCCGGCGTCGTCACCGTCATCTCGAAGCCGTGGCGATCGATCGCAGTCATCGTCGCCTTCTCTGCATCCGTCGCCCGCGTGAACGCTCGCGCGTACTGTCGCAACGCTGCCGCGTGATCTTGGTTCATGTGTTCGAGGATTCGCGGCGCCGCATCCGCGATCGGATCCGGCGTCGCGCGGCGAAAGTCGTCGGCGGCGACCCACGACATCCGCCCGTAGCCACCGATGAAGCGCACCGCTTCGATCGAGAGGCGCCAGAAGTCGAAGTCTTCGAAGTCGACGTAGTAGCCGGCACTCGGATGCAGCGCGAGATAGGTGTCGCGCGCGAGCGTGTCTCCACGCGGCAACTTGTTGCAGCGCCCGATCAACGTGACGCGGCCGTTCGCGAGCGGATCCGCGTTGCCAGACTCGTGCGCGAGGAGCGACCCGCGCGTGTCTCCCATCAGATTGCGCGTGTGCTCGGCGAGCCGGCTGATCAAGAATAGCGGCTCGCCGTCGAGCAACGCGAACGTCACGAATGACGCGTACGGATAGCCCTCGGGATCGGTCGCGAGGCTCGCGAGGCTGCCGGTCTTTTGATTCGAGACTAACGTGCGAGCGCGCTCGGCGTGGCTCGGCGCCGCTACGTCGGGATCGGTGAACGCGACCGGGGGTGCGGCCGGGCGACCATGGGCATCCGTTTGCGAGGTCATGCGCGGCAGCATACGCGACGTGCGCGCGCCGTGCGATCCGGGCTGCAGATCGGACGAATCCCCGGCAGACTGCAGGGATGAGTTTCGAGCGCGTCGTGATTCTCGGCTGTGGCTACGCGGGTTCGCGAATCCTTTCACTCGCGCGCAGCCGAGGGCTGCCGGTCGTGGCGACCGTGCGCTCCGAAGAACGCGTCGCCGCGCTCGAAGCCGCGGGTGCGGAAGTGTTGCAATCGGCCGAACTCGGTTCCGAGATCGAACCGTATTTGGACTCGAACACGCGCGTCGTGGTCGCGTTTCCAGCAGCGGCGGAGACGGATGCGCGCATCGCGCCGCTGTTGGCTCGTTCACACTCGGTCGTGTACGTGTCGAGCACCGGCGTCTACGGGACTTTACGTGGGCGTCTAGACGACTCGACGCCGCTCGCAGCTGCAGGTGACGCGCGCGTCGAGCGCTTGCAGGCTGCGGAGCAGTGTTATCGCGACATCGGCGCGACCGTGTTGCGATGTCCGGCGATCTACGGCCCAGACCGCGGGCTACACATGCGCGTGCTTCGCGGCGAGCACAACATTCCAGGGGATGGAACTCTGACATTGTCGCGCGTGCACGCCGAGGACCTTGCGCAGTTCGCGCTCTCGCCGACCAACGCGCGCGCACAGACGTTCGTCGTCGGCGATCGCGAACCGGCCCCCCACATCGAGGTCGTGCGCTTCATCTGTGACGCCTATCACGTGCCGATGCCGGAGTTTGCGCCACTCGAGAGCTTGCACGCGTCGCTGCGGGCGGACCGCGCGGTCGATCCGGCCCGCGCACTCGAGACGCTCGGCGTGACATTGCGCTTTCCGAGCTATCGCCAGGGGATGGCTCCCGCGGCCACGGGTATCGCGCCTCGGTGAGTCGCGCTCCGGCCGGTCATTAGGCCCGTCTGTCGCCCGCCTGCTGTTGGCGGGACCCAACACCTTCGGCTGGGTCGGTGCCGCCGCGTGCCGGGCACAGGTCCGCCCAGGGGGGCTCGTGACTGGCTTCACAGCCGCAAAACCTGGGCTTTTCCGGGGGGCGCAGGGTCGGACGGCGCTGGCATCCCGCTTGCTCTAACAGCGACCAACTCGAACCCAGACGAAGGTCATGAAGAAGCTAGCGTTGTTGCAGTTGCTGTTGTTGCCGTTGGCCGGCTTGGCCGAAGCCCCGAAGACCGTCGACCCCGCCGCCATCCGCTGCGAGGAGCCAACTGCGCTCGATCGAGCGTGGCAAAGCTCGGAGGCCGGACTGAAGGAAGTAGCGAAGCGACTCGTAGGCTTCTCCTACGCGCAGGGCGTGAACCGCAGCGTGCGCTGATCACTCGCTTACAACTTGTCTTTCGACTTGTACTTCAGTTCCAAATAACGTTGTTGCGTCGCAAGTGCGTGCAGATCTTCGGCGGCGAGTCGGTCGTGCAAATGACTGATCTCGTCGTCGATCGTCGTCAAGCCGTCGATCAGCCGGTGCTCGGGAGTCGGGCCACCGTGTAATGGTTTCCGCTGCAGTGAAGGCGGGAGCTTCTGATAGCCGTTCACGAGCTCCGGCAATTCTTCCGCGAGCAACCGGCGCGCTTCGATCGCGCCCGGTGCTTTGGGATCGAGGCGCCGGAGCTGCGGCGTCAGCGATTCGAGCTTGAGCGAAATGTCGTCCAGCTTTTGCTGCGCAGCCCAAGGCAAACCTTGGCGCTGAAAATCGAGCCACTCGGACGTGTGGGCGGGTAGCGCCGCAATCTCGTTTTTCGGGAGTGCGATCGGCGACTTCTTCTTGCGCGTCGCGAAGAACAAGATCAGCGCCCACGAAGTGATCACTGCGAGTGGCGTCGCGATCAAACCTTCGGTGCCGCGCGGTCCGAGGAAGAACCCAGTGGTGATCAGCGCGATCGGAATCACGATCGTTGCGATGACGAGCGCGAGCGCGACCTTGATCCACTTCATCAGCTTGCGCTTGCGGCGCTGCTTTTGTAGGCGCGATTCGGACAAGACGCCGCGTACTAGCCCG
>DASRXR010000504.1:0-4424 GCA_035687405.1 Polyangiales bacterium
CGACGCGACGATCGACTCGCAGATGGCGACCTTGCAGGCTTCGGGCGCGACGGTGTTCTTCAACATCGCTACGCCGAAGTTCGCAGCGCAAGCGATTCGTAAGGCATTCGACTCCGGTTGGAAGCCTGTGCAGTACTTGTCGAATGTGTCCGCGTCGGTCGGCTCAGTGCTCACGCCTGCCGGTCTCGACAAGTCGGCCGGAGTCATCACGACGGCGTATTTGAAGGACCCGACGGACAAGCGGTGGGACAACGATCCGGCGATGAAGGAGTACTTGGCGTTCCTCGCGAAGTACTATCCCGAAGCGAAGCCGATCGACGGTTCGAACCTGTACGGCATGGTTGCCGCGCAGACGCTGGAGCAGGTGCTCAAGCAGTGCGGCAGCGACCTCACGCGTGAAAACGTGATGAAGCAAGCCGCGAGCTTGAAAGACTTCGCGCCGAATCTGTTGCAGCCGGGCGTGAAGATGAACACCGGTCCGGATGACTTCTTCGTGTTCGACTCGCTGACGTTGGCGAAGTTCAGCGGCACGACGTGGGAGCCGCTGACGAACTGATTCTTCAGTCTCGACAGCACGTGTGATGAGGCCCGGAGCGTGAACGCGTTTCGGGCTTTGTCTTTTTAATTCGAACACTTCGTGCTGCTCGAAAGTCCAAACCACTGCCGTTGCGGGGTTTCGCCAGCGACCCTACCGATCTGGCATGGGCGTCATTCACGACTGGGGTTCCACTCCGGAGGAACGTGCCGAGGCGTTTCCGTGCGATCGGTACGGCAGCGCGTCGTTCCAGAGTTGCTTTCGCGCCGTCGACGTCAGCGCGCCGGTCGATGTCACGTTCCGGTGGTTGTGTCAGTTGCGCGTAGCACCTTACAGCTACGACTGGATCGACAACTTCGGCCGTCGCAGCCCACGGCGGCGTGACCCTGCGAACGAACAACTCGAAGTGGGGCAGCGTTGGATGACCATCTTTCGCTTGCTCGAGTTCGAAGTAAACCGTCAGCTCACGCTCGTCATCGATCGAACGAAAGTGTTCGGCGACGTCTTCGTGAGCTACACGGTCCGACCCACCGCGAGTGGTTCGCGCATCGTCGTGAAGCTCAACGTTCGGCTCGGTGAGCGTTCGCCGATGCGCTGGATCTTGTTACCCGGCGATTTGATCATGATGCGCAAGCAACTCCTGACGCTGAAAGAGCTCGCCGAGAGCGAGTACGCGAAGGCTGCCTGAGCTCCGGCCGTATGCGCCTCTGCGCCGGAGATGCAAAGCTGACTCATGCCGGAGCTTCCCGAGGTCGAGCACAATCGGCGCAACTTGGAGCGGTGGCTGCGAGGTGCCCGCGTCACTGCGGTTCACGCACCGGATGCTCGTATTCTTCGGCCAGTGGCAGCCCGCAGCTTCGTGCGCCAGTTGACCGGCGCGCAGGTCGAAGCGGTCGAACGCCGGGGCAAGTGGATTCGCGTACGCATGGCCGGCGAGTTGCGCTTGTTCGTCCACCTCGGCATGACAGGCTGGTTCGAACCCTCGCAGCTGGGAGCGGTACCACTTCGATTCGAGCGCGTCGCGTTCGAGGTCGCGCGTGGCTCGAAGCGCTCGCGGGTGTCGTACGTCGACCCGAGGCGATGGGGGCGGCTCGTGCTCGCACACGAAGACATCGAGACCTGGAACGCGCTCGGCCCGGATCCACTCTCAGACGGCGTCGACCCAGTCGCGCTGCGTGAACGGCTCGCGCGCAGCAAATCGCGGACGATCAAAGAGGCGCTGCTCGATCAGTCGGTGCTCGCCGGTGTGGGCAACATTCAAGCGATCGAGGCGCTGTGGAAGGCGAAGATCGATCCGAGATCGCCCGCGAACGCGCTCACTGCCGCGCACGTGCAGGCGCTCGTTCGCGGGCTGCACTGGACGATCGAACGCACGCTGAAAGATCTGGCCAAAGGCGAGCACGGCGCGAAGAACCCGTTTCGCGTGTACGGCCGAAAGGGCGAGCCGTGCCCGCGATGTGGGACCTCGTTCGAGCGCATCGAGCTCGCCGGGCGAACGACCACCTTTTGTCCGGGCTGTCAGATCAGGCTTGCACCACTTTCGACCTGAACCCGATCTCTCCGTCGAGCGTGTGCGTCGGAATCACGAAGCCCGTCGCACCTTCTTCGGCGAACACGCGCGTTTGAAGCAACCACAGCACGCTCGAATCGGAACTGTCGTCGTCTTTCTTCACTTCCACCGATGGTTTCCCGATCGACGCACCGCGCCGGCGCGCTCAGCGCGAACCTGACTCCACTATCGCTCGCGCGATCCGCATTCCATCCATCGCTGCGCTCATGATGCCGCCCGCGTAGCCCGCGCCTTCACCGGCGGGGTACAGGCCCGAAACCGCCGGCGTCTGCAGCGATTCGGGATCGCGCAGCACGCGCACTGGTGAGCTCGTGCGCGACTCGATGCCGATCAACGCAGCCTCGGCAGTCACGTAGCCGCGCAGTGTGCGGTCGAACGCCTTGAGCGCTGTGCGCAAGCGCTTCGCAAACTGCAGCCCGGCGCTATCCAGCACGTCCGCAAGGTTCACGCCGGTGACACCCGGCAGGTAACTCGTCGACGGGAGGGTGCTCGAACCGCGACCGGCGATGAAGTCAGTCACGCGCGTCGCCGGCGCGCGCAGGCCGCCGCCACCCGCTGCAAACGCCGCGCGCTCGATTCGGCGCTGAAGCTCGACCCCGGCCAGCGTCCCGGTGAAGCCTGCGCGCGCGAGATCCGCCGGTTCGACGCCGACCACCAAACCCGAGTTTGCGTACTTCGAGCTGCGCCGCGACAAGCTCATGCCGTTGACGACCAACGCGTCGGGCTCGGTCGACGCCGGCACGATGAATCCACCGGGGCACATACAAAACGAAAACACGCCCCGGTCTTCGACCGTGTGCGCGAGCCGGTACGCCGCCGTCGGCAACGCGGGATGTTTCGCCGCCGCGCCGTACTGAATCTCGTTGATCAAGCTCTGCGGGTGCTCGATCCGCGCACCGAGCGCAAACGACTTCGCGATGAGCTCGACTCCGTTCTCCGCGAGCATCGTGTACACGTCGGCTGCGGAGTGCCCGGTCGCGAGCACTACGCATTCCGCTTCGAGCTCACTGCCATCGGCGAGCCGCACGCCCCGAACCCGCGCACCATCCCGCACGAGGTCCACGACCTTCGCGCCGAACTGAAACTGAACGCCGGCCGTTTCGAGCTCAGTTCGCAAGCTCGAGACCACCTGCGGCAACCGGTTCGAGCCGATATGCGGCCGCGCGTCGGTGAGAATCTCGCTCGGCGCACCGTGCCGCGCCAAGATCTCGATCACGTCGCGCACGTTCCCGCGCTTGTGCGCACGCGTGTAGAGCTTGCCATCGCTGTACGTGCCGGCGCCGCCTTCCCCGAAGCAGTAGTTGCTATCGGGGTCGACCGTCCCGTACCGGTTGAGGCCCTTGAGGTCGTGCCGCCGCGGCTGCACCGGCTTACCGCGATCGAGCACGCGCGACCCGACGCCGTGCCGCGCCAGCTCGTACGCGCAAAACAGGCCTGCAGGCCCATCCCCGACGATCAATACCCGCGGCTCCCCGACCGGACGGGGGTGCGGCAAGCCGAGCTCAGGCGTGTCGTGCGCGCCGAGCTCGAGCAGAAGGTGAAAACGCACGCTTCCCTTACGTGCGTCGACCGAGCGCTTGCGCAGGACCACCTCGGGCAGCTCTGCCTCCGCGACCGAGAGCACGCGCGCGACCCGAGCCCGCAGCGCCGCGGCGTCTTGCGCTTCGTCGAGCCCGACGTCGATCGACACTTCCTCAGGCAGCTTCGGCACGGCCGCGGTTCATACGGCGCTTCGAGCGAAAGGGAAAGCCGAGCGCTGGCCGAATCGAGGTTCGGACAGCATGCTCCGGGGGTGCCGGAATATCCCGACATCACGGTGTACATCGAGCGGCTGACTCAGAAATTCCAAGGCGCAAACCTCGAAGGCGTGCGCCTCGCCAGCCCGTTTCTCGTGCGGACGGCGGTCCCGCCGCTCTCCAGCTTGTTCGGCCGCCCGGTTCGCGACTTCTCGCGCATCGGCAAGCGCATCGTCTTCCACTTCGACGAGGAGTTGTTTCTCGTCCTGCATTTGATGATCGCCGGACGCTTGAAGCTGCGCGACAAGGGCGCCGTGATCGCGAAGAAAGTCGGACTCGCTGCGTTCGACTTTCCCGATGCGACCGTGCTGCTGACGGAGGCGAGCAGCAAGAAGCGCGCATCCTTGCACGTGGTGCAAGGGAAGGCCGCGCTCGCAGGCGTGAACCCGGGCGGAATCGAAGTGCTCGGCAGCTCGCTCGAAGACTTCACGCAGGCGCTCACGCGCGAGAATCACACGATCAAACGTTCGCTCACGGACCCGCGCGTGTTGAGTGGAATTGGTAACGCGTATTCGGACGAGAT
>DASRXR010000505.1:0-2913 GCA_035687405.1 Polyangiales bacterium
CGCCGTAGCGAGTCACGCTCGTGAGGCGTGGCTCTCGGCGATGCGTCGCGAACACCAGCAGGTAGGCGAGTGATGCCGGAAACGTGAGCGCTACGCCCCACGGAGGGCACGCGGCGCCGACCACGAGCGCTCCTACCGCGACGGCTGCGAACGGCCACGACAACGGCAAGCGGTCGCGGACGAGATAGAACAGCCAACCCGCGACGTAGTACGGAAGCAGCCGAGCCCACAGCCACGGGTCACCGAATACGCTGCCGAGCACACCACCGCCGGGCCGCCACCCGACTAGGGTAAACGCGACAGCGATCGCGATCGAAGCGAGCAACACCAGCGACACGACCCTGCGTCGTGTGAGCCAACCCAACGTGCCGAAGATTGCGGTGCCGACGTAACACCAGAACTCGTACGAGATCGACCAGACGGATCCGTTCAAGCTGCCTTTGAACGGAACGTCGGGAAACACACCCTCGGGCTCGTAGCCGCGCAGGTTCAGTGTTCCCCACAGCCACTCCCAAAGGTTCGTCGAGGTCCCCGCATCGGTTGAAAGCGGCGCGACGACCAAGACACCAACGCCGATCGCCACCGCGATACCCGGATAAATTCGGAAGATGCGGTTCCGCAGGAATGCACCGAGGCTCGGGCTCCGAATCCAGCTGGCCGTGATCAGATACCCGCTCAGGATCAGAAACGCATCGACCGCCAAACCGCCCCAGGTGAGCTGTCCGTGAGTCCAGCGATACAGCGGCTCGGTAGTGTCACTACCGGCGAGCAGCGCGAACGAATGCGAGTAGACGACTAGCACGGCAAGTGTCAGCCGTGCGAAGTCGATCGTACCAGAGTGTTTCGCGCTCGAACTGCTAGGTCCCGGACCCATCAGGCCGGGACTATAGGCGCGTCAGCGCACCTCGCGCTACAGCAGGATGAACGCCGGCTGACAATCGTAGCCGCACCGACCTGCTTCGTCGGCGGATACGTTGTTGGCGCCGTCGTCGCAGGTTTCGGTCGGGTCGACATGGCCGTCGCCACAGTACGGACCCCAGTCGCAGTGCGTGTTGCAGCCGCCGTACGCCTGGTCGTTGTTCATCGAACCGTCGTCGCACAGCTCGTACGGCGCTTGGACCTCACCGTCGCCGCACGCCGGCGGCATGACACAACCCGGCGCGCACGCGCCGGTGTCACCACTAGTGTACAGAAGGTCTTGGTTGAAGCCGTTGTCACAGGCTTCGTGCGCTGATTGCAGAACATTGTCGCCGCAGTATTCCATGCCGGAACACGACGTATTGCACACGCCGTAGACGCCGTTGGCGTTCGCGGCGCCGCTGTCACAGGTCTCGTAACCCGCCACGATGCCGTCGCCGCAGGTCGGCGTGCAATAGGACCGCGGGGCGAGGAAGCCCGAGAGGGTGAGCCGGAAGTTTGAGCCATTCGGGTGGCGCTCGGCGTTGAAGAGCACGATTTCGTAGACATTGCCCTTCGTGAGCCCGAAGCGCGTGTCCGTGTCGTCCCCGAGCTCTGTGGGGCTCCGGGTGCACGGCGTAGGCTCATTCCCGCCGCCGCCTCTCAAACAGTTGCTATCGTCGCTGCCCGCGCCGTCGTCACCCAGCACCACGCGGCCCCACTCTGGGCCGTGAATGCCGCCGATATCGACCGCGAGTCGACCGTTGATGAACACCCAGACGTCGTCGTCCCCGCGGAATGTGAGCGTCTCACCGCCTTTGTACTGGAAGAACGAACGAAGCTCGGTGGTGAAGTGATAGTTGTTCGACTGGCCCGGCGTGTTGCCGAAGCCGCGCCCGCCGTTCAGCGGATAGAAACTCGCGCTGTCGAAGCTGTACGCGTTCGTGGTTGTGTCACGCGTCAGTGTGATCGCGTCACCGCCCGTGGGAACAAGGGCAGGATTCGGCGACATTTCGATCTCACCGCTGGCGCCCATTAGGTGAGCGTCATTGGTGTCGCGGTACCACAGCGCAAATGCGGCCGGGAAGTTCGGCATGCCAGTGGTGCTGATCGTCGTATGATCACCGGCAGCCAGTTGGGGCTTGCCTTGTGCATCGAGACGACCGCAGCTGCCTCCGTTGTCAGTCTTGCAGACCGCGCCCACGATGCCGAGATTGAGGCCCGTCGCGGGCAGACCCATGCTGTACTGACGCATGTGCGGATGACCACCCGCCTCGTTGCGCCCCTTGAAGTCACGATATGTGACTTTCATCTTCACCGTGTCCGGATACTGAAGCGTCTCCGTGCACGTGAAACCCGTTTCGACTGCACACGCCGACGAGCAGCCATCGCCGCTCATCGCATTGCCGTCGTCACACGCTTCACCGCTCGTGACGACGCCATCACCACACCGCGTGTGAACGACCGGATCGGCACCGACTGTCACTTCGGGCTCGAGCTGACAGGTGGGACCGCAACCGTCTCCACCGATCAGGTTACCGTCGTCGCAACCTTCGCCACCTTCCGTCAGCGTGTTGCCGCACACGGCAGCGCCGCAGGCCACACCCAAAGTCACACAGCTCGCGCCGGGCTCGACGCGACAGCCGGCACTACAACCATCCCCGCTGACCGTGTTGCCGTCTTCGCACGTCTCGTGGCCGCGCAGCAGGTTGTCGCCGCAGATCGTGCGGCAGCCGTTCGTCGAGCAACGCCAGCCGGCTTCGATCGCACACGTGCTCGAACAGCCGTCGCCGTCCTGCGTATTGGAATCATCGCAAGCTTCTTCGGGCGTGCGGACGCCGTTGCCACACAGCTTCTTCACACACGGTGTGCCCGGGGTGGAGCACCAGTACTCAGCAGACTGAGTCTTGCACTCGACGCAGCCCGGATCGCTGCTCGGGCCCGAGTCGCATTCTTCACCGCGCTCGCGAACACTGTTGCCGCACACGGGCAGTCGCACACACGCACTGCCAGGGC
>DASRXR010000506.1:0-14791 GCA_035687405.1 Polyangiales bacterium
GACCTGCGTCACAAAACTTTCAGCGAGCGGTCTGATCCTCGCGCTCGAATGTGTTCACGAAGTTTAATCGCCCCTAACTGTGAGTCTAAACGTTGCGACTCCCTGAGGATCTAAGTACGGCATCTCTCAGTCCGTCGCACCGCGGGCAACAATTAGTAGGGGGTTTTGATGCAACGACGAAACCGCGCAAAGCTTACACGCAGCGCAGTCATGCTTGCGCTCGTCGCATCGCCGATCATCGGCTGCCACGAAGCCGACGACGCTGACGAGGCCGATGCTGACGACGACGCCGACGAACGCGAGACCGACAAACACACAGCCCCCACCTACGAAGCAGACGTCAAACCCATCATCACATCCAACTGCGTGAGCTGCCACGTCGCAGACGGCATCGCTCCGATGCCGCTCGACACCTATTCAGACGCAAAAGCTTGGGCGCCAGAGATCAAGCGCCAAGTACTCGCGCGCACGATGCCACCGTGGTCCGCCGGACCGGATTGCAACGAGTATCTCGGCGATCGGCGCCTCAGCGAAACACAGCTCGAAACCATCGCAGCCTGGGTGGACGCAGGTGCGCGACGCGGCAAGCCCGGCGCGAGCAAAGTTAAGGCCAAAAGCGCGCCCCAGCCTCTCGATCATCATTCAACAACACTACAACACGCTCCCAGTCACCGGTCCGGCCTCAGATCAGTCCGTATTGCAGTTCATGGTGGAAGACGAAGTTCCAAACCCAGCGGCGGCGTCCTGGCTCGTGAACCCGCAATGGATGAACCCGATGGCTCGCGATTTGATGCATATCGCCGCTGACGATCCCGATGCGACCGTGAGCGTGCTCGCACCCGCGCGCGCAGTCGGCCGAAGCGACAACTTCGAGATCTACTGGGCTGACCTGCACATGCACACACTCGGCAGTCGAGGTGAGCTCGCTGTAGTCCGCGAAGACGGCACACGCGAGTGTCTGCTCCGCGTAGATGACTGGAAGTTCGAATGGCAAGAGACGTTCTTCCTGAAGAACCCAGTCACACTTGGTCCCGGCGACTCGCTCTACCTCGAATGTCACTGGGACACCACGGCGGGCCATCAATACATTGCGAACGGCGAACGGCTGCCGGTCCAAGACGTGTGGTGGGGCGACGGAAGTCGAGATGAGATGTGCCTCGGCAACTTCCTCGTCGTGCAGCGTTGACCCGCTGGCTTGTTAGCTGCACGGTCTGGCTCGTCGCCGCCTGTGCAGCTAGCGGCGGCAGGCTCGCACCCGACCCCGACTCGGGCACGGCAGACGCAGCCGTGCTCGCGGCGCCCGTCGAGCTCGTAGATCTCGGTGACTTCACTGAACACGCTCGCGACCCTCGAGTCGGCGCAAGCGTACGCGGCGATCAGCATCGATGGAGCCGTCGTCTGGTCGGTCGATGTCGCGATTCCGAGCGCCGCCGTCAGCTACACACCGACCTGGCGGGCTTCCAAGAATGTCCCTGAGGGAAGTCCGGTCCTACCCCACATCCACAACCACGGTGCGAACCCCTGGCGATTCGGCGGGCTGAGCGTTCAAACCGCGGAATAGAACTGCTCTCGAGACCGCGCATCACCGCACCGCGGCGTGCGAACACCGCTAGGACGTACGCGCAGTCGTGAGATGCGCGAGATCGACGAGCAACACTTCGCTCGGCACGCGCGCGGTCATGGACACCGCGCGCTCGAGCGCAAAGCTCGCAGCGTCACCGCTTTCGAGCACTGCGTCCTCACAGGTGACCTCGCCCAGCATCACGTGCAGCCATGCGCTGCGGCGATACGCGAGCTCGTGCACGAGGTTCTGGCCGGGATCGACGAGTGCCGAGTAGATCCGAACGTCGACCGCGAGCCGCAAGGCATCGTCGCGCACTTCATCGGAAGCGATGAGCCGCAGCCCTCCGCGGCGTTCGGCCGCAGTAAAACGGCGCTGGTCCGGGTTTGGAGCACGCCTCGCTGCGCCGTTGCGCAACCAGAGCTGAACGACGTGAGCCGCCTGGCTGCGCGAAGCGTTGCTCTGCCGCAGGCCGACCGAATCACCACCGCTCACGCGCTGGAAGTCTCCCGCCCGCAGTATCGAGGTACGCCGCGCGGCATCGCGACATGCGACGACCCCCGCGGACACGTAGCTGATCACTTCGAAACCGCGCGGCGGGCGGACCAGGACACTCGCTCGCGCCTCTAGCCGGTGCTCGTCGAACCGTTCCAGCGCACCAAAACCGAGCGAAAACCCGTCATCCGCCCGTTCAGCGTGAAAGCTACACCACTCCTCGCGATGCGTGCGTCTGACGTGGTGGCGTTCGCCGGATTTGCGCAGAGTGATCATGAGATTCGAGGCCGCCGGCACGCTATCACAGGCGCCGGCACGCTGCCCGATCTCAGGGCTTATCGCTGGTACCTCAGCAACCCCGGGCCGACTTCAAGCGTCGATGCGCGGACCCGACGGGGTCTGCTTGAGAAGCTCGACGACCATGTCACGCAAGCGATCGATGTCGACCGGCTTCGCCATGTGATTTTGGTAGCCCGCAGCGATCGCCCGCCGCCGATCTTCCGGACTCGAAAGCGCTGTCAGTGCGAGCGCCGGTGTATCGCCGCCGCGCTCGGGGCCACGCGCACGCAGCTTGCGAATGAAGGCGTAACCATCGCTCTCCGGCATCGCGATGTCACACACCAACATTTGAGGTCCGAACGCGTCGAACGCCAACAACGCTTCGGAGACGGAGCTAGCCGACTGCACGATGGCCCCCGACAGCCGAAACACCTCGAGGATCGCTTCGAGCGTTCCGGGATCGTCGTCGAGCACGAGCACGCGCAAGCCGTGCAGCAGACCGTAGTCGCGCGATCGACCCGGACGATCGAGCGGCTGACTCGAAAGCAGGTCCACGGACATGCCAGTGTCGCGCACGATTCCGGTCAACGGAAACGTGACTTTGAAGGTCGATCCGCGCCCGACACCACCGCTCTGGGCTGACACTGTTCCGCCCGAGGTTTCGACGACATGCCGGACGATCGCGAGCCCGAGTCCGAGGCCACCGTAGCGACGCGTGATCGTGCTCTCCTGCTGGACCAATCGATCGAACACGTACGGCAGAAACTCGGGACCAATGCCGGCACCGTTGTCCGAAACGCGGAGCGCGGCAAATCCATTTTCGGCCGAGAGCTCCAACGAGATCTTCCCGCCGACCGGGGTGAACTTGAGTGCGTTTCCAAGCAGGTTGCGGACCACTTGCCCGACCCGACCCGGATCACTCCAGACCTCTCCGATGTCGTCGCCAACGCTGACCTCGAGCGCGATCGCACGGGACTTCGCGGCTTCGCGAATGCCTTCGACTGCAGCTAACACGACAGGACACAACTCGAACGCTTGCACTTCCAGCTTGAGCTTGCCCGCAACGATCCGCGACGCGTCGAGGAGGTCCTCGATCAGTTGCGCCTGCATCCGGGCGCTTCGCTCGATCCGCTCGAACGCCTGCTCGTACCTCGACGGGCCGATCTCGCCGCGGCGAAGCATCTGCGTATGCAGCATGATGCTGGCGAGCGGGGTTCGCAGCTCGTGTGACAACACACCTAAAAAGTCGTCACGCTCGCGATTGCCTCGTTCGGCTTGCGCGCGAGCTTCCTGCGCTTCGCGGACATGATGTTTGAGTGTGTTGATGTCGACAGCACACACGACGAGGCCGTCGATCGTGTTGGCGCTGCACTTGTAAGGCCGAATGTGAATGCGATGCCACTGGCCGGTCGTGTTGCGGGTCTCGAACTCTCGGCCGACCAACGTTTCTGCGACATGCTCGATCTGCGGTAGCAGATCGGGAAACGCCTGCGCTGCGGGAAGCTGACTGAACGTTTGCGAAAGCTGATCGGGAGCGAGCGCGAATAAGCGTCGCGCCGCAGGTGAGAACAAACGAATACGAAGGCTGCCGTCCAAGATCAGCACAGCGACGTCGAACGCGTTCAAGAGATTGTTGAG
Source organism: Polyangiales bacterium (assembly GCA_035687405.1). GTDB lineage: Bacteria > Myxococcota_A > Polyangia > Polyangiales > JAFGIB01 > JADGRF01. Next base: position 3,974 of record DASRXR010000506.1, read on the forward strand.
GTCGCCGTTCGCGCGCGCGAGCGCATGGTCGCGGCTGACGATATCCGTGAGTGCGGTGCTCAGGTGCTCGTCACACGTACCGAGTGAAGCTCGCGAAAGCTCCAGCTCGCGGTTCACGCGTTGCAGCTCTCGGTTCGCAGATTCGAGCGCCGCTCGAAGGTCACCCTCAGTCTCGCGCGGTTGCTCGGACGCATCGCCAGCAGCCTGGCTTTGGTCAGTGTCGGGCTTATCGAAGGGGCTTGAGGGCACAGCACACTCGCAGAGGCTGGTTGTTGGGGAATTCAGGTGAGATTGCATGGACCATGCCGCGCCTTCTCGCACCCAATGGTCCTGAGCTGTGGATCGACTCCAGAACTGACCGCGAGGGACCCCTTCGGGACAAAAAGTCACCTTTGCGAGTCGCAGCAGTCAGCGACAGTCAGCGACGCCTCAGGGTCGTCGTCTCGGACTCCGTATCGAAGAAAATCGCAACTTCGCCGGCCGCGAGCAGCCGAAACACGCTCGCGCGCTTCTCGTCGAACGTGTGCTCACGAACCCCATAATCGGTGCCTTCGCGGGTGATGAACTCCTCGACGATTCCTAGGAGTGCATTCTGGCTGAGCGCACTGGCTGGAACCTCGACGCAGAGACTCACATCCGCGTCGCGTTCGCTCATCCCGCGCAGTGTGGCAGGCGAGGGGACCCTTGTCACATCCGTTGCTCTCGAGCGAACCGACTGCGATGCTCGAATCTCATCGGCATCTGCCATAGCAACGGAGACATCATGGGTGACAAGTCACCGAAGTCGAAGCAGCGGGAGCAGAAGCAGAAGAGTGTCGTCAAGCAACAGGCGGCCTCGAACGCACGCACCAAGCAAGAGGCGGGCAAGCAGGCCACAACGCTGACAGCTGCAAAGGGTAAGAAGTAGCGGACACCGTTCGAGCGCGTCGGGGCGGAGGCTTTCGTGATCACGCTGCCCCGGCGCGCTCGGAACGGTTTGCTCGCGAAGAGCTCAACCGCTCCGTAGCACTCTGCCGGAACCGGCTTGGCGCGCCTTACGCCACATGCGCAGCTCGTATGGTTGATCGCGATCGATTGCAACTTGCTCGTAGCTATCGGGGACGCGGCCACCGAAGCCGTTGTACGTGAGCAAGAAGGTTCCGCGAGGCGCGTGTTCGATGAAACGTTCGGCAGCGGCGATCTCGCGCTTGTAGCGATCGATCCCGAGCTCGACTTCACGGTCGAGTTGATATTCGAACTGGCAAAGATTTTCGCCGAATGGATTGTAGAGGTAGTAAGCGTCGGCCTTGGGCCAGATTGCATCGGTCATTGCCGATTGCACGAAGTCGATTCGATCTTCCACGTCGAACGTGCGTGCGAGCGCGCGAGACGCAGTGACTAACCGTGTCCGGTGTTCGATCCCGGTGAACTGACAATGGCTACCGAGCGCTGCCGCAACACAAAACTTACCGACCCCTGAGCCGACGTCGACGACACTGCGTGCGCCGAAGTAGTCCAACCATTGTGCTGCCCGGGTCGCGACGCGTACCGGCGTCCAATAGTCGGCCGACACGCGCCGATCTTCGTGCGGAATGAACTGATCGAAGTCGTCGTCGTGTGCACCTGCGCCGGCACGCAATGCGTCTCCGAGCTCTCGCGCTTCGACATCACTGTCGAGCGTTGCGTCGGCCGTGCCATCGGTCTGGCCCATCCTGGGCGCCGCGACGTTTTCGGTTCGATCGGCTTTCATGGCACGATTGAATCAGAGTTTGCGTCGACTCGCAGCGCTGATACGCGACGGACATTGCGTGCAGTGACGCTAGGTTGAATGTCACATCGACGCTGCTGTAGGCACGCAATCGTTGAGTATTCGACGAAGAACTTCGCAGTCGGTGACACAAGTAGGAGAGTGTCTAATTCGAGCAAGCTTTAACGAATCAGCTCTGCTATCCTACATCGATGCGTCGCACTGTTTGCCTCGCAATCTAGGAGGCGCAGTGAATTTTCATATCGGCAGCTACGTGGTGCACAAGAAGCTCGACGAGCTCGGCTCGGGCGAGATCGTCAAGTCCGACCTGGGTACGGTCAGCATTCGGTTTGCGTCGGGAGTGCGAAACTTCTCCGAAGCGATCGTGGGAGCCTTCTTGGAGAAGACGACGACCGCGCCAGTGATGCCGCCGCCGACGAAGCGTAAGGCAGCCGCGAAGAAGAAGAAGCCTGCGGTCGTCGCGCCTACGCCGACCACTTGATCTCCGTGAGCCACGTGAGACACGTGAGGCTGGTGGGAGCTGAAAGCGGAACGAACGTCACAGCGGCTGGCGAATCACGCCGATGATGTGCGGGGTTGGCTCGCTGCTGTAATGGACTTGCAGCTCCGGCCTCACCTCGCGACCTCTCCGGATTCGCAGGCGCAACACCGCGTACTTCGCCTTCGGTAACGGCGTACACACGCTGCCGTCTCTCGCGACCAGCCGCTCGTCGACGATCCTTCCGGAGTCGTCCGACTGCACGAGCGCGCCCTCTCGCGTGATTCCATGGCGCACCGCGAGGTCGACCCCGCACAACTCGTTGCCCACGAGCTTGAAGTCGTCGAACGGCGTCAACGCGTCGAGCCAGTCGCGACCAATCTTCCAGCGTCGGCCCAGCAACGCATCGACCAAATATTTCGCTGCTTCGGGATCACTCAGCTGCGCCTCGGCGACGATCGCTTCGATCATCGGCCGCGTAAAACGCACGACCTGCTTCGCACCCCAATACTGATCCGACTTGTCAGCCTCCGCGAACGGCGAAAACGGATAGGCCTCCTTCCACAAGTCCGGCTCGAAATACCGAGAGCTGAACGCACCGATGGACGGCCACGGCGTCTGCGTCTGCTCTTCCCACGGGCGCTTCCACAACCCGAAGGTGAGGAGCGCTTTAGTCTGCTCCGCCCAATCCCAGACGTTCTCCCACCCGTCCTCGAGTCGGCCCTTCTCGGCTTGATGCGCACCGAGCGCCTCGCCGAAGTCGAGTAAGTAGTGGCGCAAGAAGTGTTTGTTGTTCTCCTCGATGTACATATCGAGCGTGTTGTCCATCTTCATGTCGGTGTGACCGAGCCACGCCGCCAACACTTTGAGCCCACGCAACTCGCGCCGATCCTCGTGATCGACCAAATCGTTCGGATCGTCGTCGCGCCGGCCCTCCGGGTCGAAGCCACCGACCGGCGTACCCGGCAGTAGAAGGCTCGCGGACGCACGGTAGCGCCCATCCGTAGTCTTCGGCCCGGTTGCCAACACGCGATCGACATCCGTTTCGGTGAGCTTCACCTTCACGCCGGTTGGCGTCAGCGTCTTCGCGTCCGGCGAAAGCGTCAGCTGCTCACGCGCGAACGTGACCAACGTGTCTTCCGGAACGAAGTAGCCGACTGCCCAGAGCACTCGATTCACGACCACGCTCGACGCGGTCTGCATCTCCGGGTTTTGCTTCGTGTCGAACTTGATCAAGAACGTGCGCTGCGTAGCGTCGCGCGCAAAAAATCCTGGATTGCCTCCACCCGTATCCTTGCCTCGAATCACCGTGAGCGGTAGCTGCGGCGGCCCCGCCGTAACCGGACCGCGTGCAGCCTCGGCCGGCGTTAGATCGTGCGCGCCGAGGCGGTTCGTGAACCACGTCGAGTCGGGGACTTCATCCAGCGCGTTGACGTTGCGCGCAGGTTGTTTGTCGGGAAGCCCGAGCCCGTGTTCGATCGGACCCACGACTAACACCTCCCCGAAGTACTGAATTCTCTCGAACTCGTTGGTCTGCGGCTTAGCCATGTCCTGTCGGTCGTTCACGCGCCAGATCACGGGTTGATCTTTGAACGTGGGCGATGACACGCAGCCACCGAGCAGCAGCCCCAACACTAGCTGGCCTTGCCGATTCATAGCTGCTCACTCCTTCCGTCGAACGCCTGCGCCAGGTCAGTCGACAGATAGACGTGGAACCCGTCGCCGTAGGCTAAGTCGAGCTGGAACGCGATGTTGGATTCACTGCCGATGAGCAGGCCACCTCCGTACCCGACCTTCCAGCGATCGAGTTTCACCAAGTCGCGATAGTGCTCTGCGACGTAACCAGCTTCGATGAACAATAGACCGCGCACACTTTCATGGATGGGGTACTCGTATTCGATGCCGGCGAGGCTCGCGCGCGCATCGCGGAACTGAGCTTCGCGATAGCCACGCAACCGTTGCGAGCCACCGAGCCGCGGCAGATCGGTGAACGGAATGCGTGCCGTGTCGCCTTCGACTGCCTCGAGTGCCACGCGCAGTCGCAATAGTCGCGTCGTGCGGTAGAGGTCGATCGTGTGAGCCAGCTCGAAGCCGTAGTGCAGGTACGCATACTGGTCGAGCTCGGGGACACCCCCGATGAACCCCTCCAAGTACGTGCCACGTGTATCGAGCCCACGGTTCTCGCGCAGGTCGACGATCAAGTTGGCCTGCAGCTCGAGCGTGTTCACCTGATCTTCGTACCCAGGCACCTCAGTTGGGTCGTAGACGGACGCGAGCTGACGTTTACCGACCGAGTTCCGCGTGAACTCGCGGTGGTTGAAGATCACGCTGCCGCCGAATTTCACGAGCTCGCGCCGCTGGCCGGCCGTGTACCCGGCGCGAATCAAACCGAGCGCGCGCTGTTGCGCTAGGAACGTCAACTCATTGCTGTCGCGCGGATTCAAGTCCGATCCGGCAGCGTTTTGCTCGACTATGCCAATGCCACCAAACAACAAACCAGGTTCGGCCTCGTAGCGTCCCTGCACATCGAGCCAGAGTCGCGATCCGCCGGTCCGATCGCTCTTGAACGTTAGCGATAACCCTGGGTGTATCGTCCGCCGTACACACCACTGACTGACAGCGACTCGTCGTGACCAAACAGCGCGTTGTGAAAGACCTTCGCTCCGCCCGTGGGCCCATAACCGCTTTGGTAAGAGACGAGCGGCATCCAGCCAAAGTTGTGCGCTTCATCGAAGAAGAGGATCCGCTCTGTGCGCTCGACCAAATGGTAGTGGTCGATCAGCTTGAAGCCCTGCTTTGGCAACCAGAAGACCGCGCTCAGCACCAGTCTCGGCAGCAGCAACACAGCGCGTGGAATGAACAACGCGACGTCTTCATCCTCGATCCCGGGTGGGTCGTCCCAGCCGCGCGCTTGATCCGGCTGCCCTTCTGCGCCCTCTGCGGTATCGAAACGGGGCGGAGACGCGACGGCCGGCTGCGGAAGCAAGGCGGGCAGTGCCATCGCTCCCGCGAGGACAAGCCAAGTAAGTCTCATGTCGCGGAATGCTGGTGCAGAAATGCTGCGGCAGATAGTGCAAGTGATGCACTTCCCCACGAATTCTAGATGTCGAACGCGCTTCGACTCTGAATCGAGCTCGGCGAACTATCGGTCGTCTCGAACGGACTTCCTCCTTCGCATTTGCTGTCACGGATGAATCGTTGCGCAGCCCGCAGCGGGAACATTCTCCCGTAGTTCTGCTGGTTTCATCTGCTGCACAGTCGAGTTCGTACCCAACTCGGCGCACTTAACCTGCGGCGTTAGGTCGTGAGAGAACACGCGCGTGAAGCCAGCGCAACCTCAACGAGCACACGCGACGCGTTCGACACGACTGCAGCGTCGATTCGCAAATCCTGTATTTGTACTGGTGGTGGCCGCGTACTGCGTCGCCTGTAGCGACGACGCAACCGCATCGCTGCCGATCGGCACCGCCGGTAGCGAAGCGGCCGGCACAAGCGGATCTGCAGGTGTAGGCGCGGCCGGCAGCTCGGGAGTCGCAGGCAGTCCCGCCCCTGCAGCTGGTAGCGGCGGAACGATGTCGCCGGTCGCTGCGGCGGGTCGCGGCGCTGCGGGTAGCGCGGGCGCCGCAGGAACTTCCGCGACTGGACAGTCAGGCCGTGGCGCAGCGGGAATGGCACTCGCAGGGCAGGGTGGCGCCGGAATGTCCGCCGCTGGCAGCGGCGGAAGTGCAGTCCCTGCAGCAGGCGCGGGCGGCGTAGCTAGCCCAGCAGGCTTCGAGCCGTGCCCCACCGGTCAGCCTTGTACGATCCTACCGCTCGGGGACTCGATTACTTACGGCATCGGCTACAACGGCGGGTATCGCGTCGAGCTCTTTCGCAAAGCGCACGCTGCCGGCAAGAACATCACGTTCACAGGCTCGCTTTCGAACGGACCCAACATGGTCGACGGCGTGACGTTCCCGAAGAACAATGAAGGCCACAGCGGCTGGAAGATCGATCAGCTGCTCCCGTTGATCCCCGACCCCGCACTCAAGCAAAAGCCTCAGATCATTCTGCTGATGATCGGCACGAACGACATCGCGCAGCGGGATGATCTGGCGAACGCACCCAAGCGATTGGGAGCACTCCTCGATACGCTGATCATGAACGCGCCCGACGCCCTCATCGTGGTCGCTCAGATCACGCCGCTCTCCTCGGGGAGTGACCCGATTCAGACCTACAACGCGGCGATCCCCGCGCTCATCGACGCGCGCGTCGCGGCGGGTAAACACCTCCAGCTCGTCGACATGTTCACCGGCTTCAGCGTCTCGATGCTCGGCGACGGCGTGCACCCGAACCAGGCGGGATACGAACGCATGGCAGGTGTTTGGTACGACGCGATCTCGGGTTTACTGCACTGACCGTTACTTCAGTCGACCGTCGAGCGCGATCGCCGCACAGGCGATCATCGCGGATTCGCGCAGGTACTGCAGCGCGGCGACGCGATCATCACACGCAGGTACGTGATCGTGCAGCGCCTCGGCAAAGTGCTTCGCGGCGGCGTGAATCGCTTCGTAGCTCTTCAGCTTCTCCGGCGTCGCGTGGTGATGGCTGAACACGTACTCGGGGTCGAAGTCAGTTTCGCTCATGAAAGTCCTTTCTCGGCGTGTCCACTACTAACACGGCTCCCAGCGTTGCGAAACGTTTCGACCAGATGACCGATCCGCGAAGCCTCTGCGAAATTTGCGGCTGCGCTGCCGGTCGAGCCCAGAAAATGACAAAATCGATCGATGGGGGATCGGGGTGCCCATGCTAACGGGCAGTTCATGTTGCCCCCTCATTCATTTCGATCACTGATGTTCTCTTGCGTCCTTACGTGCGGCATCGCCGCCTGCGCTTCGGATGTCGACAGCACCAGCAGTGCTGACAGCGAATCCACCGCCGACCTCAACGCCGAAGCGTTGCGTCCTGCCGCGACGCGGGCCGTCAACGACGTAGTGTTGGTCCACGGCGCTTGGGCCGACGGCTCGTGCTGGTCCGGCGTGATCCGCGTATTGCAAGACCGCGGCTTCAATGTGTTGGCAGTTCAACTGCGCGAACAGAGCGTGGCCGATGACGCCGCCGTCGTTCGCCACGCGGTCGACTCCATCCCCCGACCGGTCGTCCTCGTCGGTCACTCCTACGGTGGATTCGTGATCTCGGAAGCGTCCACGGGCGCGAGCAACGTGTCAGCGCTCGTGTACGTCGCTGCGTTTGCTCCCGATGCAGGTGAGTCGGTCGGAGGAGTCTCTGCTCCGTATCCGACGACACCGGCGATCATGAATCTCGTGGTCGACGACCAAGGCAATGCGACGATCGAACCCAGCGCGTTCGTTCGCTACTTCGCGTCGGACCTTCCGGAGCGTGACGCACGCGTGCTCGCCGCCGTGCAGCACCCGACGGCCGTCAGCATCTTGATGACCCCCGCGGGCGAGCCCGGTTGGAAGACCATCCCGAGCTACTATCAGATCTCGCTCGACGACGAAGTGATCGATCCCGCGCTCGAGCGTATGTTCGCCGAGCGCATGGGTGCCGAGACGATCGAGCTCGAAGCGAGCCACGTCTCGATGATTTCGCAGCCGCGCGCGATCGCGCGATTGATCGGCCGCGCCGCGAACGCGCGCTGAAACTACGCCTCTAGGCAGCTCTAGGGCAGCCCCAGTGCACGTGAGCACGCCTCGGCCCAGCCGGGCGTGCTCGCGTCTCCAAACTTGGTTGTCCTCGTAGCCGTTTCGGGGGATCGTCGCGTCGTGAGCTCCGAACACGACGACACAGACATTTTCGAAGAGCGGCTGTGGCAGAAATCCGGCTGGATCGCTCGAGTCATCAAGAACGAGGATGACGACGGCTGGGCGGTCGCGATGACTCGCGTGGGCGATAGCGAACCTGCGCTCGTCGGCCCATGGACGATGGGCCGCGACAAGAAGAATCCCAAGCCGCTCGACGCCAATGCGTTTGCAACGTTGGTGAAGACCGCTCGCGAGGTGCTGGTCCGGCACGAGCACGCGGCGCACGCGTTGCTGCACAAGTCACGCACGATCACCGACGACCAGGAACGGCGCATTCGCGTCGACTTCGACATCGTGCAAGACGAGGATGATCCACATGCGATCCTCGCCGCGTTCGGCGACGAATCGCCTGAGCCGATCGCGAGTCGTCGCGTCAGCGCTGCGTTCAAGCTTACTGAAGCGAGCGCTCAACATTTCGTTCGCACCGGCGAGGTTTGAACGCTCCCAGGCACGCGACCCGGCTTAGGCCGTGCGAATCGCGGCCACCTCGCCCAGTCCGAGCTCTTCGATCGCCATCGCGTGCAATCGAAACTTCTGCACTTTGCCGGTCACGTGAGTGGAAACGCATTCGTGAACTTCAGATAGCGCGGCACTTTGAAGTGCGCGATCCGCTGTTGGCAAAAGTCACGGATCTCTTGCTCGCTGAACTCGGCAAATCGCGGGTGCTCGAGTTGCGCGATGAACATCGTCGGTACGCCGTAGACGCTCGTGCAGCGCTCATGCTGAATCGTTTGCAGCGTCGCGAGGGGCTCGAACGTAGGTGCCGGATACACCACGCATGCACCGACCGTCATGCAGCCGAGGTTGCCGATGCCCATGCCGAAGCAGTGGTAGAGCGGCAGCGGAAGGCAGACGCGATCACTCGCGGTGTACCCGAGAATCTCGGCGATCGAGCGCGCGTTGTTGAGGATGTTGCGATGCGAGAGGGTCGCGCCCTTCGGATTGCCGGTGGTTCCGCTCGTGTACTGAATGTTGATCGGCTCGTTCGAATCGAGCGAGAGTTCACGCAGGTGTAGTTCGTCGAGTGACGCAGCGCTGCTGAATGCCGGCAGCTCGCTCCAGAGTAGGTCGGACGCACTGGCGGCCCGTTCATCGCCGAACGTAATGACGCGCGCGAGCTGCGGCAGCGACGCGCGAACCTCGGCGATCATCGCGAGATAATTGGATGACTTGAACGCGCTGGCGGTGAACAGCACGCGAACACCCGAGTGTCGAAGCGCGTAGCGCAACTCCTCCGCGCGATAGGCGGGATTGACGTTGACCAAGATCGCACCGATGCGAGCAGTTGCGAATTGAATGACGGTCCATTCGGCACAGTTTTGGGACCAGACACCGACGCGATCACCTTTCGCGATCCCGAGGCTGAGCAAGCTGAGCGCGAGTCGTTCGACTTCGCCGGCGAGATCTGCGTAGGTCCAGCGGATGTTTTGGTGACGTGAAACCAATGCCGGCGAATCGGGTCGCTTCAGCGGTCGCTGTGAATGCAGCGCCGACGGTACGGTGGTCGAGTTGATTTTCGGTCGAACCAGAAAAGTGTGATCGTGGTGCGACGTCGTCACGTAGTGTCGGAGTCGGCGCGCTAGGAACGACTGCGTTTGACTGACTCATGGAAGCCCCCCAAAGGTGTGAAGGCCGACATCGCAATCAGGGTGCCAATCAGATCGAATCTAGAATCCGCGTTCGAATCTGCGGGTATCGACCGATATCAGTACGCCGAGGCGGGCACATTCGAGCGGTACCAGCGGGCACGGTGCCGATTGGTGCCCGCCTAGCAATGGCCAACGCTGCGTAGTACGTTGCCGTCCGGCCTATGGACAAAGTGTTTCAAGCGCATTGTGCCTGCGGGAAGGTCACGTTCGAGGCGAAGCGCGAGCCGCTCGCTCGCATCGCCTGTTACTGCGACGACTGTCAGGCCGCAGGCAAATCGATCGGTGCGCGTCCTTCGGGGCACAGCGGGATGCGTGCCGATGGCGGAACCGTCAGTACGCTGTATCGCAAGGACCTCGTGCGTTGCACGAATGGTAGTGATCACCTACTCGATTACAAGCTGCGTCCTACGTCACCTGCGTGGCGAGTGATCGCGACGTGTTGCAACAGCAACATGCTGACGAAGTTCGACAACTGGTTGCCGATGGTCGCACTGCGCACGCACTCGAAGAACGTCGAATCGGTCGTGCCCGCGATGTGCATCAATACGCGTTGGGCGCCAGACTTGAACAAGATTGCCCACACCGCGCCGCGTTACGCGAAGGTCCCGCCGTGGCTCGGCATCAAGGTCGCGGCGTCGGCACTCTACTTGGCGCTACCCACTTCGCTGCAAGCTGGTGTCTAATCTCGGGCATGACTGCCCGCACTCTTCTGACTGCAGTGGCGTTGTGTTGTGTGTTCGGGTCCCACGTTGCAGCTCGTCCGAGCTCGGACGAAGCGTGTGGACAGATCATCGTCGTGAGTTATGTCGGTGCGACAGCAGCCGCCAGCTCGATCACGCGGACTAAAGCGGAAGCCAAAGCTCGCGCCGAGACACTGCTGCGAGACGCCCAGCGCGGAGACTTTGCAGCCCTCGCCAAATCCGAATCCGATGCGCCCTCGAGCGCACCACGCGGTGGCGTCATGGGCACCTTCACGCGCGCCGAGTGGCCCGAGTTGCACGCGGCGCTCAAACAACCGGTCTTCAAGCTCGCGGAAGGCCAAGTCGCGCCAGCACCGATCACTGCGCCGTACGGCTTCGTGATTCTGAAGCGATGCAAAGTCGAGAAAGCGCACGCGCGCCATTTGTTGATTCGCTACGC
>DASRXR010000507.1:0-16465 GCA_035687405.1 Polyangiales bacterium
CTTCCGCACGGTCAATACGGACGACGCGGCGGCTCGGCGCGGGGCCCCGAACGTCGACGCGCAGTGCACCGGCACGACGATGCGCGACTACCTGCGCGGCACGGACCTAGGCCATGTTCCCGACGACATCGTCCGCATGTACGATGACGAAACTGTTGGACATGGCGGCTCTCTCTTTCAACCCACGAATGTTTGAACGGGCGGCGGCATGGCCGCGCTGACCGGGCACGTTGCGCTCGTCACGGGCGCGGGTAGCGGCATCGGCAAGGCGATCGCGCTCGCGCTGTCGAGCAACGGCGCGACTGTCTGTCTGGTCGGGCGGACTGCCTCAAAGCTGGAAGCGACGGCGCGCGAGCTCCCGCCGGGCCAAGCACGGGCGCTGCCCGCGGACCTCGCGAACGACGCAGAGATCTTGCGGCTGGCAGCTGCGGTGCCCGAGCTCGACATTCTCGTGCTCGCGGCCGGCGAGTACGCGACCGGTCCGATCGCATCTGCGCCGGTCGAAGCGTTCGACACGCTGTACCGCGCGAACTTGCACGCGAACTACCTGCTCGTGCAGGCGTTTTTGCCGAAGCTGAAACGCAAGCCAGGCCAGGTCGTGTTCATCAACTCGAGCACCGGGCTCGCGGCTCGGCCGGACGTCGGCATGTTTTCCGCGACGAACCACGGGCTGAAGGCGCTCGCGGATACGCTGCGCGCGGAGGTCAACGCGGACGGCATTCGCGTACTGAGCGTGCATCCCGGGCGCACAGCCACGCCGCGGCTCGAAGGGCTCTACGCGAGCAAGGGCCAGGTTTATCGGCCTGAACTCCTGCTTCAGCCGGAAGATGTGGCAGCTGTAGTCGTGCACACGCTGCAGTTGCCGCGGACCGCCGAAGTCACCGATATCAGCATGCGGCCGCTCGCGAAGTCGTACTGAGGAGTAAAGCGGTCGTGTCAGTGCGGGAGCACGCGCACTTCGCGATCGACGACTATCGTTTCTCGTGAGCTAGTCCCGCACTAGTCCCGCACTAGCGCGCGTGGGTGCTGAAGAACTCCCAGGCGGCGTCCGTGTTGTTCAATGTGTCACTGTTGGCGCCGACGATCTGACAGCCGAACTCTCCTGCACCAGTTCCGCAGCTATCGTTGCCGAACCAGACGTGTCCACCTTCGGCGACCGAACAAGCCGTGACATCGATCCCGGCCGGGCAGCTGTCGTACGTGACGCACGTCGTATCTCCGGCGCTCTTGGGCTGAGTTGCCGCGTGCGTCGTGACCGCGCACCCGTTCGCTTTCGCAATGCGCTCGAGCGACGGCTTCTGCAGACTGTACGGGATCAACGGGTCGGCGGTTCCGTGAAGGTCGAGCACCGAGACTTTCGCGGTTGGTGCGCATTCCATGAAATCGCTGGCGTCTGTCGTGCCACCACCGATGTCATTCATTCCGATCGCACCGGCACCGGGGGCCACTGCGGTAAACAGATCCGCAGCCTGGCAGGCCAATCGATAGCTCATGTACCCGCCGTTCGAGAGCCCCGTCGCGTACACGCGCGACTGGTCGATGTTCAAGTGAGTGGCGACCTCTTTGAAGATGGCGCGCATCAACGCGATGTCGTCGAGCTTCGCGTCGACCGCAGCACCGCAACAGGTGCCGCCGTTCCAACTGTTCTGATAGCCATTGGGCATGACCAAGATGAAACCTGCTGCATCGGACTTCGCAGGCATGCCCGAGCCATCGACGCAAAACATCACTGCGTTTTGACCCAGACCGTGAATGCAGAAGACGACCGGCATCGGTGTGTCAGGGGTGTAGCTCGGCGGGACGTGGACTTTGTATTCGCGAGTATTGCCGGCTTGTCCGGTGACACCGGTGATCTGGAGGTACGTCTGTTCGGTCAGCGCAGGCGGATAGTCGCCCGCCTTCCAGTCGCCGGGACCTGTGCCGCGAGGTGCCGTCGCAGCACCGCCGGCGCTGCCACCGCTCGGTTGTGACGCGTCGGCCATCTGCGTGGAGCCTGCGTCATCGTCTGCGCCCGCGTCCTGGCTGGTGCCTGCGCTACCAGCCTTACCGGCCGCGCCCATCGCGCCCGCCGCGCCAGCACCTGCGCTTGCGATCCTGCCGCCAGCAGCTGCAACGCCCGCGGTCGCACCGGCCTGCGGTGCACTTGCACCTGCGCTGAGACCGCCGGTTCCCGCTGTGGGAGCACCCTCAATCGGTGCTGGCGACGTCTCCGATCCGGAGCACGCACTCGCTGCCATCAGCGCTGCGAGCGCCACCCACACACCACTCGATCGCAATCTGCTCATCGCCGACTCCGCGATCTTTCGAGCGACGTGGAACCGCTCGCACAACACTGCGGGCAGGCCTTCGCGCCAAAAGTAATCGTGCGATTACTAATTGCTCGATCGAGCGCCGCTGTCAACCTGTTGCGCCCGCAGTCCGGAAGTGGAACCTGTTAGGCTCCCGCAGAATGACCACGGCGCGCACTTCAGCGAACAAACCACGGCGAGCACCGGCTCGCCTTGGGCGTCCGCCCGGTCAGACCAGCGAGAATACGCGCAAGCGCATCCTGCTCGCGGCGCGAGAGTGCTTTGCGCGCGTGGGCTTCGAGCGCGCTACCAATCGCGACATCGCGGCGTCCGCAGGCGTGACTGCGGCAGCGATCTACCGCTACTTCGATTCCAAGCCGGAGCTGTACACCGCAGTCGTGCACGATGCCGTCGCCGAGCTCGTGCCACTCATGCGAGCTGCGGTTGCCTCCGAACCGGACGTGCGCGGTGCGTTGCGCGCAGTCCTCCAGATCCTGGTGGGTATGGACGAGGACCACGCGCAAGCAGCACGTTTTCTGTCGGGTCTTCCGTTCGAGATGCAGCGGCATCCCGAGGTCGCGAGTCGCATGCTCGCCGACCCGGGCGAAGTCTTTGCGATCATCACCGATCTGGTCGCGAAGGGCGTGCGAACGAAGCAGATCCCCCGCGACAAGTCCGAGCGCGTCGTCGCGATGATGATCGCGACGTTGATGGGTTTGTCGCAGTACGCGATCGCGCTCGGTGACGCCGCGGGCAAACAAGCCGTGGCCGGCTTCATCGATCTGTTCGACGAGCGCTTGTTCAGTCGTTCGAAGGACTAACAGCTACCAAGCGTACCGCTTGAAGAACGCCCAGCTCAGTTCCGAGGCGTTTTCCGTTTCCGGGATGGCGAACGATGCGCCACCAGACGTGCCCTGCTTCGAACCGCCCGACCACGCATGGCCCATGAACGGTTCCGTTCGCATTCCGGCCGGCACCATGAACGAGCACATCGCGACCTGACCGTTCGGCGCGCAGCCCTTGTAATAGTCACAGTGTCCACCCTTGACTGGAACGACCTCGGGTGGCTCCGCCGAGCAACCATTCAACTTGACCCAGCGGTCACGGGATTGTGTCCCGCACATGTAAGGGATCAACGCGTCAGTCTCGAAGTGCATCAGCAAGACCGGCTTGTTCGTGACTTTGCACGTCGCAAAGTCGTGCGAGCCGCCGGAGTGCGGTCCGATCGCGCGTACGTCGGTCCGCATACAGCCCGTCTCGTTCGTGAGGTATCCACCCATCGAGAAGCCCGTCATGAACACGTGGTTGCGATCGACGCATTGATCGGCATCCGCGAATGCGAGCATCGCATCGATGAACGCGTTGTCGTCACCAGTCGCGAGCGGAAGTATGCCGAGCGTGCTCGAACAGTCGGGATTGCCGACGTTCCAAGGTGGACCCGAGGCCCCGCCCTGACCGTTCGGAAACATCACGATGAACTTCTCGCGCTCGGCGATCTGCGCGTAGTTCGTGATCTCGAACATCATGTCGGCAGTCATCATGTAGCCGTGCGGAACGATCACGACCGGCGCGGGTTGATTCGGGTCGAGCGTGCTCGGGGCGTAGTACACGAAGCTCCGGGCGAGGCCGCCTGCCATCAGCATCTGCGGGCTGCGCCCGCGCAACGCGCCTTTCTTGCCCGCGCATGGGCCCGCGGGAGCGGCGCCGCCGGCAGCGCCTGGCGGGGCGGTCATTCCGAGTGGCTGGGCGCTATCCGACGAACAAGCCGCGAGGGCGAGAATGCTGCAGCTGAGCGCGACAGCCAGGAAGCGGGCGCGCCCCGAATCAGACTTATGGGAATTCATGGAGCTAAGCATCCTGAGGAGTGGGCTCGACCACTCGCAGTTCCCCCAGTGGTCGCCCCGGCGCAGGATGGCTCTTAAACAACAAGGGGCCATGCGATTTTGTTCATGACCCCCTGGGTTCGAAGCTCGCGCACTGGTGGCGCGAACAGGCTGTTAGGTCGGTTTCGCCTGGTTTGCGAGAGAACGCGTCGCGAGCCAGACGTCGAACGTCGTCGGTGCGAGTCTCGCTTCGGGACCGGGCAGGAAAGCTTCGCCTGCAGCTTCCACGCCGGCGATCGGCGTACTCCAACTCGGAATCAAGCGAATGGTTTCGCCCTTGGCGGTCAGAATGCGTCGCGCCAGATCGACCAGATCCTGGGGCTCCGGGCCGCCGACATCGATCGCGCGGCCTTGCGCTGGACCGGCCGCGATCTCTGCGAGCACGTCACCGATGTCCGCCGCCGCCATCGGCTGCAAGAGCAACGGTGGCAGGGTCGCGGTGTCGCCTTGGCGTGTCCAGCCGACGATCATCTCCGCGAACTCGAAGAACTGGGTGGCGCGCTGAATCGTGATCGGAATTGGGCTCGACTCGAGCGCCTTTTCTTGAGCGCGTTTGCCCGCGAAGTGTGCGTTACCTCCGATGCGGTCGATGCCGACGATCGATAGGAGCACGTGGTGTTTGACGCCGGCTCGTCGTTCCGCCTCGAGTATGTGCCCAGTCGAGGTCGTGAAGAACTCGGACGTGGTCTTCTCGTCGCCGTTGATGCTGCTGGCGTCGATGACGGTCTCGACGCCGCGAAGTGCGTCCTCGAGTCCGCGGCCGGTAAAAACATCGACGCCGTGGCTGCGCGAGATCACGACGACCGCGTGGTTTGCGCGTTTTAGAGAGTGAACGGTGTGAGACCCGGCCAAACCGGTCCCACCAATCACAGCGATGCGCATGGCTGACTCCTCGATTGCGGCAGCCCTGCGGCTGCTCGGTTCATCTCGAAGACGGCCGAGCGTTTCCAGCTGTGACAGGTGGGACCCGGTTTTTTGCGACAGCGCGCGATGTCCCCTGGCGCGACTCAGGCCTGAACGGTCGGCTGCTCGGACCGCTTTGCCACTGGCGACACATCCGTTCCGAACGGCTGACCCTGCACCAGCTGTGAACGGAACCCGTCCACACCTACCGGCACGTCACCCACGATCGTCGTTCGATAGAGCACGCGCTCCAGATCCAAATGGTCCAAGTCCTGCGGGCCGAGATGCGCCGTCGCACGGTTGTCCCAGAACGCGATGTCGCCCGGATTCCAACGAAACCTCACCGTGTACGCCGGCTTCGTAATCTGTTCGAAGAATAGCTCCAAGATCCGCTCACTCTCGCTCTGCGACAGATCGAGGATGTGCGACGTGAAGCCGGGACTCACGAACAGCGCCCGCTCACCCGTCTCTGGATGCACGCGCACGACCGGATGGATCGACACCTGCGGATTCGCCGCAACGCGCTTCGCATACGGATTCTCGCTGTCTTTGATCCGCCGCCGCGCGTTGAAGCGATGCTCGGCCTTCAAGCCGTCCGCGAGCGCTCGCAAAGGAGCCGACAACCCCTCGTACGCCGCAACCAAGTTCGTCCACGTCGTATCGCCACCGTGCTCCGGCACGTTCACTGCGCGCAAGATCGACCCTGCCGGCGGATTCACGACCGCCGTCACATCGGTATGCCAGCGACTCTCGTAGGTGTAGCGCCGCCCGTCGCGCCGCTCATAGCGGCGACGATCGATCGCGAGGACCTCGGGGTGCTCGGGGTTCGGTTCGTCTTCCAGCGGATGCGCGTAGGTGACTTTGCCGAACCGTGCGGTGAATGCGACCTGCTCGGTGTGACCGATCGACTGGTCGCGAAAAAACACCACCTTCCACTTCAAGAGCGCCTGCCGGATCGTCGCGACCGCCGCGTCGCTCACGGGGCGCGCTAGATCGACCCCACGAATCTCCGCGCCAATGTGCCCTGCGACGGGCTTCACTTCCAGATTCGCTTCCGTCTCTACGTTCGCCATGACAGTTCTCCTCGGGTTAGCTCAGGTCCTTCGATCGCCGGGCGATCAGTGCGTGTCCCTCGAGGACCTCTCGCACTTCCCCGGCCGAGTCGGCGTACGCACGCATCGCGTGTCGAATGTCTCCCGCCAAATCGTCCTCGCGTGAGCCGGGCCGCCCGTGCCACGTCGCCGCAAACGACAACGCGCGATCGACGAGGCGCTCCACCGGCGTCCGGCGCTGCTCGATTACCGCGATCCGCTCGAGCTGATCGAACGGCGATTCGAGGAGCACCGCCTCGTTCGCCACCGACTCCCGAATCAACGGGCGCGCAGGATCTTCAGTCGAATAGCCATCGACGATGGTTTGAAAGTCGCTGTGCCACGCGTTGGCCGGCACATTCGGATAGCGCTCGCCAAACAACGCGACTGCGCCGCCGAACGGAATCAGACGCGACAGCGACTCGAGCGTCGACTGGCGATTCATCCAGTGAAACGCGCGACCGATCGTCACCAGCTTGAAGCGGCCGAGGTGCGGGCCGAGCTCGTAGGAGCTGCCCTGCAAAAACTTGATGTGCACTCGCGCGCGCTCCGCATTGTTTGCAGCAGCGGCAAGCATCTCCGGCGACGGATCGATCGCCGTCACCGTGTTTGCAAACGGAGCAAAGTCGATCGCCAGAAAGCCAGGCCCAGTTCCGAGATCGAGCACGTTCTGATCGGCGAGGCCGATCAGGTCCGCGACGCGCTGTGCGAGCAGCTTCGGATACGTCGGCCGACCGCTCGAGTAGTACCGCGAAGCAAGTTTGAACCGCTCCGGATAAAACAGTTTGCGCTCTGACATGGCTGTGGGGCCCTCAGTGCCCTGAGACGTCGTCGACGTGCCGAAATAGCTCGACCACACGCTCGCGAATCTCTCGCGGCAGGGCAGGGCGCTCGAGCGCACGCACGTTCTCGAGCAGGTGTTGTTCGTCACTCGTGCCGGAGAGCACGACGTGCGCGCCCGGCTCATCGCGACAAAAGCGATACGCAGCGTCGGGCAACGACGTCGCGACGTTGTCGCCGACCAAAAACTCGAGCCCCGTCTCGGCGAGCTCGCGTGAGATCTTGCCGCGCGCGGCCAGGTCTTGGAGCAGCTCGCGCAGCCGATCCGGCCGGCTCAAGGCACGGCGCACCGCAAACATGATCAGCGTTCCCACTCGCTGCGCGATCGACCGCGGAAACACCGTCTCGCGCGCCGATTGATTGAGCACGTTGAAGCCGACCATCACGACGTCGAACACGTCGTCCGCGAGCGCGAGGTCGAGCGTGCGGTGTGTCGGATCGGCCGCAAACGCCTCGGTGATTCCGAGATGGCGAATCTTTCCCTGTTCGCGGAGACGGAGCAGCGTCGGCAGCAGGCGCTCGCGCAGATCCACGTACGTATCCGGCCGCACGCCGTGCAAGTGATAGACGTCGACGTAATCCGTGCCGAGTCGCCGCAAGCTCGCTTCGAGTGAACGCGCCACGTCGGCCGGCTCGACTCGCTCTGGGGTGAACGTGGTCTTCTTCGTGGAGATGACGACGCGGTCTCGGCGCACACCCTCGATCGCTTTACCCACGACTTCCTCGGTGCCGTACGCCTCGGCCGTGTCGATGAAGTCGACGCCGTGCTCGAGCGCAGTGCGAACCAACCGAACCGACCGCGCTTCATCGCCAGCGGGCAAGCCGAGGCGGCTATCGCCACCGGCGCCGAGCCCCATCACGCTGACCTTGAGCCCGGTTCTCCCCAGTTCGACGCGTTGCACGATCAGACTCTCCACGGGCGAGGTGTTTCGGGACGGCAACAATCTGGGTACCAGAGCTCTGTCTGTTAAACAAGACAATTTGTTCGCGTGCAAAATTGGGCGTGATTCGCCCGCTCCGTTGACGTATGTCGGCCATCATATTATCTTCGTAATCATGAACGCGAAGAGCGAGCAGAAGGCGCGCACGCATGCCGAGATCCTGCGGTCCGCCGCCGACTTGATTCGCGCCCGCGGCATCGGCGCCGCGTCGGTCGCCAACGTCATGGGTCGCCTGGGCCTCACCGTCGGCGGCTTCTACGCCCACTTCGCGAGCAAAGACGCGCTCGTCATCGAAGCGCTGGACGGCGTGATGACGGAAAGCTGGGAGGCGTTGATAGAACGCCATCGCAAGAAACCGGTGGATCAACGCATCGGTGCGATCGTCGACGGCTATCTCTCGGTGAATCACCGCGACACTGAAACGACGGGTTGCCCGATGCCGGCGATCGTCTCGGAGCTCCCTGCGCAGGAGGTTCCAGTTCGTAAAGCGTTTCGCGCATCGTTTCAGCGCCAAGTGAAGCTGTTCCGCGAAGCGACCCAGGTCGATGAAGACGACGCGCTCGCAGGTGTCGCCTTGATGGTCGGCGCGCTCGTGTTGGCACGCGCGACGCGTGGCTCGGAGATCTCGGACCGGCTGCTTGGGACCAGTCGCCGTGCGGCACGCCGCATTCTGGGAGCGAAGTCGTGAATCGCGCGTCCGCGGCAGTTCTCGGCGTGTGCTCGATCGCGGTGTTCCTCGCGTCCCTCGACGCGACGGTGCTCTACGTCGCGTTTCAAGACATTCGCCGCAGTTATCCCGACGTCTCCCCGGCCGATCTCTCGTGGGTGCTGAACGGCTATACGATCGCGTACGCAGCGCTACTCGTGCCCGCCGGTCGCTTGTCCGATCGCTACGGTCGCAAGCGCTTCTTCCTCGCCGGCGTCGCGCTGTTCAGCCTCGCGTCGCTCGCGTGCGGCCTCGCACCGAACGCGCTGACACTCATAGCTGCACGCGTCATTCAGGCCGCGGGTGCAGCCGCGCTGCTTCCAGCGTCGCTGGCGCTCGTACTCGACGCGTTTCCTCCCGAGCGCCGCGCATCGGCGGTCGGCATTTGGGGCGCCGTCGGTGGTCTCGCCGCTGCGGTCGGTCCGAGCCTCGGTGCCGTCGTCGTCGAGAAGCTCGGCTGGGAGTGGGTGTTCTTCATCAACCTCCCGTTCGGCGCGTTCGCATTTTACCGCGGCCGCAGCTTGCTCACAGAGTCACGCACTGGCACATCGACCGGCGTGCCGGACCCGATCGGCATTCTGCTCCTGAGCTCGAGCATGGCGCTCCTCGCCTGCGCAGTCGTGAAGGGAGGCGATTGGGGTTACGCCGCTCCGCGCACTTGGACCGCAGCTTTGATCGGCGTGGTCGCGATGCTCGGGTTCGTGCTGCGTTCTCGGACCGCGAAGGATCCGGCCGTCGATCTTCGCCTGTTCGCGGACACGAAGTTCTTGTATGCAAACGCCGCGACGTTCGTCTTCGCGATCGCGTTTGTCGTCATGTTTTTCGGCAACGTGTTTTTTCTGACACGCCAGTGGCACTACTCGCTTCAACTCGCCGGCCTCGCGATCACGCCAGGACCGATGACAGTAGTTCCGTTCGCGATGCTGGCCGGCCGCATTGCGGACAAGCGTGGCTATCGGGCCGTGTTGATGACGGGCAGCGCGCTCTTCGCGATCGCGGGCGTGTGGTTCGTCGTGAGCGTCGATCACGCGCCGAACTTTCTCGGTGAATGGCTTCCGCGCTCGCTCCTGACGGGCGCAGCTGTGGGCTTGGTGTTGCCGTCGCTCAGCGGCGCTGCAGTCGCGAGCTTACCGCGCGCGGACTACGCGCTCGGCAGTGCGATCAGTCAGGCGACGCGCCAGTTCGGCTCGGTGCTCGGCGTCGCGGTAGCCATCGCGATTCTCGGCGAGACTGCGGCTGGCGAACAATCGCGAGCGTTCGTGCACTCGTATTCGATCCTGATCGTCGGCGGAATTTTGACGGGCTTGTTGTGCGCGCCGTTGTCGTCGATCAAGCGCGTCTCGCCAGCTGTTGCACCCGCTGCGGTGCCGGCGGTCGAAGCTGTGGATGCGTCGGCTCGGTAGCGGGATCGGCGACGGCGACGATCCCTCTCGTCGCTCGCCCGCAGTTGATCTACGCTTGCGCGCATGCCGACCTGGGACGACAAGCAATACGCGAAGTTTCTCGATGCTCGCACGCGACCCGCACGCGAGCTTCTCGGGCGCGTGCCGCTCGCAGAAGCGACGCGCATCGTCGACCTGGGTTGCGGTCCCGGCAACTCGACGCAGCTGCTCTGGGAACGCTGGCCGAACGCAAAAGTCACCGGCGTCGACAACTCCCCGGAGATGCTGCGCAGCGCGCGCGAGTCGTATCCGAAGGTCGAGTGGGTGCAGTCGGATCTGCGTGCGTATCGGCCCGAGAGCCCGCTCGACGTCGTGTTTGCAAACGCGGTCTTTCAGTGGCTACCCGACCACGAGCGCTTGCTGCTCGATCTGCTCACTTGGCTGAAGCCTGGCGGCGCGCTCGCGTTTCAAATGCCGTACAACGCGAACGAGCCGACACATCGCTGGATGCGCGAGCTCCCCGGCCCATGGTCGGAAAAGGTCAAAGTCGTGAAGCGCGATGCGCCCGTCGAGACGCCGGCGTTTTACTACGACGTCCTCGCACCGCACGCGAAGTCGGTCGACATCTGGCAGACGCGCTACGAGCAAGTCATGCCGGATGCGAACGCGATCGTCGAGTGGGTGAAGGGCACAGGCCTGCGCCCGTATCTCGAAACGCTCGCCGGTGAAGAGCGCGAGGCGTATCTGAAAGCGTACCTCGCGGCAGTCGACGGCTCGTATCCGGTGCGCAAAGACGGCAAGCGCTTATTCCCGTTCCCACGTTTGTTCATCGTCGCAGTCGTTTGAGCGTCAACGATCGCGCCGAAAGAACTTCGCTGCTGGATGCGTGCTCGGCGCCTCGCGATACGCGCTCGGCGTCAGGCCGAACCAGCGACGCACCGCGCGATGAAACGCCGGCGGATGCGAAAAGCCGAGAGCGTGTGCGATCTCCGCGAAGCTCAGCTGTGATTGCCGGAGCAACCGCTCCGCCGTGTCGCGCCGCAACCGATCGAGCAACTCCGTGTGCGTCGTACCATGTTGCAATAAGCGCGATCGCACCGCACTCGGGCTCAAGTGCAATCGCGCCGCGACCGTATCGAGACGCGCCCCGTTCCTGAGCTCAGCCTGCATCGCAGCCCGAACGCGCGCCGGAAACGCACTCAAGTCGTTCAACGCCCCAAGCTCTTGATCGGCGAGCCTTCGCAACACGTCGTGCAGCACCGGGTCGGCCGTGCGCATCGGATGCGAGAGCATCGAGACCGGAAACACGATCGCGTTCGACTCACGCCCGAACAAGACCGGCGTTCCGAACAACTGCTGCACGGTTGCGGCGTGTGCAGGCGCGGCGTGTGAGAAGTGAATCTCGATCGGCAGCTGAATGCCTTCCGCCTGCAAGTGCAGCGCTGCCATCGTGAGATTGCTCGCGACCGCAAACTCGTTGATGGAATCGGGCGCGCGCAAACCCGGTGCGATGCGAAACCTCACTTCGGCGCGATCGCCTTCGATCACGGCCTCGTATTCGGCCGCGATCAACAGCGGATAGTACTTTCCCAAACACGCGATGGTCTCGCCGAGCGTTCGGCAGGTGCAGCACAAATACTCGAGCAACTCGTAATCCCCGAGGTTGAGCTTCGTGCCGGCGCGCAGCGGTGCCGACGTGTCGTCGAGGATCTCCGTGAACGAAATGAGTAGATCGATCACGAGGTCGTGCGGCAAGCGCAGCGTCGGATTCAGAAACGATTCGGGTTCGATCGACCAGCGAGCAAATGCCGCTTCACCCGCGTCGACCGCACGCATGACTACGTCGTTTCCCGATTCCTCGAGCAGGCGCAAAAACGGCGTGATCGCAGTGATCGACACCGTCGCGTTCGCCGCGGCAACTGGTTCTGCCTCAGTAACCACTCGTCAGGTAGATAGCACGTTCGAGCACTCGGCCGCGCGCCGCAGCAGCGCGTTTTGCTCGCGTACGTTCCGAGTCAGCTCGGCTGCGCGGATGAACTCCTGGCGCGCCTCGTCGAATCGGCACAGCTTGTACAGCAGGTCCCCTCTCACGGCCGGCAGAAGGTGGTAGCTGCGGAGCGCGGGCTCGGACACCAGCGCATCGATGAGCGGCAAGGCGGCGGCCGGACCACACGCCATCGACACCGCAACAGCGCGATTGATCTCGATCACGGGTGAAGGCGAACACGCGGCGAGCGCTCCGTAGAGGTCGGCAATCTCAGTCCAATCCGTTTCCTCGGCGCTCGCCGGTCGCGCGTGACACGCCGCGATTGCAGCTTGCAGTGCGTACGGGCCTCGCGTGCCGCCGAAAGCGGCAGCACGTTCGAGCGCTGCGAGCCCGCGCACGATCGCGTCTCGGTCCCAGTCCGCGCGATCTTGCTCGACGAGCGGCACGGGATCGCCACTCGCATTCACGCGCGCCTTACTGCGCGACGCTTGAATCTCCATCAGCGCGAGCAAGCCGTGCACTTCCGGCTCGTTCGGTGTCAGCTCCGCGAGCAATCGGCCGAGGCGCAGGGCCTCCTCGTAGAGCTCCGGTCGCAACCAATCTTCGCCGGCCGTCGCCGAGTAGCCTTCGTTGAAGATCAAGTACACGACCTCGAGCACCGACGACAGTCGCCCGGCGAGCTCTGGCCCCGCCGGAACTTCGAACGGCACCTGTGCTTCGGCGAGCGTGCGCTTTGCACGTACGATCCGTTGCGCGATGGTCGGCTCCGGCATCAGAAATGCGCGCGCGATTTCGTCCGTCGTGAGCCCGCCGATCAAGCGCAGCGTGAGCGCGACGCGCGCATCGGTCGACAACGCCGGATGACACGACGTGAAGACGAGCCGCAGCAAGTCGTCTCCGATGTCGTCGTCCAACAATGCGTCGAGATCCGGCATGTCGTGCTCGCGCAGCTCGAGCTCACTGCGCCCGCGCTCCTGTCGCTTCTTTCGCCGCATCTCATCGATCGCGCGGCGCTTCGCCGTAGCCATCAACCAAGCTCCGGGATTTTCGGGCACACCGGCCTCGGGCCAGCGCTCGAGCGCAGCCAGCAGCGAATCCTGGGCGAGCTCTTCTGCGAGACCGACGTCGCGCAGCATGTGCGTGAGCCGCGCGATCAGCCGCCCGGACTCACTCCGAAAGATTGCGTGAATGGCTTGGTGCGCCTCGTGGACCGACACGCCAGGCAGGTAGCGCAGACCCGGACCGAGTGGCAAGCCGAGCTAGCGCCCGCGTGTTCTACGCGTCCAAAAAGCCGGGTACCAAAGCGGCAGCACGTTCCACGATTCGCGGGTCGTGATCGTCCCCCGTAAACACCTCGAGCCGCGATTTCGGCACGAGGCGCGCGAGCTCACGCGTGTGATCGAGGTTCACGACGCCGTACTCGCCGCCGATCACCAACGTCGGGGCACGAATCGACGCGAGTTGCTCGCGCCGCAGGCCGCGATAGGTCGTGAACGATTGATGGATGCGCTTCACTGCCGCCGGCCACTGGTCGGGCGAGGTGCCGCCGCGGAGAAACGCGGCCTTGATCTCCGGCGGGAAATCCGACTCCGGAGTGACCCGAAACAGCATCCCGAGCAGTTCTTGGTCGTAGCCGTCGGGATGACTGCTCGCGGCGACGACCGCGAGCTTGTGCACGACGCCCGGATGACGCGCTGCGACGACCAGTGCGACCGCCGCACCCATGCTGAAACCAAAGAAGTCAGCCTGCCGGATGTCGAGCTTCCGCAGCAGCTCGGCCGCGTCATCGGCCATCTGCTCGTAAGTGAGCAGCCGATCGATATCGGCCGTGCGACCGTGCGCTTGTTGTTCGATCGCGATCACTTTGCGGGTCGTCGAGAGCGCGCGGACGATCTTTCCGAAGCCCGATTCGATGTTCGAGAGCGCCGCGTGCAGCAGCACGACGGGGCGGCCGCGCCCGTGGACCTCGTGGTACATGCGAAGCCCGTTTACGGTCGCATAGGCCCCCACGTCGCGCGCAGGCCGGTCGCCGACCCAGAGCTCTTTCGTCTCCGTGAACGGCCCGTCGAGAAGAACTCGCTTTCGATCGACTGTTTCCATCGCAGCTTGGGCCCGTGGGCGCCGGGGTTTCTGAACCCTGCCTGACGTCGACTCGGTAGGATTTAGCATCAGGTCTCCTGGAGAGCCCGCTTGCTGGGCTCTACGAGATAGACGCCGGTGCCTCGACCGGATCGACACGGCCGCGCTTTTTGTGGAAAGAAAGTGGGGGGAGCGGTAGTTCACAGGCGCGTGACGAATCCGCCCTCGTCGAAACTACGGCTATTTTTGGCTGTGCGGCCCGATCTCGTGGCGCTCGAGGCGTTGGAGTCCCGGCTGGTTTCGGTGCGAACCGGCGCGGTCGGTGAACGGCTGCGCTGGACCGATCCAGAGAAGCTGCACCTGACGCTCCGGTTTTTCGGGTCGGTCGGCAGTGAGGCGGTCGGGCCGATCGGTGAGGTCTGTCGCGACGCGTGCGCGCACACTCCGGCGTTCGGCCTGGCGCTCGCGGGCGCGGGTGCGTTTCCAAGCCCGCGCCGAGCGAGCGTATTGTGGGTGGGAGTCACGGATGGTGCGACAGAGCTGCGAACGCTCGCGAATCGACTCGACCCGAAGCTCGATGCGCTCGGGTTCACGAAAGAGGAGCGCGAGTTCACTCCGCATCTGACCGTCGCGCGAAGCAGACAGCCTCTGCAGCTGACGGCTGCGATCGCGGAGCTCGCGAGCGTCTCGATCTCGACGCGCATCGACGAGCTCCTGCTCGTGCGATCGGTGCTCGGCAGGCCGTCGGCGCGCTACGAAGTCATCGATCGTCATCCACTCGTGCAGCTGTGATGTGAGATCGCCTGTGAGTTTTAGTTGAAACACGAAGCCGCCTGATCCGGGATGTTCAGGGACTGATACATGCTGGACACGTCAAAAGCATAAGACCGTCCTTGTGACGATCTGCTCCGACAATGCGGGTCGTGACCAAGGGCCAACTGAACTCTTTGCGAGTTCAGCAAGCGCACGAAGGTCGCGTGTTGTTCTGCAAGCGAGCGATGTGCTCTCGCAGTATCAGTCCGGTACGCGGACGCGGCGCGTGCTGTTCGTGCCCTTTCACTGGGCCGGCGCCGGTCGCGCGAGCTCGCTCACGGTCGGCGCGGTCTCGAAGATCCCAGAATTCAAGTTGCTGCAGTGCGGATCGAACGGGCGAGGCCCATTTGAGGAGATATCAGCATGAATCCGACGCCACGCTTCATCTTCGGTGTGTTTCCGTTCGAGGGCAGGGGCCTCGATTCGCCTGCCGCTCTCGGAAGCAAAGCTGCGTACTCGGTTCCCCCCGACAAGCGCGCGCAGTTCATCTACTTCCGAGCGGGTAACTCGCTCGACGAGATGGTGTACGTGGTGCTGATGCGCGACGGGAAGCCGATGCGCTACTTCCCGATCGGCGCGAAGGCGAGCGTGCACGTACCGCTCGCAGTCGTCGAAGACGTCTTTCCTGAGAGCAAGCTCGAGGTCTGGTTCGCCGCACCGAAAGGTTCGGTCGGATCGTTCGTGCTCGATGTCGGCTTGCTGGAGCTCGATTGACGATGCCTCAAGAACGTTTGGTAGTGATCGGCAACGGCATGGCCGGCGCGCGTGCGGTCGAGGAGATCCTCGCGCGCGGCGGGGCATCGCGCTTTCTGATCACGATGATCGGCGACGAGCCCTACGGCAACTACAACCGAATCCTGCTCTCGAACGTCATGAACGGTTCGCAGGATCCGACCGAAATCTTTTTGAACAGTTTGCCGTGGTACGCGGAGAACGGTATCGAGCTGCTGGCTGGGACGCGCGCCGAACGCATCGATCGCTTCGGAAAGGTCGTTCACTGCACGTCTGGAACGGAGGTGCGGTACGACCGCTTGATCATCGCGACGGGAAGTCGCGCAATGATCCCGCCGATCAAGAACGTGTACAACGGCGGCAACGCGCTGCGACACAACGTGTTCGGCTTCCGGACGCTCGACGACTGCCGCGAGATCGTGACCGCAGCGAAGGCGGTAAAACGTGCGGCGGTGATCGGCGGTGGCTTGCTCGGCCTCGAGGCTGCGAAAGGCTTGCTGACGCACGGTTGCGAAGTGCACGTCGTTCACCTCGCGCCGTTCTTGATGAATGCGCAGCTCGACAAGACTTCCGCCGTGATGGTTCGCAATGCCATGCAGGCGATGGGCATTCGAGTGCATACCGACAAGGCGACGACGTCGATTCGACTCGACGACACGGGAAAGGTGACTGGGCTCGAGTTCAAAGACGGCTCGACGCTCGACTGCGACTTGATCGTCGTGGCGGCCGGCATCAAACCGAACAGTGAGATCGGTCTGACCGCGGGTCTGACTGTCGAACGCGCGATCGTAGTCGACAATCACATGCGGTCAGTCGAGGA